>JAAEZL010000291.1 GCA_018222875.1 Algicola sp.
GGTAGAATCAGGTCTTAATGTGATGTTTGTTTTCATTTCGAATTTAATTCTCACTTGGTATATTTTGATGCTCAGCCTGGCTTTGTTCCTAATCTGAGTTGAGGATGAAGTTGCCTGAAAAAGAAAAAGATAGAGTTTTAAACAATATACTGAGTTTTGGGTACGCCTAGCCCCGTAGGCTTGTTCAGATCTTTGATAATGGTGTAGGTTTTACCAACCTGAGCATTGTAATTTCTCAGGCTTAATTTCCCACCTAACAACTGTTTCACTCGATAGATTGCCGTGTCAGATAGGGAGCGCTTATGATTGCCATCCCGCTTATTCCACTTCTTTTTGGATACATAGAGTTTCTGAACGCCTACCGTTAAATTACAAGGGTGTTCTCGCTTACAGAAGGCTGCCCTTTCTCTCGCCCATATGAGCGAACCCTTACAGCACTATGGAGCGGATCAGATCGTAACTTCTTGATTCAGATATTATAAATATAGTCACCTGTCATATTTTAAATATTAAATTTCTCTATTGCATCTATATGATGAATCGGAGGTAAAAAATAGTAACCTTGCATTAGAGAAACTGTATTTTTAAATTCATTATATTGGTGCGAGGTTTCAATACCTTGCAGGGAAACCATTGAACAATGGGAAGACACGACTTTGATTAAAAAATCCAGTTCATCATCTAAGTGATAGTTAAATAATGATTCCCTATCAATTTTTACTAGATCCCAATTGAAAATGTATAGTAAATTAATACTATATCTTTTATTGATTCTAAAGTTATCAAAAAATAATAAAAAATTATTTTCCCTAAGTATGTCTAATCCTAGTTTAAGTTTTTTATTTTTAATAATGTTACTGTAATGACCATCAAAGTTAACCTCAAAAGCAATTATATTTCTGCCATCATATGATGAGACTTTACTTAAGAACTCATTATCTTCGATGCATTTGAATGAGATGTTTATTGAGAATTTTAATATTTTCTTGTTTTTGTTAAATGTTTTTCTTACCCACTGAATCTTAGTTGTGGCTGAAATTTTTATAAAACCATCACCTAAATAATTTAAAAAATCATTACTTTTTATGAACTCACTGCTCGTTCGGACTACTTTACTCAAAACTTCGAATGCGTACAATTTTGCCGTCTTAGGATTTAAAATAGGTTGGAGTAGAAATTGAAAGTCTGCGTATAACATCTTTTTATTTATTTCAATAAAAACTCTAACACAATCATCCGCTATAAATTCAGATTTAAAATTTATATTATCCATATTTTCGTGTTTGTTAAATTGTAAAAACAGAAATTTGTACTTATTTGTCATGATTTTTGATACATAAAAACCATCCGTTAGAATCCCAGTCTGATTGTGAAACCAAATAGTTTCTTACTTTAAATTTATTCAGGTAGGTGGTTGCTTCCTGTTTTTGTTCTTTAATGAGGTTTAGACTTGAGGCTCGACGGCTAATGATAGTAGCTAATCAGATCGTCACTTCTTTATTTCAATAAAACGAATTAAGCATCAAAGGGCAATAGCCCAGAGATGCCTGTGTGATGTAATTGGTAGACTCGACTGACCTAGAGTGCCACTAATTTTCCAGATCTTACTACCAATCCTGGTAAATAGGCCAACTTATCAGCAGACATTTTCGCACCATTTGGAAGTGTTATGTGGTTTACCATCCAAACGACACAACCCTGTTCTAAATTAAATAAGCAGCGTACTTGGGAGTACAGAGTTCCATCATCGAATGCATCCGACACTGGGGAAGCAACCCCGTTCCATGTTTGTTGCAGTTCTTTAAGTTTTACATTGAGGCTTAAAGTTATTACTTCAGGTTCGACATCCTTAACAACCGTCATGGTTATGCGCGACTGCTGACCGTTTACGTCGAGATGAATTTGATGAGGAATTTGTTCATCG
>JAAEZL010000090.1:0-4457 GCA_018222875.1 Algicola sp.
CATCATGACGTGCAGATGTTAAGCCATTACTTCCCATACCTCCATTGTATTCAGCCTCGTAAGTTGCTTGTCCGAAACTTTCTAAACCAACGATAACGTCGCCAGCTTTAATATTGGCATTATCAATAACTTTAGAGCGTTTCATTCTGGCAGTTACAGTAGAATCTACAATAATAGTTCTCACCAAATCTCCAACATCTGCAGTTTCGCCTCCAGTGGAATGAATGGTTACTCCAAACGATTTTAAATCTTTAATAAGCTCTTCTGTTCCATTGATAATAGCAGAAATAACCTCTCCAGGAATCAGGTTTTTGTTTCGACCAATAGTTGAAGACAGCATGATATTATCAGTTGCACCAACACATAATAAATCGTCGATATTCATAATTAAAGCATCTTGAGCAATACCTTTCCAAACTGAAAGATCTCCAGTTTCTTTCCAGTACATATACGCTAAAGATGATTTAGTGCCTGCCCCATCTGCATGCATTATCAGGCAGTAGTTGTCGTCATTGGTTAAATAATCCGGAACAATTTTGCAAAATGCTTTAGGGAATAATCCTTTGTCTATATGTTTTATGGCATTATGCACATCCTCTTTTGATGCCGAAACACCACGTTGTGCATAGCGCTTACTTATGTCTTCACTCATAACCTGAAATTAGACCACAAAAGTAATAATAGTTATCTATTTTTTAATGTAATATTCATCATTTAAAAGATTAGAATCAATAACAGTAGCTTGTTCTTTGAGTTTTTTTGATTTTATTTTCGAACCTCCGAAATAAAAATTAACACCAATAGCCAATCTAAAATAGGTGTCATCCGAATTCCCAGCTTCAAGACCATCTAATGTATCACTTGACACATAGTTATAATCTGTATATAGTTTAACACCAATTTTTTGAGTTACGATATATTCAAGTCCGATACCACCCTGAAATTTATTAGCAGTTTCTTTGAAATGGTTGGATGCATTAAGACCAGCTCCAGCAAACAAAAAAGGAGAAAATACTTTGTGTGGAAGAACAGTTAATTCAAGATTCACATCGAATGACATAAAGCCTTCGTTGTACACATCGATAAAAGCTAAATTAAATTTGTGATAGCCAATATCTATTCCGAAATGCGGACTTAGATGTCTTTTGTAGCCTATATGACTGTAAATCTCAAACATTGGATCTACAAAATCTCCATTAATCACAGAAGTTCCGATGGCTATATCAAAGGCATTTGTACCTCTTAAATCATAAAATTCGGTCTTGTAAGCAATTTTAATCTTAGCTTCGGGTTCAACTTGCGATGTTTCTTCTTGAGTCAATGCCTTGAAAGGCATGAAAAAGATAAAAAGCAAAATTGCTCTTGTATAATAAAATGGCTGTGCTATCATCAATTTTAATATTAATTAAACGAATCTAATTAATAACGAAAGCGATTTTAGTTCACAATTTAGGGATAACTGGAATGTAATATAAAAAATTAATTATCAATAGATTATCTTTTTTATAATTTCAACTACATCTAAAAAAAAGACAAACGAATAATTGTAATCCGTTTGTCTTTCTAGTTGAATAGAAATAGATTCTATTTAACTGTTTCTTTTTGTAACTGATAAAGTGTTTACGATTCTGCTTGTATACTTAATTCTGTCTTTACGACATCATCATGTGTTAAATCCTCATTGACATCTTTCGAGTCATCTTGAGAGAATAGCAATGTAGCAAACATTAAAGCAGCCACACTTAGTAGTAACTTCTTCATTTTTACAAAAATTGATTAATAGCACTACAAACTTAACAAAATATGTGGCTAGGAATGAGGCGTTAACGGGTTTTTCGATTAGTTGTAAGGATTAAGCGTTGAAATACCACTTTTTTCTTACAAATAGAGTAGAAATACGTACATACTCTATGTATTCAAGCATAAAAAAGCCTGTAAAACTGTGGTCATACAGGATAAATTAAACCTATGAATTACAAACCTTATTAATTGACGTCTATTGGATTTAACATTAAAACAGATTAACTAAAATGACGCAATTGAGCTGTTGAGATTTTGTAGCACTCTTATTGACATAATACTTTATTTTCAATAGTAGGGATGAGCAGTACAATGCAATTACACTTCAAATAACTATAATTCTTAACTAACTAAAGATATAAATTCGATTAGCAGTTAAGAATTATAGTTAAAAAGTGATTTCTCCGACAAAAAAAGTCCTACTTAGTAAAAAGAAGTTCTCTGTACTTTGTTAATGGCCAAAGTTCGTCATCGACTAACAGTTCTAATTTATCACAATGATATCTGATATCTTCAAATAATGGCTTTACAACATGACAATAGGCAGCAGCTTTCTTTTCTAAATCCTCCATAGCATTTGCTTTTTTACGCTCTTCTATCATTTTGGTGACATTAGAATTAATACTTTCAATGTGATTAGAAATTTGCTCAATTAAATTGAGTTGTTCTTTTGCCAGTTTTTTGAAAGAAGTTCCGTAGATTTCTTTAAGCCCTTTAACATTATCAATTAAAATATTCTGATAACGAACTGCAGTTGGCACCACGTGATTACGGGCAATATCTCCCAGAACACGACCTTCAATTTGAATTCGAAGCACATACTCTTCAACCTCAATTTCATAACGTGCTTCAGATTCAATCTTATTCATGACATTCATCTCTTCAAAAAGTCGAATTGCTTTCTTTGACACTTTAGCTTTTAAAGCTTCAGGAGTTGTTTTATTATTACTCAACCCTCTTTTTTTAGCTTCTTTTTCCCAAGCTTCACCATAACCATTACCTTCAAAAAGAATACGCTTCGATTTTTTAATATATTCTCTTAATACATTAAAAATTGCATCATCTTTTTTCATTTCTTTTTTAGAAACTAAAGCATCAACTTCAGCTTTAAAATCAATTAATTGTTTTGCAACAATGGTGTTCAAAACTGTCATCGGATTAGCACAATTTGCTGTTGAACCTACTGCTCTAAATTCAAACTTGTTTCCAGTGAAAGCAAATGGAGATGTACGGTTTCTATCTGTGTTATCCAGTAACACATCAGGAATTTTACCAACAACATTTAATTTTAAATCGGTTTTTTCCTGAGGTGATAATTTACCGTTGGTTACGTTTTCTAACTCATTAAGTGTATTTGTTAACTGCTCGCCAATAAATACTGAAATAATAGCAGGAGGCGCTTCATTTGCTCCTAAACGATGATCATTACTTGCAGAAGCTATTGCTGCTCTTAGTAATTCTTCATTGTCATAAACTGCTTTGATGGTATTAATAAAAAAGGTTAAAAACTGAAGGTTACTCATTGGTGTTTTTCCTGGACTCAATAAATTAACTCCAGTATCTGTACTCAAACTCCAGTTGTTATGCTTTCCAGAGCCATTTACACCTGCAAATGGTTTTTCATGAAATAAGACTTTAAAGTTATGACGTTCTGCAACCTTATCCATCACATCCATTAATAATGAATTATGATCTACGGCTAAATTAGCTTCTTCAAAAATTGGAGCCAGTTCAAATTGGTTTGGAGCCACTTCATTATGTCTGGTTTTAACAGGAATTCCCAATAACATACATTCGGTTTCCAAATCACGCATATAAGCCATTGCTCTGTTGGGTATGGTTCCAAAATAGTGATCATCTAACTGCTGACCTTTAGCTGGAGAATGCCCAAGTAATGTTCTGCCAGTTAACATGATATCTGGTCTTGACATTGCCAATCCGCTATCTATTAAAAAATATTCCTGCTCCCAACCTAAGGACGCATTCACTTTTTTAACGCTTTTATCAAAATATTTACACACAGAAACCGCAGCATTATCAACAGCCTGAAGCGCTCTCAACAAAGGTGTTTTATAATCTAATGCCTCACCTGTATAGGCCACAAAAACCGTTGGAATACATAGTGTCGTTCCATACACAAAAGCTGGTGAAGTAGGATCCCAAGCTGTATAACCTCTGGCTTCAAACGTATTTCTTATGCCTCCATTAGGAAAACTTGAAGCATCAGGTTCTTGCTGAACTAATTGTCCGCCTCCAAATTTCTCAATAGCCAATCCATTACCTATGGTTTCAAAAAAGGCATCATGCTTTTCAGCAGTTGCACCAGTTAAGGGTTGAAACCAATGCGTATAATGCGTAGCTCCTTTAGAAATTGCCCACTCTTTCATACCTGTCGAAATATGATCTGCAACACTTCTCTCTATTTTTGAACCTTTCCCAACAGCATTCATAACGCTTTCATAAGCCTCTTTCGTTAAGTATTGCCGCATTATTGATTCGTTAAAAACATTAGCTCCAAATATTTCAGAGCGCCTTTGGTTTTCCTCAATATGAATCGGTTTGTGTTTGAATACTTCTTTTAAAGCATGAAATCTAAGTTTAGACATGATATTTATATGTTTTTAAAATTTTACAGGGCAAATTTAACTAATTATTAA
>JAAEZL010000090.1:4467-12458 GCA_018222875.1 Algicola sp.
TTAATCAATTATAAATATATAATCTAATTCACCCTAAAAAAAACAGGGTATAAACAATTGTTGATAACATTTTGTCTAAAATCACCCTATTTATTTTGACCAAAAGCGCAAAAATATAATATTTGTTACTTAAATTAATTAAATTAAACACAGCATGAGCAAATCTAAGTTAGAATACATTTGGTTAGATGGTTATAAGCCAACCCAAAACATGAGAAGTAAAACTAAAATTGAAGAAGATTTCAGTGGTAAATTAGAAGATTGTCCGATCTGGTCTTTTGATGGAAGTTCAACACGTCAAGCTGAAGGAGGTTCTTCAGATTGCTTACTAAAACCTGTGGCTATCTATCCTGATCCTGCAAGAGAAAATGGTTATTTAGTAATGACAGAGGTTTTAAATGCTGATGGCACTCCACATGAATCTAATGGAAGAGCAACAATTGATGATGATGATAATGATTTCTGGTTTGGGTTTGAACAGGAGTATTTTATTATGGACAAGCACACACAATTACCTTTAGGGTTCCCTATTGGTGGTTATCCTGGCCCTCAAGGAATGTATTACTGCTCTGTTGGAGGACGACATACTCATGGCAGAAGTTTTGTAGAAGAACATGCAGATTTATGTATTGCTGCCGGATTAAACTTTGAAGGCATTAATCAGGAAGTAGCTTCAGGACAATGGGAATATCAATTATTTGCAAAAGGCGCTAAAAAAGCTGGAGATGAAATCTGGATTTCACGTTATTTATTAGATCGTTTAACAGAGCAATATGGTTACTATATAGAGTACCATCCAAAACCAGTTAAAGGTGACTGGAATGGTTCTGGAATGCATGCTAATTTTTCAAATACAACGCTAAGAACTTGTGGTAGCAGAGAAACCTATGAGAAAATATGTGAAGCTTTCAGACCTGTAGTAGATGAGCACATGGCTGTTTATGGAGAATTTAATGATGAGCGTTTAACAGGTTTGCATGAAACTGCGCATGTTTCAGATTTCTCTTATGGTATTTCAGACAGAGGTGCTTCAATACGTATTCCTATTATCACTGTAGAAAAAGGCTGGAAAGGCTGGCTAGAAGATCGTCGTCCAGCTTCAAATGGTGATCCATACAAAATTGCTGGTCGAATTGTTAAGACGGTAAAATCAGCTAATATTAGCTAAATTATAATACTGTTTTGTTCAAAAACGTCTTCTTCAACTCATGAGAAGGCGTTTTTTTGTACTAAGATTTAAAAGCGAAGAAAATAAACATGCCGTAAGCCACAACTAATAACATGCCTTTGTATCGGGAGATATTCATACGCTTAGGAATAATTATTAACGGAATCAATACAGCTGCAAAGGCCAGCATCCAATAAATATCACGTGACAAAATTGAGGCATCTGTGACTTCAATCGTTTTGATAATCGATGTTAAGCCTAAAACAGATCCAATATTGAAAATATTTGAGCCTATTAAATTACCCAGCGACAAGGCCTTTTCCTTTTTAACAGCAGCAATAACAGAAGCTGCTAGTTCTGGAACACTTGTCCCGATGGCTATAACTGTTGCTGCAATGACTGCATCACTAACGCCAAGTGCAGCAGCCAGTTCCTTTGCACCATCAACCAGCCATACAGAACCAAAATACAAGGCAACGGCTCCTATGAGTAACCAAATACCTATTTTAAAATTTGAAACAACAGCAAGGCTATCATCTACTGCTTCCAAAACTTTTTCTTTTTTTGCTGCTTTCAGCAATACAACTAAAAAAAGAACTAAAGCTCCGAATAACACACAGCCTTCAATTGGTGTAAGCTGATTATCATTACTTAAAAAGTAATATAATGCTATTGAAAACAGCATCATTGCCGGCCAGTTGAGTTTGTAAAAGCTTTTATCAACAGCTATTGAACTCACCAAGGCTGTAATTCCTAAAACCAATCCTATATTAGCGATGTTAGAACCAATAACATTGTTTAAAGCAATTGCAGGAGAACCTGTCAATGCCGCATTTAAACTTACTAAAAGTTCAGGAGCTGACGTTGCAAAACTAACAACTGTCATTCCTATAACCATTTTAGAAATATTCAATTTAAAGGATAGAGCAACTGAAGAACGCACTAAAAACTCTCCTCCTATAACCAAAAGCACTAACCCTAAAATGATCCAAAGTAAACTCATGTAATCCATTTTTTTGCGAAGATACTACTTCATCTGAATAATAGTAAATATAGTTTTCAAAACTTAATTTTTAGTTAAATAACTAAATAAATAGTTGTATAACTATAAAAATAGTTATATGTTTGTTTTGTAATTTATTAAAAATCAATACTGTGCAAAAGCTTACGAATAAAGAAGAGGAAATCATGCATATTTTATGGAAGCTGGAAAAGGCTTTTGTAAAAGATGTTCTGGCAGAAATAAAGGAAGATAAACCACATTATAATACACTTTCGACCATCATCAGAAATTTAGAAGAGAAAGGCTACGTCAGTTATAATGCCTACGGAAAAACACATCAATACTTTCCTGTGGTTAGCAAAGAGTCTTATAAAGCTCGTTTTATGAATACTGCTATTGAAAGCTATTTTAATAATTCTTACAAAAATGTCGTTTCGTTCTTTGCTAAGGAAGAAAAAATAAGCGTCGATGAATTAAAAGACATCATTGCATTAATTGAAAACAAAAAGTAAGTATGGACTATCTTTTAAAATCTTCAGCGGTCATTGTTATTTTTTATGCATGCTATAAATTGTTTTTACAACGCGATACTTTTTTTAATTCTAATCGCTGGTTTTTACTATTCGGATTATTAATTGCGTCTTGTATTCCTTTAGTTGTCATTCCTGTTTATGTTGAATACACTCCTGTTCAATTACCAGAATATACTGTTACACCTTATAGTAACAACCAAACTGTTATGCAGGTCGAAGAATTTAATCTTACAGACTTACTATCATTGACTTATATATTAGGTCTCGTATTTTTCATAGTAAAATTTATTATAGAATTGCTTTCACTTCAACGCATCTTGAAATTTGGACATGTGAAATATTTTCAAAATTTTAAGCTCATAGAAACTAACAAAGACGTTGCTCCTTTTTCATTTTTTAATTGGATTGTTTATAACCCAATACACTTCAACAGTACTGAACTACAACACATTATAAACCATGAAAAAGCGCACATACAACAACTCCACTCCATAGACATTATTATTGCTCAAATAACTTGCATACTTCTCTGGTTTAATCCATTTGTATGGCTGTACAAAAAGGCTTTACAACAAAATTTAGAGTTTATAGCAGATCAAAAAGCGCAATTCGTATCATCTTGTGAAAAAAGCTACCAAACAGTGTTATTAAAAGCCAGCGTACAAAATCATCAACTTGTAGTTACAAATAATTTTTACACATCATTAATCAAAAAACGAATCGTTATGTTACACAAATCAAAATCAAAAAAACGAAATCAATTCAAACTAATGCTAGTTCTTCCGCTGTTAGCTTTCTTCGTAATGAGTTTTAATCTAAAAACCATTTATGTAGAAACAGCCAAGGAAGAAAACAAGACTTCTGAACAAAGTTCTGATTCAGGCGAATCCATTGAGATTATCATCACAAAAAAAACCAGTGATGAAGATCTTGAAAAAATCAAAGAAGAATTAAAAAGCAAAGGCATTACCTTTACATATAAAGTTGTTAAGCGTAATTCGAAAGGCGAAATTATTGTAATAAATACCACTTTTAAAAACGAAAAAAACGCAACCAAATACAACATCCTTGAAGAGGAAGGAATAGAACCATTCTATTTTAAAAGCAGCGATGACACGTTTAGTGTTGGCACTTTAAACAAAAATACAAGAACGCAAACTTCTAATAATACTAATAAAGTCGTTGTCATTGAAGATGAAGATGGTAATTCTTCTACAACAGATATAAAAACGCTGAGAAACAAAGACAGTGTTTATGTGATTAGAACGAACAACAAATTTACCTTTTCAACAGGCGATAACGAAGACTCCGAAATTATTTTTAAGGAATCAGACGAGCCAATTTTCATTTTAAACGGTAAAAAAGTTGAAAAGTCAATTTTTGAAGATGTTGATTCTGAAGAGATCGAATCTGTATTTGTTTTAAAAGGGAAAAAAGCTGTAGAAAAATTTGGTAGTGAAGGTAAAAATGGCGCAATCATTATGACCAAAAGAGGTTCTAAGGGTTCATTTTCAGAATCTGAAGACGAGGTTATCCTAAACTCAAAAAACAGGTTTACACTTGAAACAGATGGCAAAGAACCGCTTTATATTCTTGACGGAAAAGTGATTGATAAAGATGAGATGCATACCATCAATCCCAATCAAATTGACAACATTGAAGTATTAAAAGACAAATCAGCTGTAAAGTCATATGGAAAGAAAGGAGAAAACGGAGTAATCGTCATTAATACGATAAAGGAAGGAACTGTAAACAGTAAAAATAAAGGTCTTCTTATTGAAAAAGAAGATGGAAGTCCGTATCAAATTGAAGTCAGTAATGTTTACGTAGCTTATGATGATGAAGATGTAGTTACTGAATTTATAATTACTAAAAATTCATCAGACTCGTCATTAGAGCAACAAAAAGCAGCTCTTAAAAAACATGGTATTGATGCCAAGTTCTCTAAAGTGAAACGTAATAAAGCTGGAGAAATCACAAGTATAAAAATTTCTCTAGATGATAATGACGGACGCAAATCCAGTGCCAGCTGGAAAGAGAAAGACCAAGCTATTCCAGATATTGTGATGGGCAAATCTAATGACGATAAACTCTACATTAGAGCAACAGGAAACTAATTGAACATCATAAAAAGTAAAAAGCCCAAAATTAAATTTGGGCTTTTTTTGTTACTAATTGATGATTATTTTTTTGACTATCTGTCTGTTGTTTGAATTCAGACTGAGCAAATAAATTCCGCTGGATAAGTCTAAATCTATATAGGAGTCACTTTGCAAATTGAAGCTTTTTATCTGTCGTCCTTCAATAGACAAAACATCAATTTTGGTTTCATTTTGGAGTCCTCTGATGTAAATCCTGTTTGATGTTGGATTAGGAAACACCTGAATGCCAGTGACATCAAATTCAGAAACACTTAAGGCCTGATCCCAAACGTCACCAACATTATCTCCCCAAATATATTCAACTAAATCTGGTTGATCGATAAACGGATTTCTATTGAATTGCCAGGTATACACTACATTGTTCCGATGCATCTCATAATCATCTGGAGGATCGTTTCGATGCCAATCTAATAAGGTTGCTAAATCACCTAATTCTCCCGGACCATTTTCCGGATAGCCATTAACAACTGCCAAGCCGTTATATCTAATTTCCATATATAACACACTTCTTGCCACATCACCTCGGAAACTTTCTCCTAATCGCACTGGATCTCCTGATGACGCATCTGAGCCATCGTAGCCACCTAAATTCGGATCGCCATAATGTTTATTATTTCGTGTGCTGTTTTCGGGACCATCAACAGCTCTTAATGCATGTGCATCAGAATTTCCGTGACGCAATGAATCTGCTGTTGTATTCCAGAAGATATCTCTTCCATCTGCAATATCATCTTCTTCAATATCAAAAAAGCCACCACGAGAACGAGGATACGTATGTTCTCTGTTCCATCTTCCTGTACTCACAGAACCTGTTTGAAAGTCCAGCTTTGGTCGACCTTGTTCTGTATAAACCAGCCACACCTCATTACTGTTTTCAGGATTTTGATCAGCTTCCTTCAAAATATCAACAACATCAGCATACGTTTGTGCTCTCACTACGCCTTCTTCAGCTATAATATCTTGCAAAGCCTGACGCAATTGAGCATCAGCCAAACCATCTAAACTATCGTAGTAACCGTTAGGTTGTGTACTGGCAACAGTTCCATAAGTTGGCTCTAAAGGTGTGCCGAAAGACGCCATTGTAAAATCGTTATCTACAATTCTAATTTCGATATTATCGTTTAATTGCACGTAAGGCACTGGTAAGTTTTCAAATCTGATTCTGGTCACCTCATCACCTTCATCAGCAGTATCATCAATAAGTGTAATGGTTGTTGACGCTGTATTTTGCCCTGAAGGAATTGTTATTGACGTGTTTCCTGTGTAGTCAGACGAATCAAATCCCTGATTATTTAATAGAATATTAAAATTAAAGTCTTCACTTACATTTTCTTGAGTTGTAAACGTAATATTAAAACTTTCACCTTCAACATATTGTGATTGTGGAATACTGATACTTATGCCATTGAAGATAATTCCGCTTCCATCATTAAGTTGCCTTGGTGTTGGTGTGGTTGAAGTGTAAGTCACATTACCAGCCATATCTTCAAAACGCTGAATAGAATTGGTATTATTACTTGAACCTTCATTGATTTGTTCTATATCTGCAAAATTAGGATCGTCATTAAAAATATCAATCATATCTAAATCATCACTATCTGAAGTATCATAGATTAGAACATCGATAAGATTCGTTATAGTTGCAACAGTTTCTTCAGGAAAATCAAAATCGTTTGCCTGATAAATAGCAACAGCATCTGCTCCGTTTTGGATAACATTTTCAGAAATCAATAATTGAGGCACAGGAGACACGGAATTACTTCCTATGAGCAACAACCCATTCACATCTGTAACGTAACCATCTAAATCAATAGTAAAGTAGCTGGAATTCATCCCTGAATCTGAACCGTTAAAAAATACCAAAACGTAACCATCTAAAGGAAAATTTGGTGTTTCAGAGAGCAACTCAACAAATTCCATATCATCGATTCCAGGAGTATCACAGTCTAACTCATTAATAACTACCTGTGAACATACAGAGTTTACAGTAAAGGCTAAACATATAAAAAGTAATAAAGGTTTCATTTAAAATATTGTTTTACGCAAATGTAATCATCAATTTAGGTTTAATCGATTTATAGGTTTAATAAATGATTAAATTTAACATTATTAGCAAAAAAATCGACTTCTTAAAAATCAGGTGATCACCACTTTATTGGGTTTTAAAAAAGATGAATCGTATAAAAATGCAGATTTTGAAGACGAAAATTCCCTAGGCTAAAAAAAATCCATTGAAAAACCCTCTTAAATTATTATAATTAGAAACTATAACATCCATTTATAATTACATATTTAAACATCAATAAAGAGAGTCACATAAATATCGAAATATAAATCATCTTTTTAGTTATAATATCATATTCAATTTCATGAATTTTGATAAAAACGCTTGGTTAAAGGATTTCCAAGTTTATATATTGAAAACTCAATCGAAAAAAAAATCAAATAATTAACCTTTAAAACCCAGAAATTATGATGACACTCGCAAAACTAATAATCGAAATAATCTTTTCTTTATAATAGAAACAGATATCATTTTAATCAATCAAAAACAATCAACCAAAAATGTAAAACTTAGTCTAGAATAGGTTTTACATTCTATTTAAAGCATTCGTTTGGCAACCACTCACAAAAGCTGTATTTTTAAATATCTATATGTCATTTTGAATGAAGAAAGCGGTATTTAAAATCCTGGCCAAAATTAACAAAGCTGTCTTACCTAGTTATACCAAACGTAATTTAGACTTAAGCAAAGCCAGTAAATTCCAATTAGCAATAATTGGTTGGCGCGTTTATGTCACAAAGCGTGCATTAGATTAGAAGAGATTAATACAATTGCTTTCGATTTTCATATCTTCGCGGCAAATTAAATAATTATCTCTTTTCTGATATGAAATATTCAATATTACTATTAGCCTTAGTAGTGCTATCTTGTGGAAATGATAAAAAAAACAATCATAACAGAAACATTGTTTTAAACGATACCATTACCACATCAAGCGGACTCAAATATATTTTTCTGAAAGAAGGCTTCGGACAAAAAATTGAAGATGGCTCTAAAGTAAAAGCATTTACAGAATTATACATTAATGACAATCCTGAGGTTTTTTGGTCAACTGCTGAAG
>JAAEZL010000091.1:0-7210 GCA_018222875.1 Algicola sp.
AGAATTTAAAGCCCATTTCACCCTGAAAAGATAAATTAGATATGAATTTTAAAAAATATTGTTTAATAGCAAGTTTAGCATTATTTACTCAAATTGGTAAGGCTCAAGAAGGATTACCAATTTATTCAGATTATTTAACTGATAACTATTATTTAATCCACCCATCAATGGCTGGAGTAGCAAACTGCGCTAAAGTAAGGTTAACAGCTCGCCAACAATGGTTTGGACAAGATGAAGCACCAAACTTACAAACCTTGAGTATCAATAGTAGAATTGGAGATTCTCCTTCGGCTGTTGGAGGGATTGTATATAATGATAAAAATGGGTATCACTCTCAAACAGGTGCTTATTTAACGTATGCACATCATTTAATGTTTTCAAGAAATGAAATAGATTTAAACATGTTATCATTTGGTTTGAGTGCTGGTTTGATTCAGTATAAACTTGATGAAACAGAATTTTTAGCAGATGGTTTCGATCCAATTATTGCTGGTGTTGAGCAAAGCGCAACTAACTTTAATGTTGATTTCGGATTTTCATATCATTTCATAGATTTCTATGCGCATGCTACAGTAAAAAATCTGCTTAATAATGAAGGTGTTAATTTTAACGAACAAGGCTTATCTTATGATAACTTAAGAACGTATTTATTATCTATTGGAAATACATTCAGTAAATATAATAGTCCTTGGAGTTACGAACCATCAATAATGTACATGTACAGAGATGCTACTGAGGAATCTTCAATTGATGTTAATTTAAAAGTCTACAGAGAAATGGACTTTGGAAAACTCTGGGGTGGAATATCGTACAGAAGAAGTTTTGATGGAGCTGAATTCCAAGAGGGAACGGGAGTTAGCAGTCAGAAATTACAATACTTCACGCCTTTTATCGGTGTAGATTATAATAATTTTGTATTTGCCTATACGTACTCTTATCAAGCTAATTCTGTAGTGTTTAATAATGGTGGTTTTCATCAAATAACACTAGGATATAACTTTAATTGTAGAAGAGAAAAGTATGAGTGTAATTGTCCTGCAATTAACTAATATAAATCTTATATAACTAAAAAAGTCTCGATATTTCGAGACTTTTTTAGTTAATGTTAAAAGGCTTTTATAAGTAAAATGACTATCAGTTTACCACTTATATTTCTTTTCTTTAGCTTGTGTTTTTATCGCTTTAATCATAGCATTTTCTAATCTGTTATCAGTATCATTTTCTTGTTCAGCAATAAACTTACGTCGTTTTTCATTTAAAGTCTGAATGTCATTTTGTATGGTTTCTCTTTCTTCACGTTTTTTAGTGACATAGGCTTTAATTTCAGATTCATTTTTTCCTTTTAACTCTTTTGGTAAGTCTTCATCATCGAGCTCTTCGTATTTGAAATCTTTTTCCTTTTCGGCATCCACCAAATCCCACGTTGAGTTTTTATATAAGTGAGAACTTTTACTTACTGTTCTGCTTACAGCATTAGCGCTACTATAACCCATTGCATTAGTGTCTTCCTGTGCTTGTTGCATTATTTTAGATTCACCAGCACGACCATAAGCAACATAGGTTTTATTTAATTTTTGATTAAGTTTCAGGATTTGATCATCATAAGGTGTCGCAACGTAAGTAGTGGCTTTATTATGATTGATTGCCATGTAATCACCATGTGCTAAATCTGCTCCGTCTTTCCAATATATTGAAATACCTTGCTCATAGTCACCACAAAAAATAGTGTTCACAGTAACATCGTTTTTGTGTGCATGTTTTGCTGCTTCTTTATAGCTTATTTGTCCTTGGGTGAATGGTTCATTTCCAGCAATGAAAATAAGTTTTAAATCATCTTGATTTTTACCCCAGTTTAATTGATTTAAAGATGTTTCTATGACCTGTCCGCAATATTCATTTCCACCATTAGTTGTCAATGAAAATAATTGCTTTGAGATTTCATCTAAATCATTACTAAACGCTAAAACCTGACGAATATAACCTTCTCTGCTATTAAGATTGTCATTACCATATTCGTACAAAGCAATTTCCAGATTGGGTTTTTCATCACCACATTTTGCATAGGACAGTTCATTTACGATATCCCAAAGCTGAGCTTTTGCCTGATCTATGAGTCCGTCCATACTGTTACTTGTATCTAATAAAAGTGCCACTTTAATAAACTGTCTGTTAGTTTCGCGTTCTTCGGTTTCGGCTAAAGCAACATTTGCTTTTTTTGATTTGTTGTTGGCATTACAAGATAAACACGTTATCATTAAAACACCTATTACTATCGACTTAAGAATTGTTTTCATTTTATCTGTTTTAAGATTGATACAGTAAAACTATGAGCAACTTTTCTTAATAAAAAGCAACAATGAGTAAAGTGAGTTTTTGGATGAGTGTAAGAGGATTTTAAATGAGTAAATCTATTCTTTTTCTACCTCTTAAGTTGTGTTTTGCTTTTTTTCTATTTTATTTAATGAATTAAAGTATGTAAGTTTATTCTGTTGAAATTCATCAAATGAAACGAATCCTAAACTACAGTCTTGTTTTTCTGTTATGCATACCACTTCAAAATCTGGAGGCACAACAAGGAGGACCTTTATTACATATCAGAGGTTCAGTACGAGAAAGTGATACGTATGAACCAATTTCAAAGGTTAATATTGAAATTAATGGAGGCGCTTACACCATTACAGATTGGCAAGGCCGATTTACGATAAAGGCAAGAAAAGGTGATGAACTGATTGTAAGGCATAAAGATTTTGAAACCGTCTATTATACAATAACCAATGAGGATCGAATTACCATAGAAGTTGAACCTATTGTAAGTAGAAATATAAATTCTAAATTCAGACAGGACATAAAACGCTTTAATGCTCTAATTGACTCAGTAGCTGTTTATAAGAAAAAGGATGTTGCTAAAAGCATCAAGTTTGTTGGTGAAGCGTTAACGCATAGTAATTCTGTATCTCAAAATGCAGAAGCTTATCAGATTTTAGCTGAAGTTTACATGTTTTGGAAACAATATGATCTCGCAGTTAATAATTATCGAATTAGTCTTCAAAATGAAGAAACAAATGATTCCAAATTAGGCTTGGCTAAAGCTTATGAGCTTAATAAAAACTATCAGGAAAGTATTGATACCTATAATGCCATTCATAAAAAGGAACTTGGAAATTACCAATTAGTTACACTCTATGAAGGTTTAGGTGACACCTATTTCAGTATCAAAAAATATGATGAATCACTTGAGGCTTACCAATCTGGTCTTAAAATAGCCAAAGACCATTTGATTTCTCCTAAAGTGGTAGATCTCAATTCCAAAATTGCTCAGGCCTTTAATGCTTACGGCAAAGTTGATGAAGCTGAAATCTATTTTGACAGTTCCATGAATCTTGCAGAAAAAGAGACCAAAAAACGAGCTCTTGAAGAAAAAGTTACAGTTGCCGATTTTCAAAATACAAATCGTAATTACGAGAAAGAAATTAAACTAAGGAAAGAAATTGTTGAAGATGTTAAAGCCGTTGAAAGTGATTCGATCATTGACAATACAAGTGCGCTTACATCACAAAAACAAAACTATAAAATAGGAAATGCGTATGCCTTGCAGAAGGACTATGATAATGCAATTCCATATCTGGAAAAAAGTATAGAGGAAGCTGATGACAAGGAGGATTTAATAGTAAAAAAGGATGCTACAAAAAAACTTTCAGATGTATATGTAGATGCTGGAAATTATCAAAAAGCACTTGAGACATTTACGGCTTACACTGAAGTTGTTCATGAATTGTATATTAAAAGAGAACAGGAATTATCACAGGCTGATCGCTTAAGACGAAATATTAGCGAACAACAAAACCGAATTACCAGTCTTGAAAGTGACAGAGAGTTAAACCAAAGTCTTGTTGAAGAACGAACTAAAAACCAACAACTTATCATTTATGCTTTAATAGCAGGACTATTACTATTGTCGGTTACTGCTTTTGTGATGTATAAGTATATCAAACAACAACGTTTTGCAAATAATTTATTGGCTTTGAAATCGCTTAGAAGTCAGATGAATCCTCACTTTATCTTTAATGCACTTAATTCGGTAAATAGTTTTATTGCCAGTAGTGATGAGCGGACAGCCAACAAATATTTATCTGATTTTTCACATTTAATGCGATCTGTATTAGAGAATAGCGAAGAAGATTTTATTCCGTTGCAAAAGGAAATTGAACTACTCGATCTATATACTAAATTAGAGCATTTCAGATTTAAAGATAAGTTTGATTACAGCATAACAGTTGATGACGCTGTAGATGTTTCAGAATATCAAATTCCGCCAATGCTTTTACAGCCTTATATTGAAAATGCAGTCTGGCATGGATTGCGTTATAAAACGGAAAAGGGACATTTATACATTTCCATCGATAAAAAAAGTAAGAATGAAATAACCATTAGTGTTTCAGATGATGGTATTGGAAGAGAACGTTCTAAATCTTTAAAAACAGAACATCAGAAAAAGCAAAATTCAAAAGGCATGGGCAATATTAAAAAACGTGTTGCTATTTTAAATGAAATGTATAAAGATAAGGTTGATGTGTTCATAGAAGATTATCAGGATAAAGAAGATGTAGGAACCAGAGTTGTAGTAACACTTAAAAAGGACTAGATGAAATTAAAAGCTATTATAGTAGAAGACGAAGAAACAAGTCGCGATATTTTAAAGAATTATCTAAAAAAGTATTGTCCGAATGTTGACATTTTAGGCGAAGCTGAAAACGTTGATGAAGCATTAGTGCTCATAAGAAATAACGATTTAGATTTGGTGTTTCTCGACGTTGAGATGCCTTATGGAAATGCTTTCGATTTATTAGATAAAGTTGGTGATGTAGACTTTGAAACTATTTTTGTTACGGCCTATAATCACTATGCTATTGAAGCTTTAAATGCACATGCTTCCTATTATCTGATGAAGCCAATTTCAATTGATGATTTGATTAAGGCTGTGGATTATGTTTCAGAAATTAAAACGAAGGAAGACGCACTCCAAGATCAGGTATTGGTGCCTAAAACTAATACTGTTAATGGGAAAATAACAATTCCGCAGCAAGACGGATTTGAAGTTTTAGAAACGGCTGATATTCTATATTGTAAAGCAGACGACAACTACACAGAAATCTATTTAAATAATAACAAGAAAAAACTAGTGAGTAAAACCTTGAAGTATTTTGAAGAAGGGCTTAGCGGAAGTAGTTTTGCAAGAGTTCACAAAAGTTATCTGGTGAATGTTAATGAAGTTACTAAATATCTTAAAGGAAAAGGAGGTAGTGTCGTTTTAAGCAATGGGAAACAAATTATGGTTTCAGCTTCTAAGAAAGCAGATTTCCTTTCATTTTTCAAATAATAAAGTATATTTCAAACAACAAACAACAAACAATAAACAATAAATCATGCCAATTATAAAGCCAGTAAAAGGAATTCACCCTCAAATCCCAGACGATTGTTTTATTGCCGAAAATGCAACAATTGTAGGCGAGGTAACTATGGGAAGCCAATGTAGCATTTGGTTTAACGCTGTAATTCGAGGTGATGTACATTTTATAAAAATGGGAAACAAAGTGAACGTACAGGATGGTGCAGTGATCCATGCAACCTATCAAAAATCGCCTACCACAATTGGTAATAATGTGTCTATCGGTCACAATGCGATCGTTCATGGATGCACGATTCATGATAATGTTTTGGTAGGAATGGGAAGTATTATTATGGACGACTGTGTTGTTGAAAGCAATTGCATTATTGCTGCAGGAGCAGTGGTTACAGCTAATACAAGAGTTGAATCCGGAAGTATTTATGCTGGTGTTCCTGCGAAAAAGATAAAAGATATCAGTCCGGAATTAATTTCGGGTGAAATTGATAGAATAGCAAATAATTATGTGACCTATTCGAGTTGGCTCACATAGTTTAAAAGTTTAATAATTCTACTTTAAATCTTCGGTCTAGAATATCATTCAATACTGCAGTATTCGTATTTATGTAGAACAGATTTTCAGGTGCTTTTGAAGTTAGATTTAGAAGATTGTTCTTCTCTAAAACAGCCTTAGTTTGTTTGGCTACAGCTAATCCTGAATCTATTATTTTCACATGCTTCGGAAGCATCTCTAATAGCAAAGGAATTAAGTAAGGATAATGAGTGCAACCCAAAACCAGATAATCAATATTAGCATCTATCATAGGTTTTAGATAGTCTTTTAGTAAAACTTTCATTTCATTTGAATGGGTTTTTCCAGCTTCAATTAACGGAACGATTCCTTCTCCAATTTGTTCAATAACATTAATGCCATTACTGTATAAATCTGTTGTTTGATGAAACAACTCACTTGAAAGCGTGCCTTTAGTCGCTAAAATACCAACAGCTTTTGTTTCGGTGTTAAGCGCAGCAGGTTTTATAGCAGGTTCGATGCCAATAAATGGAACATCGTAAGTAGTGCGTAAATAAGAAATAGCGTTTGTAGTTGCTGTATTGCAAGCCACTACAATAAGTTTACACTCTTTAGACAGCAAATAGTCTGTATTCTTTACACTAAGGTCAATAATCTCCTGTTTGCTTTTATTTCCATAAGGTGCATGTTTGCTGTCTGCAAGATATATGGAATTTTCATGAGGAAGCAGCGCATGGATTTCTTTAAAAACCGATGTGCCACCAATACCAGAATCAAATATACCTATGGGTTGTGTGTTCATTTGTATTACAAAAATAGAAAAGCCACTTGTTAAAGTGGCTTCTGTATTCAATTATTTTTAGTGTTGTGATTAGAATCCTAATTCTTTCTTCACATCTGCTAATAAGTCTTTACCATCAGCAACTAGAACGCCACCACCTTGAGTAGAATCTAAGACATACTGGTAACCTTGTGCTTTTGCAACTTTATCAATAGCAGCTTTAGCTTTTTCAAAAATAGGCTTTAATAAATCAGCTTCTTTTTTCTGTAAATCCTGTTGTGCCTGACCTTGATACTGACGAATACTTTGCTCAGTAGTTTGAACCTCTTGAGCTCTTTCTTGATTTTGCTCTTCCGTTTTAGTATCCATTTCAGCCTGATATTGCTTTACCTTATTTTGCAATTCAGTCATCATATTTTTGATTTCGGTTTCGTAAGTTTTCGATAACCTTTCAATCTCAGCCTGAGCAGTTTTCATCTCTGGCATAGCCTCAATTAACTGAGTTGTGTTGATA
>JAAEZL010000091.1:7220-12416 GCA_018222875.1 Algicola sp.
AATCCTGGCTTTTTCTCTGAGCTTCACGCTCTTCTTTTGCTTTTTTTCTATCCGCTAATATTTTCTTTCTTTTCTCATCGAGAGCTTTTTGTCTGGCTTCTCTATCTTTTAATTTTTGTTGTCTTTTTTCTTCAGCTAATTGAGCTGGTGTTTTTTCACTTGAGTCTTCACTTCCTTTAGCGTCTGTTTTATTTTCTGACTTTTCAACTGAAGTTGAATCGTTAGAACTTGATCTGTTTGCTCCATTAATACTGTCGCGTTCTGCTTTCGCTTTCGCTCTGTCATCAAGAATTTTTTGACGACGTGCAGCTGCTGCATCTTTTAATGAATCTCTTCGTCTTAATTGCTCTTCTTGTCGTTTTGCTATTGCAGCTTCTCGTTCAGACTTTTTCTCTTCTAAGGCTTTTTGACGCTCATCGAGTTCTTCATTAATTACAGGAACCACTTCTTCTTTGTCGGCTTCTTTACGTTCTGCACGAGACTTTGCCTGTGTTCGCTTAGATGATCTTGTGATACTTCTAATGATTAATTCACTGATATCAAAACGTTCTGCAGAATACAGCATCACCACGTCTGCAGATTTATCGAATATGAAATCATATTTTTTATTGGCAGCAATCTCTTGAACTGCAGCAAAAATCTGATCCTGAATAGGTTGCATTAACTGTTGCTTCTGAATCATCAAGTCTCCATTAGGTCCGAAACGCTTTTGCTGGTAATCTAAAATTTCAGCTTCTTCATATTGAATATCTTCCAAACGCTCTTCATATAATTCTTTAGTTAAAAGAACACTTTCATTTTCTAACTGCTTTTTCTTTTGATCTACTGCGTTTAAGCGTTGTTCTATTTCTGCTTTCCACTGCTGAACTTTTTGTTCTAATTGCGATGTGGCTTGTTGATATTCAGGAATATTCTGTAAAATATATTCTGTATCTATATAACCTATTCTAACACCACGTTGTGCATTAGAAACAAAGCTCATTAGACCTAATATTGTCACTAAAAAAAGAACTTTATACTTCATCTGTTTCATTTTATAATTTACTGATATCTTCTAAGATTATTAAATTGACAGATAAATATAACGATTCCGTCAATGTTTTTACTTTTCAAATTAACGAAATATATTCTGAAAAATTTTAAGACATTCATTAAATCGTCATATTCCTTATAGAAAATATCGTGCCAAAATTAAAATTGCTGTCCAATAATGAAGTGGGTTTCCCATCCATTTTTAACAGTTGAACCAGGAATGGCGTCAAATCCATGACCAAAATCTATACCCAGTAATCCAAAGGCTGGCATAAATATTCTGAGTCCAAAACCTGCAGAACGATTCAAATTAAAAGGATTGTAATCTCTAAAATTATCAAAGGAAGCACCACCTTCTGTAAATAACAAACCATAAATTTTAGCTTGAGCACCAAGTGTGATTGGATATCTTAACTCTAAGGAGAATTTGTTATAAATGGTACCACCATCTTGAGAAGACAATGATTGATTTGGATATCCACGAAGTTGAATTACTTCTCTACCATCTAATGCAAAGTTTCCTAAACCGTCACCACCTAAGAAAAAACGCTCAAATGGAATCACACCTCTATCGTTATTATAGGCTCCAAGAAAACCAAATTCTAAACCAGATTTAATCACTAACTTATCTACAATACGTGTGTACCAGTCACCTTTAAATTTAATCTTGTAAAACTCTAACCAATTGTAACGTTCCTGATCAATTTCTCCAATTCTGGTAACATCATCAGCATTTGTTGGGTCTAAAGCATCTCTTTCTTCTTTTAAAGCTTCGTAATCTACATTATTGAATAATGAATACGGGAAAGACATCTTTGCACTTATTGAAAAGCTTGAACCACCTTCTGGATAAATTGGATCTGTAAATAAGTTATTTCGACTCAAACCAATGGTGTAAGATAGGTTGTTTGAATACCCATCACCAAATGTGAATAAGCCAGTATTGTAATTTTTTAAGTCGTAATGCTGAAAGCTAACCGCTTGTGATAATGTGAAATAGTCATCAGGCACTTTTAAACGTTTTGCTAATCCAACAGATAAGCCAGTAATGTTAAAACGTCTGCTTTTATCAGCACCTCTGGTTACAGGGTCAAAAAGAAATTGTCTTGTATGAGATATAGAGGTCGATAATTGTACCGGACGCTTACCACCTAACCAAGGTTCTGAAAACGAAAAGCTGTAGGTTTGAAAAAATCTTGAAGCTTGCAAACGCAACGCTAATGTTTGTCCGTCTCCCATTGGAACAGGCTTATAAGCTTCTTTTTTGAATATATCTTTAATGGCAAAATTGTTAAATGATAAACCAAGTGTACCAATAAAGCCACCACCACCATAACCACCTTGTAATTCGATCTGGCTTGAACCTCTTTCAACTACTGTGTACTCTAAGTCAACTGTACCTTCATTTGGATTCATATTTTTGAAATCAGGAGTTAAAAGTTGTGCATCAAAAAAGCCTAACTGCCCAAGTTCTCTAATGGTTCTGATCACATTTGCTTTACTGTATAACTGTCCTGGTTTTGTTCTTAATTCTCTATAAATAACATGGTCATTTGTTTTGTCGTTTCCAGTAACCGAAACATTATTAAAGTAAGCAGGCTTACCTTCAGAAATACGTATTTCCATATCTATAACGTTACCATCAGCACTGATTTCTACGGGATTAATGCTTGAAAACAAATACCCATTATTTTGATAGAGGTTCGTTAAATCAAGTGCATCTGGTTTGGTGTCATCAGCAATACGTTTACGCAATTCTACACCATTATACGTTTCACCTTCTTTAATTCGTAACACCGAATGTAGTTGTTGATCGGTATATACACTATTTCCAACAAAGGTGATTTTTCCAAATTTATATTGCTCACCTTCTTCAAGCGTAATTTCTAAGCTTATATTTTTTTTATCTTTGTATATGATTGAATCTGAAATGATTCTGGCATCTCTGTAACCATTTTCTTTGTATTTGTCAATAATGCTAACGAGATCTTCCTTATAATCTTCTTCAATGTATTTTGATCGTTTAAGGATGCGTATAGGATTCTTTTTCTTGGTGTTTTTCATGGCTTTTCTGAGTTTTCTATCAGAAAACTTTTCATTACCATTAAAAGTAATCTTATCTATTTTGACTTTTTCTCCCTTATCAATATAAACCAGCATGTTTACCAGACTTTTACTGATGGAATCATTTTCAACTTCCGTAGTGTTTACCGTTACTTTGGTGTTTAAAAAACCATCTTTTTTATATTTATTTGTAAGATAGTTTTTCGTTGTTGTTATTAAGTTTTCAGTCACTTTAACACCTTTTGTCAGGTTGTTATCCTTTATGATGCCTTCTTTTTTCTTTTTCTTGACACCTTGAATTTCCAGTTCGTTAAGTTCAGGTAAATCAACAAGATTAATTTCTAAAAAAGCCTTGTTGTCTTCGGTTTTTACCAAATAAATATCAATACTACTGAATAATTTACTAGCCCAAAGTTTTTTTAAGGCATTACTGATTTCCTCTCCAGGAATGATGATTTCCTGTCCTGTTCGCAATCCGGAAAAAGAAACGATTGTTGTTTCGCTGAAATTTGTATTGCCAGTAACGGTAACTTCTTCTAGGATGTATGTTTTTCCATTATTAAAGCTTGTTGGTTGTGCAACAACTACGCTTGAAATAATGAAGATTAATACTGTAAATAGGTGCTTAATGTAAGTTTTCAAAAGTAATTTATTAGCTGAGTTGTTCACTGGTTTTTCCAAATCGTCGTTCTCTGTTTTGATAATTAATCAAAGCTTCATATAGGTCTTGTTTTGTGAAATCTGGCCATAAAATATCTGTAAAATATAATTCAGCATAAGCAATTTGCCAAAGCAGGAAATTACTTATTCTGTGTTCACCACTTGTCCTAATTAACAAATCTACGTCTGGTAAATTTTGCGTGTAAAGATGCTTATTTATAATTGATTCGTCAATACTTTCAACAGAAATTATATTATTTTTAACGTTCATTGCAATCTTTTTAATGGTGTTTACCATCTCTTCTCTTGAGCCATAACTTAATGCTAAAGTCAATGTCATGTGAGTATTGCTTTTCGTTTTATTAATAACTTCGAGTAATTCTGTATGTGCTTTTTTTGGTAAATCTTCAAGGTTACCAATAGCTGAAAGCTTAATGTTATTGTCTTGTAATGTTTTTATTTCTTTTTTCAGAGATTTAACTAAAAGTTTCATCAGAGTTTGAACTTCCAGTTTTGGACGTTTCCAGTTTTCAGTTGAAAACGCATACAGTGTTAAGTGTTTGATGCCAATTTCGGCACTTGCTTCAACAATTTCCCTAACAGATTTAGTACCGTTTTCGTGACCAATCACTCTGAGCATTCCTTTTTGTTTAGCCCAACGACCATTGCCATCCATAATTATAGCAACATGCTTTGGTAATCTATCTTTTAATATTTGGTCTTTTTGAATCATTTAAAAATTGCAATAACAAGGTCTTTGTCCAAATGTATATGTTAACGTAAATCCTGTAAAAACATACCAGTCATTACTATTTATATTTCCTATACTTACTTCGTCTTTAAAATCACCATCAGGAACACTTCCGTCTATTTCATCTGAAAACGTATATCTGGCACCAATTTCAAATCCTAAGATGATATGGTTGGTGATGTTTGATTTGATTCCTAACACCATAGGAATACCAAATGCCCAGCTGCTTGTGTCTTCATTTATAATTTCCCCATCTGGTCCATAAAAGAAATTATCATGCTTTGCAGAAGTTATTCCAGAATATAGGTAAGGCACAACTTTTAAGCCTGAGGTATGTAGGTCGAAATCCCAAAATGTAAATTCCATACCAGCTGAAATCTCTAAAAGATTAGAATCAAATTCATAATTTCTGGCGATTCGTCTAGGGTCTTCCGAATCTCTGTCACTTGCTTTAAGGTCTGCATATATTAAGGATACTCTCCAGGAATGTCTCGGACTTCGATTCCATTTCAACATCAAGCCTAAAGCACCTGTATTTGGTGAAATATAATCTGTGGGTCCAACGTCTCCAATAAAATTACTTCCGCCTGCATACATGCCAACCTCATATATTTGAGAATGACTAGTTTGGACGAAACATATACTTAATAAAAATAAGATTAAATACCTCATAAATTTTTAAAAGTTTG
>JAAEZL010000092.1 GCA_018222875.1 Algicola sp.
GCGTCACAAAATTTGCTACTGGATTTGATATAACCTCTAAATCTAAAGTCGTGGTGTTATAACAGCTCGCTTCATTATTTGCTTCTAAACGAACATAAACAGTTTGATTGTTAGCTATTGTATTTGTAAATGGAATACCTAATGGATTTGTTGCAGCATCTGCATCTGCTTGAGTTGCATAGTAAGTCACATTTACTGTAGCTGGGTCTAAACCACCAATGACTTCAGCATTTTTTAAACTCAGATCAAACATAGCAAAACCATCAGCATTATCATCGCAAACCTGAAGTGGTGTAACTGGATTAATTGCTAATGTGCTAAACACTAAATCAAAAGTTGTTGTAGAGTAGCACTCTTGAGTTGTATCAGCTATTCTTGCATATATGGTTTGAGGATTTGAAGTATTTGTGTAAGGACTGGCAAGTGGGTTTATATTAGCATCTGCATCAGCCTGAGTGGGATGATAAGTAATAACAAAATCCGTGGGGTCTTGAGCTCCTAAAATTGCAGCATCATTATCAGTTAAATTAAACTCACCAGTACCTGTCAAACTACATATATTTAAGTCAGAAGCAGGGTTTGCAACTGGGCTTGGTTTAAACTCTACTTCAATCGAATCTGATGAATCACATCCAGGAGCAAATTCAACATTTACAGAGTAGATTCCTTCTTCAGTAACATCGAGTGTAGAACCTGTTTCACCAACAATTTCAACACCATCTTTAAACCAAGTATGAGTAGCGGAAGGAGCTTCGGTATCTAAAGTAACGGATTGTCCTTCACATTCGGCAGTTCCGGCAGCAATAGTAATATCATCACCTAGTTCCCCACCTAAATTGAAGCTTCCGGCTTCAAGGAATATTGCAGAATCCCAAATTGAATCTCCTTCATCTGCAACCACCAATTTAATTTCGTATGCTGTATTAGGGATAACACTTGCTGTAGCTGTTAAAACGACTGTTCTTCCTCCATAATTGGTATCATTTAAAAGGTAACCTTCAAAAAAAGCAGGATTAGCAGTACAAACTCCAGAATTATTAATATTAGTGACACTTACAGGCGTACCATCTGGTAAAACAGCTAGATTGGTATATGCTGTTGTTCCAGCTTCTCTTAAGAGAAAAGCAAAACTATCAGCAAAACTACATTCTGTACTTCCATCATATTCTTCAGAGAACATGATATAGCGAAAGCTAATTTCATCTGCTGTAGGAACAAAATTGAATTTGATAAATGTAGCGTCATTTGTATCATTCTGTCCCAAAGCCGCTTCTAAATCATTATCACCTGCCTGACCATTGTTAAACGACACTAAAGCACCACCATTTGGTGTATTTCCTGCTGGAAAAGCTCTTCCGGTAGATAAAACTATACCCTCATCAAAAGGAAAGTTTACTGCTCCACCTTTAGTAAAATACCCATAACTTTTTGTTTGAAAGGCGTTAGGAGTTCCATTAACTTGAAAAGAAAAATTATCAACTCCAGAACAACCTCCAGACACAAGAACATTTTCAATGAGTTCTTCAGGAGTAAATGATGATTCAGGATATGCAGGATTGTTAATTGTAACAATAGGTTCTAAAACCAAAACTGTTATGGTAGTTGTATCTGAACAGCCTGTAGGATTGGTATCTGTAACTGTTAGCGTTACATTATATGTTCCGGGATTTGCATAAAGGTGAGAAACAGAAGTTCCTGTATCTGTATTTGTATCACCAAAATTCCAACTATAAGTAGCTCCAGTAGGATCATCAGAGAATGTTGCACTTCCATTAAAATCAATGGTAGTTCCAGGAGGCACTTCAATTACTCCAGCGCCATTAGCTACAGGATCAGTACTATCTATGGAAGCTGCAATTGTCTGACATTGCTCCTGACAAGTAATTAATGCTTCCCATCCCGTTGTTGTTCCTGTAGGATTAGAAACAAACTCAAATGTAATACATCCACTGGTGTTTGCTGCTGAAGCTGTAACAACTCCCGGACCAGCAACTCCAGAATATGAACCAATAATTGGAGCTGTAGTATCATCACCATCATAAATGGTTAAAATATCTGCGTTTAACTGCGTACTAAATGTTGTGAAATTAACACTAATAAAATCCCCTGCATTTTCAGCACATATAGTAGTTATTATATTCTCATCACTTGAATATGAACCAGCGGAACCACCTGAATCATAAAACACATCAGGCTCACATCTGTTAAATGTACCATCTTGCATTAAAAGATCTTGGGCATAAGAACCAAATGAAAGCAATAATATAAGTAACGTGTATAGTTTTTTCATAATACTTAATCTATAAGTAAACTAAGCTTAATTTCAATAGGTTGTTAAAACAATACGAACTGCAACCCATTAAAAAACAACTACGTACGCCATTCAAAACAAATAACCAAAAATAGTATTTGCACTAACTTCATTTGGTGTGGTAGTAAAGCTTTTTCACAATAAAGGCGAAATTTAGTAAATTTTAACTAATTACATCTTGTAATCTCTGACAAAATTGCCAGTTTAACAGTTAAAAACTATTTAGTATTGTACTTTATAACTCAATTTCTTTTGCTTTAGTATAGTAATAGAACTACATAAATCAGGTAATCCTTAAAAAACGTTATATTGACCTAATAGTTTAGTATTTTTGCAAAAAAAATGAATACTATGGAAAACGTAACAATTTCAATAAAAAATACTACCAATCCTACAATCATAAAATTTGAAGCTGATAGGTTTCTAACACAACACGAAAGCTATGAATTTAACACCATTGATGATGCAGCTCCATCACCAATAGCTCAACAATTATTTTATTTGCCTTTTGTAAAAAAAGTCTATATATCTGGAAATTTTATAGCTGTTGAACGTTTTAATATTGTGGAATGGCCTGATGTACAGGAGGAGGTTGCAGAGCAAATTGCAACTTATATTAATGAAGGAGGCGTTATATTAACTGACACTTCAATTAAAAAGAAAGTTCCAGTTACAGTCTATGCTGAAAGCACTCCAAATCCATCAGTAATTAAATTCGTGGCAAACAAAAAATTAGTTCACAACTACCATGAGTTTAAGTCAATTGATGATGCAAAGAACTCGCCGTTTGCTTCTGAATTATTTCATTTCCCATTTGTTAAAAGTGTATTTTTAGATGAAAACTTTGTTTCAATTACAAAGTATGACATAGCAGAATGGAATGATATTACTATGGAATTGCGTGAGTTTATAAGAGCTTATATAGAAAACGGAAAAGATATCGTATTAATCGACGGACAGAACTCAATAGAAAAAAAGGACGACGCTCTCGATGCTAAATTTGAAGCACATGATGACATTTCAAAAGAAATTATTAATATTCTTGAAGAATATGTAAAACCAGCTGTTGCAAGTGATGGTGGAAATATTGAGTTTCAATCTTACGATGCAAACAGTAAAACAGTTAAAGTAATTTTACAAGGCGCATGTAGCGGTTGTCCTTCGTCAACATTCACACTCAAAAACGGTATTGAGAACATGTTAAAAGAAATGCTAAACGGAAAAGTAAATACTGTAGAAGCTATTAACGGTTAGGTAATTACACATTAATTTCTTATTTTAAGATAAATATTTGTTTAACTTAAAATACACAAGAAATGGCAGTACTAAAAGTAATAGAGGTTTTATCAAATTCTGATAAAAGCTGGGAAGATGCAACAAAAAAAGCAGTAAAAGAAGCTTCAAAGTCGGTAAAAAATATCCGTTCAGTTTACGTAAAAGAACAAAGTGCTATTGTTAAAGGCGATGATGTCACCGAGTTTAGAGTGAATGTGAAATTAACTTTTGAAGTTAAATAACTAAATCAAAACACTCTAAATTTGGAGTGTTTTTAATTTTAGCACATCCTAAAGCAGAGGTTAAACATCAAACTTATCCTATTTTTTTATATCTTTAATAAAAAAGTTTCTATGAAAACATTACCTATTTTATTTATCGCCATCGTTTTTCCAATAATTTCTGCTTTTCCTCAGCAAGAATTAATAGGAGGTCAAGCTATTGGTGGAAACCGTGTTAATTTACTTATTGACGTTTCACCTGTAGTCATTAATGAATCTGTAGAAGGTTCTCCTTACATCAACGAAAAATTCTTACCTGCAACGATATCTGCATCTGAAGGCGACGTTTTTTATGTAAGATACAATGCTTTGAATGATCAGTTTGAAGTTAAAGGAGATAATAACAAAGCGTATGCTTTAAATAGATACCGAAGAGATATTGTTGTAGAAATACTTCCTTTAAAGAAAACATATCAGGTCATTGGTTTTTATGATGATGAAAGAAATGAAAATTTTGGTTACTTTTTACATTTAAGCAATCCAAATGCTAAAACTGCTTTATACAAAAAAGAGAAAGTTATTTTTATTGATGAGCAAAAGGCAAGTACAGGCTATGACAGCAATAAACCAGCAAAGTATAAAAGAGTAAATGACACATTCTTTATTAAGCTTGAAAATCAAAACATATTAACAGAAGTCCCAAATAAAAGAAAAGATCTGGTCAAGTTATTTCCAAAACATAAGGATAGTGTTTTGAAATACATGAAAGAAAACAGAATTAAAACTTCAAAAGAAGAAGATTTGATACAATTAATAAATTATATAAATACACTATAGAAAGTTTAAGCTTTTTTTAAAATACTCAAACGCATACCATACAATTATTGTGGCATGCGTTTTTTGCTTGTAACATTTTACTTACAAAAGATTTACATTAATCTTAACATATTATCCTTCATAGTTCGTCTTTTTTTTGTTTTTTTTGGAAAAAATTTTTTTATGAAAAAGACATATTCCCTATTACTAGTCCTATTATTACCATTAATATCTGTTTCTGGCCAGGAATTTTTAGCTGGTCAAGGTGTTGGAGGTAGTCGTGTTGCTGGTATCATTTCTACTACACCTGTTGTTATAAACGAATCTGTTGAAGGAACACCTTACATTAATAAAGAATATCTCCCAGCAAAAATATCTGCTGCTAAAGACAACACCTTTTATGTAAGATATAATGCCTTAAGAGATGAATTTGAAGTTAAAGGACAAAATAATACAGCTTATTCATTAAACAGATATAGAAGAGATATCGTAGTTGAGATCGTTCCTCTGAATAAAAAATACCAGGTGTTTGGTTACATGGATGAAAATCTGAATGAAAATTTTGGTTATTTCGTTTTCTTAAGCGATTCAGAAAAAGAAGCTGTTTTATTGAAAAAAGAAAGAATAACTTTCATTGGCGAAAAAAGAGCTGTAACGAGTTATGATACTCCAAGGTCTGCAAGATATAAAAGATGGAATGATAAATTTTTCATTAAAGTAGGTGATGAAAAACTTGTCAAGGAATTACCTAGAGGAAGGAGAGCGATTGCAAAGTTATTTCCTAAACATAGAGATGTTGTTTTCAACTATATGAAAGAAAATAAAATTAAAACATCAAGAGAAGAAGACTTGATTCAATTAATGACATTTATAAACACTTTATAAATTAAATTAAGTTTAAATTTATTGAAACTGAACGTGTTATCTCATCGATAATCCGTTCAGTTTTTTTATTTTTACTTACACTAAAATTACACACAAATGGATTTACAAAAATGGATTGATAAAGGATACGAAATTATTGTTGATTTTGGTCCGAAGGTATTAGCTGCAATAGCCATATGGATTATTGGATCATGGGTTATTAAATCTCTGATTAGAGGCTTAAGAAAAACCATGGATAAAAGAGATTATGATGAAAGTCTTAAAAAATTCCTGTTGAATTTACTTGGCTGGATTTTAAAAATTGTACTCGTTATTGTCGTTCTAGGAACTGTAGGTATTGAGACAACCTCTTTTGCTGCAATTTTAGCAGCCGTAGGTTTAGCTGTAGGTTTAGCCCTTCAAGGTTCTTTAGCAAATTTTGCTGGTGGAGTTTTATTAATGATTTTCAAACCTATAAAGATAGGAGATTTCATAACAGCTCAGGGAGAATCTGGAACTGTAAAAAATATTGAAATCTTTACCACTAAGTTAACAACCACAGACAATAAGGAAATAATAATTCCAAATGGAAGTTTATCAAATGGTAATATTATAAATTTTTCAACAGAAGATACACGTCGCGTGGATATTACATTTGGTGTTGGCTATGATTCTGATATCAAAAAAACAAAAGATGTTATTAATAGCGTGATTACGCCTCATGAACTTATTCTCAAGGATCCGGCTCCTGCAATTAATGTTTCTGAATTAGCTGATAGCTCAATTAACTTTTTTACCAGAGTTTGGGTGAAAAAAGAAGATTACTGGACTGTAAAATTTGATTTACTAGAACAAACTAAAGAAGCCCTTGATGCTGCAGGAATAGACATTCCTTATCCACACCAAGTTGAAATACAAAAACAAGGTTAATTTTTATTTTTTAGATTTTAAAGCAATGAAATCTTTTAGATAAAATGGCTCAAAATAGGCGACATCTTCGATGTCGCTTTTTTTATACTTTTGATACGCTAAAAGACTCATTTCATTAGCAGAAGGCAACTTCCCTTCAATAAAAATGGCATTAGAATGTGTTATCAAACGTTTTGTTTTTTCAACACCATTACCTATAAAATAAACAAGCTCTTTATCTAAATATTCTGAAAAAGAAGTCTCATCTAAAATCTGAGCTTCTACATCCCGAATCTCATCATAAGATGCATTATAAATAGCAGAGTATACTTCTAATCGTCGTGCATCTAGCATTGAAACAATTGTGCCTTTATTACTTTTTACCTGATAAGCCAGAGCTTTTAAAGTAGATACAGAAATAAGCGGAATATTTAAAGCATAACACAGTCCTTTAGCTGCTGAAACTCCTATTCGTAAACCTGTGTAAGAACCAGGACCTTTACTTACGGCAACAGCATCGAGATCTTTTAAAGTTATTTTTGCTGTTTTTAATACAGCATCTATAAACATGTGTAAGGATTCAGCGTGAGAATAATTAGCATTATTATCCTCTTTTAAAACCAAAGTCTCTCCTTTATTAGAAAGAGAGACTGAACAATTTGTAGTTGATGTTTCTAAGCTTAATATGATGGCCATATTAATTGGTAATTTTGTTTAGTCTTCAGAAGACGTTTCTGCATTTTTGTCTTTATCTATGCTTTCAACTTTATCTCCAGGCTTCAATGTTTTTGAAACGACGTTGTATGGTCCAGTAATGATTTCATCACCTTCCTCTAATCCTGAAGTCACTTCAATATTGGTATCATCCTGAATTCCGGTTTTAACGACTCTAAGTTTGGCTTCTCCATTTTCAGCAATAAAAACACATTCGAATTTCTCTTCGTTTTCAGGCTTGATATCATCTGAAGGTGTTTTTTCATAACTTTTCTTAACGGAAGACGTGTCTGTTTTTATAACGATAGAACTTATTGGTACTGCAACGATGTTGTTACGCTTACTTGTTATAATATCTACAGTAGCAGTCATGCCAGGTCTAAATGGTGAAAAATGCTCTGGCTTACCTTCCATAAGATCTGCATAAGATTCTTCTAATATTCTAACCTTAACTCTAAAATTTGTCACTTGGTCTGCAGTTAAAGTTCCTGCAGCAGAATTTGCTATTTCTGTGACAATACCTTTGAATTCTTTCTTCAAATACGCATCAACTTCAACGATAGTCGAATCACCTATCTGGACTTTAACAATATCATTTTCATTGACGTCAACTTCAACTTCCATGTTGTTAAGGTTGGCAACTCTCAAGATTTCGGTACCTGCCATTTGCTGCGTTCCTACGACACGTTCACCTAACTCTACATTAAGTAAGGATATCGTACCACTCATAGGCGCATATATTTCGGTACGACTCAAATTATCTTTAGCTTCATTTACAGATGCAGCAGCACTTTGAACACTGTAATAGGCAGAACTTTTTCCTGCCACAGCAGTTTCATAAGATGCTATGGATCTATCCCATTCTGATTTAGAAATAACACCTTTTTCAAACAGTAATTTATTTCTGTCGTAATCGGCTTTAGCTTGCTTTAATGTTGCTTCAGCCTGCTCTAAAGTCGCTTTTATATTTTGATATGTCGCTTGTGATCGACTAACAGCTGACTGGATTAAATCTGGATTAACCCTCACTAACAAGTCTCCTTTATTTACTTGCTGACCTTCTTTAAAAGGAAGGTCTAAAATCTCTCCTGAAACTTCACTGGAAATTTTAACCTCAACTTCAGGTTGGATTTTACCAGTAGCTGAAACCGTTTCAACGATATCAAATAAAGCTACTTTTTTAATTTCAACTTCTTTGATATTGCCTTTCTTTCCAAACCATCCCATCGATTTACCTAAAACTAAAACCACTAACAGAAGTCCAGTAACAATAAGGATAATTTTTAATGTCTTACTCATTTTATTTTAATTTAAGTCGGTTATTGGTAGCCCAAAATAGAATTCTAAAACTTTGAGCTTAAAAATATAATCATATTTGGTTCTTATCACATCAGATTGAGCGTTTTCATAAGCAGTACGAGACTGATTAAAATCGAAGGCATTAGAAAATCCAACATCATAGCGTTCTTGTGCATACTCAAAAGCTAATTTACGAGCTTCTTCAGTTTGCAAGGCAGCTTCATAGGTTTTCTTAGAGTTTTTAGCATCATTGTAAGCCTGATATACTGTAGATTCTAAATCTAATTCAGCCTGCTCTAAAAGGAACTTTGAGCGTTCTACCTCAACTTTGCTACGTTTAACAGTATTACGTGTTGTAAATCTATTAAAAATAGGCACATTTAATTGAAGTCCAACAGAAGTACCATCAAATAAATATAACTGATCTACAAAAGGAATGTCTTCACCAGTAAAAGGATTTAACTGCGTACTTGCCCATCTTGTATTATAGCCAACAAATCCTGATAAGGTTGGGAAATATCCTGTTCTTTGTAATTCTAAATCTTTCTGTGCTAATTCAAAGTTGGTTTGAGCAATTTTTACATCATTGACTTCTTCTTTAGCTTTTTCAACAATTTCAGAAGCTCTCTTTTCTAAAATATCACCTGCGACTAATCCGTAATCCTGATCAGAGATATCAAATGTTTCATAGTCTTTAAGCTGCAAGGTTTGAGCAAGACCTAATTTTGATATAAATAATGCATTTTCAGCAGCTATAATTTGTTGGTTTTGTGTCGCTTCGGTAGCTTTCAACTCTAATAAATCACCTTGCGGAAGCACACCTGCATCAACCAGTTGCTGAGTGTTTGTGATATTCTCCTTAGTGACTTCATTTTGAGCCACTAAAACTTTAAGTTGTTCTCTATTGAAAAGAATTTGTAAGAATGAATTCGCTACAAACAGCGAAATATCATCTTTCATTTTATCTAAACGGTATTCTGCCGCTACTTTATTGATTTTAGAACGCTGAAGTGTTTTCCAGTTTGCTAAACCATTAAAAATATTGATTCCTGAATTTATCGCTCCTGAAGCAGATCTAAAAACATTATTTTCAAATTGGTTGGTTGCCGGATTAATATTGGCACCTGTATTAATACTATAAGAACCATTAGCATTTAAAGTAGGTAGAAAATTGCTAACTGCCTGATTTTTATTAATGTCAGCTAAATCTACATCTAATTCAGATTGTTCAATAGAAATATTGTTTTCTAATGCGTAGTTAACGCATTCAAGTAAAGTCCATTTTTTCTCTTGAGCGCTAACTATAATGCTACAAAGGAATAATGTTATAATGATTGATTTTTTCATTTAATTAATAAATTTTTATTTATGAAATGAAGCAAATAAAAAATAATTTGTTCATACTTCTTTCATAATGTCTTATATGTCTTGATAAATTGTAAAGTGTTACACTACATGTTAAAATTATTGTTGAGCAAATTGCTGACCACCTTGAACCTAGTTCCAGACTTTGACTTTATCGTCTTTTGCTATACCGCTTTTGACCTCAACAAAAATACCATCGCTAATACCTAACTCTAATTCTTTTCTTTCAAATTTTTGGTCTCCTACTTCGACTTCAACATAAGGCTTCTTTGTTTCATCATCGTACTGTACTAAAGCTTCTTTGATGGCTAAGACTTTTTCTGCCTTTTCGAGAATGATGGATGCATTGGCACTTAAACCTGCTCTAATAAATGTTGAGTCCATTTTTTTAAGCGTTCCTTTAATTTCGAATTGAATCGCTCCATTTTCTTCAACTCCTTTGGGAGCGATATAATCTAAAACGGCATCAAATTTCTGATCTTCGATGGCTCCCACTGTGATTTCGAGAGGTAAGCCTTCTTTAATTTTTCCAACTTCACTTTCATCAACTTTTCCTTCAAAAATCATTTGCTTTACATCAGCAAGAGATGCAATTGAAGTACCTTCATTAAAGTTATTAGCTTCAATAACCTGATTTCCTGCTTTTACGGGAACATCTAAAACCATTCCGGAAACCGTTGCTCTTACTTGGGTTTGAGCCACATTTCCGACACCAGAAGTAGTTCCTGTTTTAATGATGTCATAATTTTGACGAGCTTGAGTGACATCAATTCTCGCTTGTCCGACACGTTGTTTAGCTTGTAAATACGTATTACTTACTTCATCAAATTGATTTGCAGAAATCACTCCTTTATCAAACAATGCCTTTTGACGATCGTAAATTGCCTGTTGCGTTTTAAAATTAATTTCAGCAGTTTGTAAAGCATTGCTACTAGACGCAATACTATTCTTAGCACTTGTTAAGTTAGAAACGTTAGGAATAACTCTAATTTGAGCAATTAAATCCCCTTGTTTCACATATTGTCCAGCCTCAATGAATACTTCTTCAATAACTCCTGAAATATTTGGCTTAATTAAAATTTCTTCCTTTGGAACAATACTTCCAGTAGCGACCGTTTTAACCACAATGGTTTGTTCTGAAGGTGCTTCAGACGTGAAGGTTACGGGATCTTCCTGATTTTTTTGCCATAAATAATATAGTGCTGCTGTAAAAACAACAACGATTAATAACAGCAAGATGACGGTTTTGGTTCTTTTCATAGTTGATTTTATTTTTTCTTGATGATTGTAATTTTATTCGATTCGTAATGCGTCGACAGGTTTCATTTTAGTTGCTCTATTAGCAGGAATTAAACCTGCAAGCAAGCCTGAAACGACTAATATAATTAATGCTATAAAGACAACTTGCATACTTACACTAGGATTTGCAAAATTGTCAACTGGGCCCACATTATCTAAAATAGTATTCATTATCCAGATTACTAAAGCTGCAAAAGACACACCCACCATACCTGATAGGATGGTTAAAATTAAACTTTCATGTAAAATTTGTCCCTTTATCATCCATGGTGTAGCACCTAAGGCTCGCCTGACACCTATTTCTTTGGTACGTTCTTGTACAACGATAAGCATAATGTTATTAATCCCTATTATTCCTGACATAAGAACAAGAGCTCCAACAAAATAGCCAACTAAAGTAAAAATTCTGAATAGACCTGTAATTCTACCAAATCGTTCTGCCAAATCAAAATGACCAATGGCTCTGTCATCTTCAGGATGTACTTTATGTCTTGATTTCATTAATTTAAACACCTGCTCTTTGATACTTGTAATTGGAACACCATCTACAGCAGTAATAGCCATCCAGCCTACACGATCTCCTCTGTTAAAAGCTTGTCCGAAAGTCGTAAACGGAATATAAATGGTATTAGCGTCCTGTTCACCATCACCTCTGCTATTGCTCATTTTAAAGGTGCCAACCACTAAGAAATTCACACCATTAATTTTAATGTAAGTACCAAGAACTTCTTCATCTTTATCATATAAACCATTAACAACTCCTGTTCCAACAACACAAATTTTTCGTTTTGATTCAATATCAGAATAACTCAAAAAACGACCTTCAACAATATCCATAGGTTGTTGTTTAATGTATTCAGGATAATCTCCATAAATTTCAAAAGCACCTGTTTTGGTTCCACGAATGACATTATTATTTCCTCTAAATCCTCCCAGCTGATTTCTTGGAGACACATACTTTAAGTTTGGAATCTCATTTTTTAGGGCTGCAACATCATCAATTTTATAATTAAACCAGCGTCCTTTAGGTAATCCTTTATAAGGCTTAGACGTTCCTTGTGTCCACATAAACATGGAATTAGTTGCAAAATTACCAAATTCAGCAGTTGCACCATTTTTCAATCCATTGGTCAACGCTAACAACAAAACTAAAATTGCAATTCCCCAAAACACACCAAATGCGGTTAAAAAAGTTCTAAACTTATTGGCATTTAAGGCTTCTAATATTTCGTTCCAAC
>JAAEZL010000093.1:0-2232 GCA_018222875.1 Algicola sp.
CCTTAAATGTATGCGTGTAATAGTATTTAGTATACCATTTATGCTTTGAAATTTTAATTGGAGCTCCAGAAAATTTGGTCATGAAATTACTCGACAATTTTGAATACACATCAATTACAGCGTCGTAATTTTCAGCTTTGATAGCTTTTAAAAAACTTAAGAATTTAGCTCTGCTGTCTTCAATTTCAGGAGTTACAAATAAAAACTTATCTATAAACGGATTATGTTCAACAACAGCAAACGTATGAGAGTTGATCACGTAATGAAGCTCAGCATCAGGATGTTCGGCTTTTAAAGCTTCGAACAAAATACTGGTAGTGAGCACGTCACCAATCATTTTTTGTTGTATGATTAAAATTTTCAAACTCTAAAGGGCTAAGCGTTATTTTATTATTTGCTTACTCAATCGCAAAATTAATTTGAACAATTCATGTCGTTGTAAAATAGTTATACAGCAACATCATATTCTCTTAAAGCATCATTAAGAGAAGTTTTTTTATTTGTACTTTCTTTACGTTTTCCAATAATGAGTGCACAAGGTACATTGTAATCTCCTGCAGGAAATGTTTTGGTATAACTTCCCGGAATCACTACAGAACGTTCAGGAACTACGCCTTTCATCTCAACAGGTTCATCACCAGTAACATCAATAATTTTTGTGCTCATGGTCAGTACCACATTTGCGCCTAAAACAGCTTCCTTTTCCACGCGAACACCTTCAACCACAATACAACGCGAGCCAATAAAAGCACCATCTTCAATAATTACTGGAGCAGCTTGAAGCGGTTCTAGGACGCCTCCAATGCCAACACCTCCAGACAAATGAACATTTTTTCCAATTTGGGCACAACTTCCAACTGTAGCCCAAGTGTCAACCATTGTTCCTTCATCAACATAAGCGCCAATATTTACATAGCTTGGCATTAATATAGTACCAGAAGAAATATAAGCACCATGTCTGGCTACTGCATTTGGAACCACACGAATACCTTTCTTTTGATAATCGCGTTTTAATGGAATTTTATCATGATATTCAAAAATACCAGCTTCCATTGTTTCCATTTTTTGAATCGGAAAATACAAAACAACCGCTTTTTTTACCCATTCGTTAACTTGCCATCCGTCATCACTTGGTTGTGCAACTCTCAAAGTCCCTTCATCTAAGAGGTCAATCACACTTTTTATACTGTCTATAGTTACTTTATCGGTTAATAGTGAACGATTATTCCATGCGTTCTCAATATTTTGTTGTAGTTGTTCCATTTTAATTTATGTCTGTTTTCACAAAGATAAGTCTATAAAATTCTTGTCATAATTTCTAAATCAGAAAAAATCAAAAATTTATGTGACTTATGCTAAATATACGTGTCTTACTATTGTGATTATTATTATTTTGGTGTTATCCCTAAATAAGACACTTAAATTCTTTAATAATTAATAGCTAATTTTTAAAACGCCTTTCTTACCCTGGAAAGGTGTTTTTTTTAACAAAATATCATGTGACTTTTTTAAACTATAAGTGTCTTAATGATATAACATAAACTGTTTAAGGTAGAGGGTAAACAGATTTATGGATTATTAATGGTTGATTATTTTGAAACGCTTCTTTGACCTATTAAGAAGCGTTTTTTTGTTTTATTAGAATTATCTTTGCATTATGGCAAGACTATTAGCAATTGATTATGGTACAAAGCGAACAGGAATAGCTGTAACCGATGAGTTACAAATTATTGCATCAGGTTTAACAACTGTTGATACCAAAGGGTTAATCGAATTTTTAAAAAAATATACTTCGGAGGAATCGGTAGAATTGTTTATTGTAGGAGAGCCCAAACAAATGAATTTTGAAGCTTCTGAAAGTGAAACCTCTATTTTAAAGTTCTTAAACACTTTAGAAAAAACGTTTCCAGAGATTCCAGTAAAACGTGTTGATGAACGGTTTACTTCTAAAATGGCATTTCAAACCATGATTGATAGCGGATTGAATAAAAAGCAGCGCAAAAACAAAGCTTTAGTTGATGAAATTAGTGCCACAATCATCCTTCAAAGTTACCTGTATACCCCATCTTAATTATATACTAAAAGTTCTAAAATCACAATAAGAATTGTATTTTTGCAATCGAAAAATAAAAGTACATGATATTACCAATAGTTGCTTATGGCGATCCTGTTTTAAGAAAAAAAGCAGAACCAATTACTAAAGATTATCCTAACTTAGATGCACTTCTTGAA
>JAAEZL010000093.1:2242-5054 GCA_018222875.1 Algicola sp.
AAAACATGGAAGAAACGATGTATGGAGCTTATGGTGTTGGTCTGGCTGCACCTCAAATTGGATTAGCTATTCGAATATTTTTAGTAGACACGTCTCCTTTTGCTGAAGACGATGCATTTTCTGAAGAAGAGCAGGAAGAACTGAAGAATTTTAAGCGTACATTTATTAATGCTCAAATCTTAGAGGAAGAAGGCGATGAATGGGCATTTAATGAAGGATGTTTGAGTATTCCTGATGTTCGCGAAGATGTGTTCAGACAGCCAAAAATAAAGATTCAGTATCAGGATGAAAAACTTAAAACACATACTGAAGAATTTGACGGTTTGATAGCCAGAGTGATTCAACATGAATACGATCATATTGAAGGTATTTTATTTACCGATAAATTATCATCACTAAAAAAACGTTTGATCAAAGGCAAACTATCAAACATTTCAAAAGGGAAAATAAAAGTAGATTACAGAATGCGTTTTCCCGCTTTAAAGAAAAAACGATAAAACATAAAAATTATATCATATAACTGATGAGTTTAGACAAAATACTTTCCATTTCAGGAAAACCAGGATTATATAAAGTTATTGCGCAAACCAGAAATGGCTTTGTAGCAGAATCTTTAATCGACAACAAAAAAGTTAATGTAACCATTCACAGTAATGTAAGTATCTTAAGTGAAATTGCTGTTTATACGCTAACAGAAGAATTACCGCTTAGAGAAGTTCTTAAAAAGATAAAGGACAAAGAAAATGGTCAGCCAACGACCATTAGTCATAAAGATTCTAAAGATACATTAGAAGAATATTTCTTTGAAGTGTTGCCTGATTATGATGAAGACCGAGTGTATGCCAGCGATATTAAAAAAATTGTACAATGGTATAATTTGCTTCAAAAGCATAATATGCTGGATGCTTTAGAAGAAGAAACTGAACAAGTAACTTCTGAAGAAGAAGAATAAACGGCAAACATGTCTGATAAAACATCGCAATTAAAAGCTTTTGAGCATTTACTGATCATTATGGATGAGTTGCGTGAGCAATGTCCTTGGGACAAAAAGCAAACCATGCAAACGCTTCGTCATTTAACGATTGAAGAAGTTTACGAATTAGGAGATGCGATTTTAGACAATGATTTAGATGAAGTTAAAAAGGAATTAGGAGACGTTCTGCTTCATATTGTGTTTTATTCTAAAATAGGAAGCGAGTCTAACAGTTTCGACATTGCAGATGTTTGTAACAGTATTTGCGATAAACTCATAGAGCGTCATCCTCATATTTACAGTGATGTTGTTGTTGAAAATGAAGATGATGTTAAAAGAAACTGGGAGCAACTCAAACTGAAAGAAGGTAAAAAAAGTGTATTAGAAGGTGTTCCTAAAAGTTTACCAGCTATGGTAAAAGCCAACAGAATTCAAGATAAAGTTGCAGGTGTTGGTTTTGACTGGGAAGAACCAAATCAGGTTTTTGAAAAAGTAGAAGAGGAGTTAGGTGAATTGCAAACGGAAATTAATTCTGGTAATCAGGATAAAATTGAAGGTGAGTTTGGCGATGTTCTGTTTTCAATGATTAATTACGCACGATTTTTAAAGGTAGATCCAGAAAGTGCTTTAGAACGAACCAACAAAAAATTCATTAAACGATTTCAGCATTTAGAGCAAAAATCTAAAGAATTGAATAAACCATTATCTGACATGACACTCGCAGAAATGGACGTTTTTTGGGAAGAAGCAAAGCGTTTGCCAAAATAAAGTATTAGAAAATACCTGATTTTCAAATATAAAAAAAGGAAGAAGCGAAAAAAATATAATTTTTTTCACTTGTCGTAATCCAAACACATAAAACCATCCGTATATAAAACAGATAGAAACTTAGAAGTAAGTTTTATTATCATAAGTAGGTAATCTTAATAGTATAGTTAAGCGGATAGTATTAAGATTTAAAATTTAGTTTAGTTAGGGGTAAAATCCTGTCTGTGTATTCAGGCAGGATTTTATTATTTTACGGCCACTTATTTTTAAATGGAAAAGGGTTTTAAATGACTGATTGTTAAGTGTACTAAAATAATTGACCTATATTATAATTAATCTTAAATTTATATAGATTTAAATGGAATCAGTATAGTATAATAAACGCCCTTTCCTTTAACAGAATGAGCTTCCATGATTCCAGAATGTTTTTCAACTATCTGTTTGCAGTATGCCAAACCAATATTTACTTTATTAAATAGCTCAGACTTTTTTATTATTTTTTTTAAACTGTTATTGAAACCAAATCCATTGTCGTAATACGTGATTTTCATATATTTTTCATAATGATATTTGTCTGAGATTTCCACATAGCTATTTTGTATGGATTCATTAACCAATACTTCAATAATTAATTTTTTGTTATCAGGATTATGATCTTTTTGAGAATTATGAAATAATACTTTAAAAAGACGCTTAATCAAGGTTTCATCAGCTTGTAAATTAACTGGATTTATAGGATATGTGATTTGTATATTTTGACTATCATGCATTTGCAATTCAATAATTGTATCCCGAATGAGTTGTGTTATTTCAATGTCTTTTATAACCAAAGCTTTATCATCTAATTCTTTAAATCGTAATAGAGTTTGAAGCATTTCACTCATATCTGCATTATAATTGGCTATCTTCGAAAGATTCTTTATTATATCATTAGGTAAATTATTATGTTTACTTAAGATATAACTACTGATAAACATCGATTTGCGTAATGGTTCCTGAAGGTCGTGAGCAATCAATTTAAAAACTTCTTGCTGTTGAATTTTCAACGATTTAACTTCTCTGTATTTAGAT
>JAAEZL010000093.1:5064-6769 GCA_018222875.1 Algicola sp.
ATTTCCTGTTGTCGTACTGATTCATTTTGAGCTTTTATAAATTCAGCATTTTTTTCTAAGGCTCTTTCTGCAGACTGCTTTGCTTCAAGTAATTCTTTTTCATATTTATTTCGGTTGGAAATTTCCATGCCACCACAAAGTATTTCTATATTCTCCAAACCTTGAATTACTTCAAAATTTAACAAAGCGGGAATCTCAGAGTCTCTACTCTTGAATACAAGGTAGATCTCTCGAACCGATTTTTGCATTTTTATTAAAGGATACAGGTGAGTTAGACAAAATATTTTACTGCCTACAGAGAGAAAGTCTTCTAACGGTTGCCCAATTACATTTTCCGCTTCAGCTTTCAATTTTACCCTCAATTCCTTATTTATCTTCAATATCTTTCCAGTTAAGGATATAGAAAATATAAAACAAGGGATACCATTCCAGGTATTTTCCCAGGACTTATGATTTGTTTGATGGTTGGCTATAAGATTGTTTATTTAAAAATTTTTGTATAAGATCAATGGTTTCTTTTGGATGGCTTAAATGTGGACAATGCCCAGTTGCCTTCATTTTCCTGAAGGTACTACTTTTAATTTGATTATGAATATATTCGCCTACAACATCTGGTGCAATGGCATCATCAGAACATTGAAGTACCAGGCATGGATGATCGAGATTAGCAAGATCATTACGATTATCAGAAAAGAATGTGACTTCAGCAAATTTGCGAGTAATTACCGGATCGGTTGAACAAAAGCTTTGTTCGAGCTCTTTAGTTAACTCTGGCTGGTCTTCATTTTTCATGACAACTGGAGCCAGAAAATTTGCCCAACCTAAGTAATTTTTATCCATGACATCCATTAAACCTTCAAGGTCTTCTCGAGAAAAACCACCTGTATAATCTGTATCATTTACATATCTAGCTGATGGTCCGATAAAAATTAAACTTGAAAATAGATAGGGTTTTTCTATGGCAGCCAAAAGCCCAATCATTGAACTCACACTATGACCAATAAATATTATATTTTTTAGTTGAAGTGCAGCACAGATGTCTAACACATCTTGAGCATAACCTTGTAAAGCAGAATACCGTTCAGCATTATATGCGGATACGTCAGATTTTCCACAACCAACATAATCAAAAAGGATGATATTATAATCGTTTTCAAATGCAGGAGTGACAAACCTCCACATATTTTGATCACATCCAAAACCATGAGCAAATAACAGCGTTTTTTCCCCTTTACCCTTTATAGTGACATTATTTCGTTTAATGATATCCAAACATTGTTATTTCAGAATTGTTAAATTTACGAAATTTATAAGTAGATAAGATAAAATTATATGACGTCTGAAATTTATATTTTTCTGTTGTTAATCAGCTGCAACTATTAAATATAGTATAAAAACACTAATTAGCCTTCAGTGCTTTCCTCCATAGTGTGATATACATTTTGTACATCATCATCTTCTTCAAGCTTTTCTAAAAGCTTTTCAACATCTTCAGCCTGTTCAGGTGTTAAGGTTTTAGTCACCTGAGGAATACGTTCGAAACCTGAAGAAATGATTTCTATATTATGTTCTTCTAGATACGATTGTATGTTTCCAAAACTTTCAAAAGGCGCATAAATCATAACACTGGTTTGCTCATTTCCTTCTTCGTCTTCATCAGAGTCTTCAAAAATTTCTTCAACACCAAAATCAATGAGTTCTAATT
>JAAEZL010000093.1:6779-12043 GCA_018222875.1 Algicola sp.
TTCTAATTCTTCTAAATCTAAGTCTTCACCTTTAACTTTGAAATTACAGGTATGGTCAAACATAAACACAACAGAACCTGATGTTCCTAAACTTCCATCACATTTATTAAAATAAGAACGTACGTTAGCAACTGTACGCGTATTATTATCTGTAGCTGTTTCGATAAGAACTGCAATACCATGTTGTGCATAACCTTCAAAAACGACTTCTTTATAATCACCTTGACTTTTATCAGAAGCTCGTTTAATAGCACGTTCCACATTGTCTTTGGGCATGTTGACAGCTTTTGCATTCTGAATAACTGCTCGTAATCTGGAATTTGCATCAGGATCTGGACCACCTTCTTTTACAGCCATAACAATGTCTTTACCAATACGTGTAAAGGCCTTGCTCATAGCTGACCAACGTTTCATTTTTCTTGCTTTACGAAATTCAAAAGCTCTTCCCATTATCGTTCTTTTTTATTAGTTTTTGTTGCATCCAAAATTATTGAAATTTAATTGAATTGCAAACAACATTAATCATTAGGAATGTGATTTGCTAAAAAATTTGCATTGGTATTATTGAGTTCATTTATAGTCTTTTGGCGTTGATTGTTGAGTTCTGTATTTACCTTATTGTAATTTTTAACAGCTTTATTGATATCTTTTACTTTTTTATTGTAGGCGTCAATTTGTTCTTTAGTTCGTTTTCGCTCTGGTGTTTGTTCTAGTGCTGTTTTAATTTTTTCAAAGTCCTCATTTAGAATAAGAAAATCTGTGATTTGAGGCATTTTGTTTTCAGTTTCATCAATAAAGAATTCAAAAGCTTTTTTTGTAGCCATAATTATTGAATCATCATTTTTATATTTTTTCTGTGTCTTCAAAACTTCAAGTCCTTCTTTGGCTGCCGTATTTAGGGCATTTGAATTTTGTTGAATAGCACTAGCATCATTAGCTTCTACAGCTTCCCAAAGGTACACTTCGTTGATATAAACTTTAAAATAAATCAAATACATATCGTTGTAATGTTCAAAGACTTCGTTGGAGATTTTCATCTTTTTTCCAAGGTCATTTTCACTTTCTATGATTTGAATATTGTGCTTTTCAGCGAAAGCGTAAAAATTAGCTTCGTATTCTTTTTGAGATTCTTCCATTTTTTTATCTGCCATTTCCTGAGCCACAATGTAAGCTTCCATAGCGTCATAGGATTGTTCTGCAACTTCTTTCATGTCAACGATAGCAGCATAGTCATGGTTTAACAGGCTTTTGTTAAGTCGCATGTGTTTTAAGACCTGATTCTTATAGTCATCACCATCATAACCTTCTGCCTTTTCAATTTTATCGATGGCTCTGTCAATTGTTTTTAGTAAATTTTTTCGTTTACCATCAATGCTTCTATGACTTTTGCTATGAGCAACTGCCTTCGTGTATTTCCACATGTTTTTTGTAATGGCTTGTTGTTCTTCAGCTACAAAATCTAAATATTCAGAAGCATTCCCGAAATTTTGAGCACTGACAATAAAGCTCGATAAGAGCAGACAAAAAAGACCAAGGGTCAGGGTAATTTTTTTCATGTTAATCTGTCGTGTTAATGTTTAAATAGTCTAATAAAATATGATAAGCTTCAGAAATGTACACATCAGTCTGAATGCTCTCTAAAATGGATTCGTTTATGTCTTTCTGGTCGGTATTATAGCTTAAAACCTCATTTGTTGAACTGGTATTGCTTACCATTAGTGAGGAAGCGTTATCATCAATACTGTTGCTAAATGCTTTCCATTGAGAATGGTAGGCGTTTATATTGTTATATACATTTTCTAAGGTTAGTGGGTATGCAGTATCTAACTCAAAATAATTCTCTATAATTAATTGATTGAGTGATTTTATAGCATCAAATGATGTGTTATTTGCTAATCGCGTACGACTTTTAGCATTTAGTTTTTCTAATGGAAAGGCTTTAAGTTTATAATATTTTAGGGTTGGTTCAACAGAATCGTTATCGAGTGCAAACGCTGAAAATCGCTCTTGTGTTTTAAAATTGTCATACATATCTGGTAACTGTATGTCTGGAATGACACCAACAGACTGATGACTTTGACCAGTAATGCGATAAAATTTTTCTACAGTGAGTTTTGAAAACCCTAATTCTTCATTATCATCTAAAGGTAATATCACCTGAGCAGAGGCTTTTCCGTGGGTAGGAGATCCTACAATAATTGCTCTGTTGTAATCTTGCATAGCTGCTGCAAAAAACTCTGAAGCTGATGCGCTAAAACCATTAATCAGAATAACGATAGGTTTCATAAATAAGGAGCCTCTGTTCATATCTCTTATGGTGAACGATTCGCCATTTCCATATTTCAAAATAGATAATGGACCTCTGTTTATAAACATTCCGGAAAGATCTGCAGCTTCTTTCATTGAGCCTCCACCATTGAATCTCAAGTCTAAAATTAATGCATCGATGTTCTCTTTTTGAAGTTTGTATAATTCCTTAGCAACATCATTGGCAACACCAAGTCCGTTTAGAGATTCAAAGTCTGAATAAAAATTATTAATACTAATATATCCTACATTTGCCTGATCTTTTAAAAGATAGCCTGTGACTGTATTGTCCTCAATTTTAGTTTTTGTTTTGGTTAGTTTAATACTTTTTAGGGAACCATCTTGCTTTTTTATGTTGAAAGTAATGGTTGTATTGTCATCATCATTAGTAAAAGCCAGAATATCATCATTAGATACACAATAGGTTTCTAAAATTACGTCGTTTGCCTGTAATGATTTAATGACATCGTTGGTTTCAAAATTACCATCTATAAACGCTGGACTTCCAGGTGTGATGTGTGCAATAACAATATCGCCATTATCATTTTTACTGGTTATGATTCCGAAGGAAAGCTGGTCGTTTGACAGCGAATTAACATACGTGGTTTTATCTGCTGCATTAAAAAAAGACGAATTTGGATCATGAAAAGCTACATACGCATTTAAGAATGCCTCGTTTACAAATTTTGAAAGATGTCCTTTTTTGTTCTGAAATTCTTCAAGTTTACATAACTCTTTTTGAATAATTTTTGACTTTAGATCTTTTTCATGCTTTTTGAAGTTGGCAGAAATATTATCGAATACAGAATCCTTTTCAATAAGTTCAAACAGAATATTATAACGCAAACGCTTATTCCAATAATCGTTTATTTGTGAATGATTTGAGAGGTATTTATAAGTGTCATCAGGAGCAAAATGCAAACTGTCTTTTCCGGAATAATCAAATTCAGTTTTTGAAAAGCTCATTATAATTTGTTTGGCATTGTCAATACGTTCGGCAAGAATAATACTGTATTTATCAATAAAAGCACAATCATCATTGATAATATAGTCATCTAATTGTAAACGCTCTTTTTCAAAAGTATCAATATCCTCCTGTGTAAAAAAACGTTTATTCTCATCCAGTTGTTCTAAAAATAATTTATATACACCAACGGACAAACTGTCATCAATAGGTTTAGGTTTATAGTGCTCATTTTTTACCAAAGTTTTAATGGCTTGTAACTGTTTGCAAAAGTCAGGTTGCTCCTGAGATTGAGCAATACACATACAACAGCCAATGAATAAGAATAAGAGAATACGTTTAAGCATGAGGGATTTAGTAGAATTTAGGTTTTTTAAATTACTCTTGTACTTCTACGATAGCTTCAATTGCTTCGGCTAATTTGAAATCTTTTTCAGTGACACCATTAGCATCATGGGTTGATAAAGAAATTTTTAAAACATTATAGGTATTACTCCAGTTTGGATGGTGATTTTGTGCTTCACATTCAAAAGCTATTCTACTCATGGCACTAAAGCAATCTTTGAAATTGTCAAATTCAAATTCTGCATGAATTGCATTTTTGTAATATTCCCAATCTGGAAAATGGAGTAGTTTTTTTTCAATAATATCTTCAGACAATAGACTCATAGGTTAAATTGTTTCTTTTAAAAATAATAAATTTTATTGTAAAATAAGAACTTATCCCTTTCGATAATACAAAATGAGGTAAACAGACAAAATAAACTTTAAAAGGTAACTTTTTTTACTTATTGAGCTCTTTTAGAACTTCAAGACTGGTAACCTGAAGGTGTTTAGGTAGTTTATTAAACTTAGGCAGTACAGCCAGATAACGATCTTCATTAGTAGTATACACATGTTTATACAGTACACCATTTTTTGTGCTCATCTGATTTACAATATCCTTAATGTATTCATCATGGTGAACCAAATCTGTGCTTCCAAGGTGAAATACGCCAGATTTATTTCTGTTGATAATGTAATGAATTTGTTGTGTAACCTTTGAATCGGTTGTCACATTCATGATGATATTTGGAAAAATTTCAATAGCAGTTTTATCGGCTAAATGTTGTTTCAACTCTTTTATTCTTGGAGATTGTGCACCTAAAACCATTGGCAGTCTTACGATTGCTGCTTTTTTCTTCGGAAGGCGTAACAACAGGTTTTCAATTTTTATTTTGAAATGACCATAAACGCTACCACTAAAGGTTTTGTCTAATTCGTAACTTGGATATTTGCTGTAAGCATCAAAAACATTAGCAGATGATAGAAAAATAATTTTACAATCGTGATCTAAAACATAGTCTGCCATATGTTGATGCGCTATCGTTTGCGCGTGAAAATCACCTCGTAATGCCGAAATAATAATCGAAGGTCGTGTGGCTTCTAAAACCTCATAAACATCATCCTGTTCAACATTATATTGAAAAAAATGATTGTTAGAGGTAAAAGTTTTATGTGGAATGCGATAGGTTCCGAAGGTTTTAAAATAGGAACACAGTTCTTTATAGATGGCGTTACCTATAAAACCACTGGCACCTAAAATTAATATGCGATGTTTACTTTCGAGCTCCTTCATAAATCACAACCATCAATAGATGCATTTAGCCTTTGTAGAAAGGTAATTTCACCACAGTTGCAGGAATGGCTTTTTTACGCACCTGAATGTGAATTTTACTTCCGAACTCTGAGTATAATGGAGACACATAACCTAAACCAATTCCTTTTTTTAATGAAGGTGACATTGTGCCAGAGGTTACTTTTCCGATGGGCTTACCGTTTGAATCTACAATGTCATAACCGTGTCTTGGGATGCCTTTTTCGTCGAGTTCAAAAGCTACTAATTTTCTTTCGAGGATGCGTTTTTTCTGTTCAGATAAATTTTCAGAATTTGTAAATGACTTTGTGAATTTTACAATCCAGCCTAAACCAGCTTCAAAAGGCGAAGTAGAAT
>JAAEZL010000094.1 GCA_018222875.1 Algicola sp.
TAAAGGAGATGCTGTAGTTTTTTTGCATGGATTTCTTGAAAACAGTACCATGTGGCAATCTCTGATTTCAAATTTAACACCAACATATAGAATCATATGTATTGATTTATTAGGGCATGGACAAACAGGATGTCTGGGTTATATTCATACTATGGAAGACATGGCAGAGGCAGTAAAAGCTGTTACTGATGAATTAGCCCTTGATACATTTTCACTTATTGGTCATTCAATGGGTGGTTATGTTGCATTAGCGTTTACTGAAAAATATCGGGATGCTATTAACGGTTTGTGTTTGATGAATTCAACAGCTTTAGAAGACAATGCAGAACGTAAACTAAACAGAGACCGAGCCATTGAAGCCGTAAAGAAAAATCATCAAACGTTTGTGAGTTTGTCAATTGCCAATCTTTTTGCGCCATACAACAGAGAGTTGTATAAAAAGGAAATAGAATTGGTAAAACAAGAAGCGCTTAAAACACCAGTTCAAGGGATTATCGCTGCTTTAGAAGGGATGAAAATCAGGCCAAACAGGGAAGTTGTCTTACAAAATACATCGTTCAAGAAATTGCTGATTTTAGGACGTAAAGATCCTGTTCTAGAATACAATACGCTCATTAATCAAGCCTATGATGCCCATGTTGATATTGCTGTATTTCCTGACGGTCACATGAGTCATATTGAAAATAAGAGCGAATTGGATTACAAAATAAAACACTTTATCGAAAAATAATACACTTTGTCGTTTTTGTTCTAATTTTTTTCATAAGTTAGTGATTCCCAAATCTTAAAGCCATGAAAAAAACTACAAATGCTCCGACACCAATGAGATTTTACTGCGACCTTTTTGGGCACAATTATGAAATGACTAAAAAGGTTACTTTACATGTAAAAGAATATACGTGTAAATGCTGTAAACGTCAATTAACAACAAACGGAAACGGTAAACTTACCGAACTAACTCCTAAATTTCAGGAGATTAACAACATCCTTGAGGAGATTTATACACGAAGAATGATGCGTTTAAAGAACAAAACACTCACTTCATCGATTTATTAGAGTTAAAATGTACGTTAATATTTGGTTTTCAATATATTTAGGCTAATCCATCTAAAGTAATAACTAAATTTAACTGTACAATGAAAAGTATATACTGCTCATTTTTTGGACATCAATATGAGGTTTCCAAAAAAGTTACCTACCACGTTAAAGAATATAAGTGTTCGCATTGCAGTGCACAAATGACCACAAATGGAAAAGGCGGTTTAACTCCATTAACGCCCAAATACAAAGAAATCAATTCAGTTTTAGAACGTATTCATTTTAAACGAATGGATCGAAAGAGAAAAGAATTGTCTTCAGTAATTTATTAAAGAATTAACACAAATTCTTTTTTGTTTTTTCAGGATTTAATTATAATCTGTTTATAACAAAAGCCTTAATCCTAATGCATTTATTTTGCAAATTATTTCATCATGAATTCGTAATCAAAAAAGACATAACCCATTATGTTAAAGAATATGAATGTATTCATTGTAGAAAACAGTTTACAACCAGTGACACTGGTAACCTAACACCTTTAACTTCAAAGCGTCGCGAAATAAATTCTGAATTAAAATCGCTACATAAAAAGCGATCCCAAAAAACATCTTATTCTTGATTGTTGAGAGCGTTCCAGCCCTTTGCAATGATTGGTATGACTTGTTCTCCTCTGGTAATTAAGTGCATGCCTCTAGATTTTTCAGTGATATAACCAATAACAGTCAGATTAGGATTTCCTTTTATTTTTGGAAAATCTTCCTGAGAAATTGTCATTAATAATTCATAATCTTCGCCACCATTTAAAGCGATAGTAGTACTGTCAATTTTAAATTCTTCACACGTAGAAATCACCTGAGGATCTAAAGGAATTTTAGTTTCATACAATTCAACGCCAACATCACTTTGCTTACAAATATGAATAATTTCAGAAGACAAGCCGTCACTAATATCAATCATAGATGTCGGTTTAACTTTCAACTTTTGCAATAACGCTACAATATCTTTTCTGGCTTCAGGTTTTAATTGACGTTCAATAATATAGGTGTACATGCTCAAGTCTGGCTGGCTTTGCGGATTGACCTTAAACACTTCTTTTTCGCGTTCTAAAATCTGTAAACCCATATATGCAGCTCCAATATCTCCACTTACAACAACTAAATCATTAGCTTTCGCTCCAGACCGTAACACCACATCTTCTTTAGCAACCTCTCCAATGGCAGTTACAGAAATTATTAGTCCGGTTGTAGATGATGTTGTATCACCACCAACAACATCAATATTGTAAATTTTGGCTGCTGTTTCTATACCAGCATATAAATCTTCAAGTGCTTCCAGAGGGAAACGGTTAGATACAGCAACGGACACTGTAATTTGTGTAGCTATGGCATTCATGGCATACACATCAGATAAATTCACAATCACAGCTTTATACCCTAAATGTTTTAAAGGCACATAACTCAAATCAAAATGAACGTTTTCAATAAGTAAATCTGTCGTAACAACGATTTGTTTGTTGTTGTTGAAATCTAAAACAGCAGCATCGTCTCCAATACTTTTAACAGTAGAGGAATGCTTTATATCAAAGTTTTTGGTCAAATGATCAATAAGACCAAATTCGCCTAAATTCTCTAAAGGTGTACGTTGTGGATTTTTATCTTCAATCATGTTGCAAAAATAGGATGTTTTTTTGAAGAGGAGATACTTTGAGTGTTTTTTCAGAACTTAAACACTTAAAAATAAATGCATTTCATCGAAAAAATAAGCGTTTTGACCCAACTAATAAACATTTTTAGTAAGTTTCTAGTCCCAAATAATTACCTACTTATGAAAACTATAACTACTAACGATTTATCGTGCTCTGTTTTTGGGCACAACCTAGAACGCTTATCTAAAGATTCTCACGAACTTACGTGCAAATCGTGCAAATCAAAAATTACGATGGATGATAGTGATATATTTGAAGCGCTTCCATTGAAAAATGAAAATATCAAAACGGCTTTAAGACAATTATTTCTTTTACAGAACAGGTATTCTCGTCGAAAGCTTTCTGCTTAAAAACACCTGTCACAACCGACTTTTTATTTCTAATCTGGGCCTTTCAGATTTTCATAGTCAAATTCTATACATTTATTTCCTAATATAATGTTAGGAAACATGGTTAAAGCCTACTTATATCTTATATTTGCAATCTATTTAAAAGAATCATCATTATTTGGTTTTAAGCCAGTATGTTGATATTTTTAATTGGTGTTCAATCTGATGTTTTAAAACAACATTAAAAACAGATTAAATCTATATAAGAAATGATTAAAGTATCTGAAACAGCTAAAAAGAAAGTCATCGAGCTTATGAAAGACGATGGTTTCAATAGTGCAACCGATTTTATTCGTGTAGGCGTAAAAAGTGGTGGTTGTTCTGGTTTGTCTTATGATTTAAAATTTGATAAAGAACAAAAAGATGAGGATAAGGTTTTTGAAGACAATGGTGTGAAAATTATTGTTGACAAGAAGAGTTTTTTATACCTTATTGGAACAACATTAGAATATTCTGGCGGACTCAACGGAGCAGGATTTGTATTTAACAATCCTAATGCCAACAGAACTTGCGGTTGCGGAGAATCATTTTCTTTGTAAACCGATCTAAACCTTCTCAAAGGGAAGGCTTTTAAAACATTTTAAACTCAAAACTTATGAGTAAATATACTGAAGACGATTTAAGGGAAGAATTAAAAACCAAAGAGTACGAATATGGTTTTTACACAGACATACAGTCTGACACATTTCCTAATGGTCTAAATGAAGATATTGTAAAGGCTATTTCTAAAAAGAAAGAAGAACCTCAATGGATGACTGACTGGCGTTTGGAAGCATTTCGTGTTTGGAAAGAAATGACAGAACCAGAATGGGCAAATGTACATTACCAAAAACCAGATTTTCAGGCGATTTCTTATTATTCAGCGCCAAACAGTAAACCAAAATATGATAGCTTAGATGAAGTTGATCCTGAGTTACTGGCAACATTTGAAAAATTAGGAATTTCACTTGACGAACAAAAAAAGTTAGCTGGAGTTGCCATGGATGTGGTTGTCGATTCAGTATCAGTAGCAACGACATTTAAGAAAACACTTGCCGAAAAGGGCATCATTTTTATGAGTATTTCTGAAGCTATTAAAGAATATCCAGAACTCGTAAAAAAATATATTGGCACAGTGGTTCCTCAAAAAGATAACTTTTATGCAGCTTTAAATTCTGCAGTATTTAGTGATGGAAGTTTCTGTTATATTCCCAAAGGTGTTCGTTGCCCAATGGAATTATCCACGTATTTCAGAATAAACCAAGCCGGAACAGGACAATTTGAAAGAACCTTAGTGATTGCAGATGAAGGTAGCTATGTAAGTTATCTCGAAGGTTGTACTGCACCTAGCAGAGATGAAAATCAATTGCACGCAGCAGTGGTTGAACTGATTGCTTTAGATGATGCAGAAATCAAATATTCTACAGTTCAAAACTGGTATCCAGGAAATGCTGAAGGTAAAGGAGGAGTTTACAACTTTGTGACCAAACGAGGACTATGTGAAACCAATGCAAAAATCTCCTGGACTCAGGTTGAAACAGGATCTGCAGTGACCTGGAAATACCCAAGCTGTATACTTAAAGGTGATAATTCAGTTGGAGAGTTTTACTCTATTGCAGTTACTAATAATTATCAGCAAGCCGATACAGGAACTAAAATGATTCACTTAGGGAATAATACGAAATCAACCATTATCTCTAAAGGAATTTCAGCAGGAAAATCGCAAAACTCTTACAGAGGATTGGTTCAAATAAGCTCAAGAGCTAAAGATGCTCGTAATTTTTCTCAATGTGATAGTTTATTAATGGGTAACGAATGCGGAGCACATACCTTTCCATACATAGAAGCGAATAATAAAACAGCTCAAATTGAGCACGAAGCTACGACCAGTAAAATTGGTGAAGACCAGATTTTTTACTGTAATCAAAGAGGAATCTCTACAGAAAAAGCCATTGCGCTTATTGTAAATGGGTTTAGTAAAGAGGTATTAAATAAACTGCCTATGGAATTTGCTGTTGAAGCTCAAAAACTTCTGGAAATTAGTTTGGAAGGGTCTGTAGGATAAGCAAAATATCAAAACAAAGTTTAATTAAATTGATTTTTAAGAACACATGAAAAAATTACTTATTCTCTTTTTAGTAGCTGGTTTTTTTACAGGTTGTAAAAATGAAACTAAAACCGAAGAAAACGTTTCAGGTAAAATGGATGGCGTCAAACTTATAGAAAATGGAAAAACGGCTAAGCAGAATGATGGTTTAAGAACTATGGTCGGACAATTTATTTACTTTGGAGATGCAGCCGTATTACAAACGCGAAGTGATATTTACGGTGTTGTAATTAATGATAAAATGCATGAGTTAAACGACATGGCTAAGGCTTACAAAAAAGAGCCAACAGACTATGTAACGGTTCAAATACGAGGAAAACTCATACCAAAACCAGAAGGCGAAGAAGGTTGGCCTTTTAGAATTGATGTTAAAGAAATTGAAAACGTAAAAGCATACACGTCTAACGAAAACGACGTTATTAAATTAGGAAATAGCAAGCCAGAATAATTGAAATATATACTATGTTAAAAATAAATAATTTACACGCAAGTGTTGAAGACAAAGCCATCTTAAAAGGAATTAACCTAGAGGTGAAACCAGGTGAAGTTCATGCTATAATGGGACCAAATGGTTCAGGTAAAAGTACGTTGGCTTCAGTTATTGCAGGAAAAGAAGAATACGAAGTTAATGAAGGTGAAATTCTGTTAGAAGGTGAAGACATTGGCGAATTAGCTGCTGAAGAACGCGCTCACAAAGGCATTTTCTTATCGTTTCAATATCCAGTAGAAATTCCTGGTGTCTCTGTAACGAACTTTATGAAGACTGCAATTAATGAATCAAGAAAAGCAAAAGGTCTGGAAGACATGCCAGCTAACGAAATGCTTAAAATGATTCGCGAAAAGTCTGAAATGCTTGAAATAGATCGTAAGTTCTTATCACGTTCTCTTAATGAAGGTTTTTCTGGAGGAGAAAAAAAGCGTAATGAGATTTTTCAAATGGCCATGTTAGAACCAAAACTGGCAATTTTAGATGAAACAGATTCAGGTCTGGATATCGATGCCTTACGAATTGTTGCAAATGGTGTTAATAAACTGAAAAGTAAAGATAATGCTGTCATCGTTATTACGCATTACCAGCGTTTATTAGATCATATTGTACCAGATTTTGTGCATGTTTTACACAATGGACGTATCGTAAAATCGGGAACCAAAGAGCTGGCTCATCAATTAGAAGAAAAAGGTTACGATTGGATTAAAGAAGAAGTAGGAGCTTAAATTAGTAAGTAGAAATCAGTCTGTAGTTAGCAGTCGCTTACTCAAAACTAAAACTTGCTAAAGTAAAATTGTGTTTATCATTCTCAAAGGTGTCATTAATGACTACAAGCTGAAGAATGAAAACTGAAAACTGAAAAGTATGGATTTAAAAGATAAATTAGTATCGTCATTCATGGCATTCGAGAATATGGTTGATGTTGATACACCAGTTCATGATGTTCGAACGGAAGCTATAAAGACTTTTGAAAATGAAGGTTTTCCGTCAAAACGTGACGAAGCCTGGAAATATACGTCTCTCAATAGTGTGTTAAAACACGACTACAGCGTGTTTCCTAAAACTGAAAGCGCACTGGAATATCGTGATATAAAGAAATATTTTATTCATGATATTGATAGTTATAAAATTGTATTTATCGACGGAAAGTATTCCTCACACTTATCTCAAACAACACACGATGGTATTGACGTGTGCCTGATGTCTGCTGCATTGTCTAAGCCTAAATACAGAATTCTTATTGAGAATTATTTCAACAAAGCAGCTACAAAAGACAGCGTATCTTCATTAAATACAGCATTTTCTCAGGAAGGTGCTTACATTCATATTCCTAAAAATAAAGTCGTTGAAAAACCAATTCAGATTTTACATTTTTCTACAGGGAATGAAGCGGCTTTAATGCTACAACCTCGCAACTTAATCGTTGTTGATGAAAACTCTTATGTTCAAATTATAGAGCGTCACCAAAGTTTAACCGATAATCCTGTTTTAACAAACAGTGTCACAGAAATTTTCACGAATAAACGTGCTATTGTTGATTATTATAAAATTCAAAATGACAAGCAAAGTGCTTCGCTTATTGATAATACATTTGTAAAACAGAAACGAGAAAGTCATGCTTCTGTGCATACCTTTTCTTTTGGTGGAAAATTAACACGTAACAACCTTCACTTTTATCAGGAAGGCGAACGTATTGATTCTACTTTAAAAGGGGTAACAATTATTGGTGACAAACAACATGTAGATCACAATACATTAGTGCATCATATTGAACCAAATTGCGAAAGTCATCAGGATTACAAAGGTATTTTTGGAGATAAGTCCACAGGTGTTTTCAACGGAAAAGTGTACGTGAATAAAGAAGCTCAAAAGACCAATGCTTTTCAGTCGAATAATAATATTTTGCTAAGCGATAAAGCATCTATCAATACAAAACCACAATTAGAGATTTTTGCAGACGATGTCAAATGTTCTCATGGTTGTACCATTGGTCAGTTAGATGAAAGTGCTATGTTTTATATGCGTTCCAGAGGAATTCCGGAAAAAGAAGCAAAAGCCTTATTAATGTTTGCGTTTAGTAATAATGTTTTAGATTCAGTAAAAATCCCAGAAATTAAACAACGCATTACTAAAATTATTGCGAATAAATTAGGTGTTAAGATTGGATTTGATTTGTAGTTTTAAAGATGTTCAAATTTAATTGTTGTATAAACTGAGTATATCGTCTTCACAAAGTGCAGAATCGTAAATTCTAACATCATCAATTTTCCCCTTAAAAGTGCTTGATGGTAAGCTTAATCGTGTGCCAATTAGCAGTGGTAGTGAGTCGTCGTAAATACTGCCACTAATTGATTCATAAGCCATTAACTCCCCATTTATGTAGAGATACATTCTTTGGTCTTTAAGTACACCTGTGATTAAATACCATTCATTAATATTATAACCGCTTAATCGTGCTTGATATAAGGTTCCGCCAGCCGTCACTGAAAAAATCATATCATTAGTTTCACTAAGACCTAGACCATAAGGCCAAGATTCAGAACCATCAACAGCACTTCCTTTTCTTATAATTTGTTGTGTCTTAATTTCTTCAGGATAAATCCACGCTGAAATTGTAAATTCATTTCCTAAATAAAGTTGTTCACTATCTGGAGCAGAAATCACATCGTCAATGCCATTAAAATAATAGGCAGATTCACTTTCAGAAAAACGATCAGTGGTTAAAACAGGAGCATCAACAAAACCATGATTATTATAATTGGTTACATCCAATGCGTTTCCATTGAAAGGATAATGAGCTAATAACGAAAGAGAATTGGTAGAATTACATTCGTAAGTTAAATACACACGAACCCTTACATCTTGGTAAATACTTGAAACATTTTCAAGTTGAACTCTTACAGTCGCTTCTATAATGTCACTAACGACAAATTGTAAATTATCAATAATATAAAGCTCGCCTGTAGTATCATCAACATCTAAAGTTCCCGTAGGAGATTGTTCTTGCATACTGAAAGTCATATTTCCTTCAGTTGCATAGGCCTCAATAGCTCCTAAGTTTTGGTTTAAGGTTGGAATTTGATACAGTTGAACGTCTAAATCGAAAGCAGTAACACCATTTTCCTCTATGTCTAATAAGTTAACAGTAACAGCAACAGACTCGATGGACTCACCATTTGAGATTTCAACAATAGCGTTAAGTACAGGATTAGTTTCAAAATCATACAACGTTGGATCGTTAACACTTAATTCACCACTGTTATAATCTATATTAATAAATCCATCAGGATCTTGATTCGTTATGACAAAAGTAAGTTCTCCCTGACTTGTTGTTGCAGAAATGGAGCCCAATACCTCGTTTATGGAAGGGTTTTCATCAATGGTTATAACGAAATCTGAAGCTGAAAAAGTGATATCATTTATGTCTTCACTAGTATTTTCATTACAGCTTAAAAACAATACGAATATTAAGGATAAGGTGATTTTTAAGTATTTCATTTTGAGTTTTCTGTATAGTTGTTACAAAATTTAAGATAAACTTATGAAAAAGAATTTAGTAATAGGTAAATAATTCCCCTTTCTAACTGCCATTTTAACTAAACATCTCGTAAATTTGCAACTATGATAAACGTTAATAAAATAAGAAAAGATTTTCCAATTTTAAACCGAAAGGTGAATGGGAAACCTTTAATTTATTTTGATAATGCTGCAACCTCGCAAACACCACAACAGGTCATTGATGTTATTGTCGATTACTATTCTAACTTTAACGCCAATATTCATAGAGGTGTTCATACCTTAAGTCAGGAAGCTACCGATTTGTACGAACAGGCACGCATGAAAATTCAAAAGCATTTTAATGCAAAGCATAGTCATGAAATTATTATGACATCTGGTACAACACATAGTATTAATTTGGTGGCTAACGGGTTTTCATCCTTATTAAAAAGAGAAGATGAAATACTAGTATCAGCTTTAGAGCATCACAGTAATATTGTACCTTGGCAAATGTTATGTGAGCGTACTGGAGCGACTTTAAAAGTCATTCCAATGAATGAAGATGGCGAATTGATCTTAAGTGATTATGAAGCCTTGCTTTCTAAACACACAAAACTGGTTTTTGTGAATCATATTTCTAATGCACTGGGAACCATCAATCCTGTCAAAACAATCATAGATAAAGCGCATCAAGTTGGAGCAGCTGTATTAATTGATGGTGCTCAAGCCTGTCCACATTTAATACCAGATGTTCAGGCTTTAGATGTCGATTTTTATGTGGCTTCTGCTCATAAAATCTGTGGACCAACAGGTGTTGGAATGCTTTACGGAAAAGAAGAATGGCTTAACAAACTACCACCTTACCAAGGCGGAGGTGAAATGATTGCTGAAGTCACTTTTGAAAAAACTACGTATGCCGATTTGCCTCACAAATTTGAAGCAGGAACACCAAATATTTGTGGAGGAATTGCTTTTGGAGCTGCACTGGATTATATGAATGCCATTGGTTTTGAAACTATAGAAGCTTACGAAAAGGAGCTTTTAGATTACGGAACGCAACAACTTCTGGAGATTGAAGGTGTCAAAATTTACGGAACTTCAGAAAACAAAACCTCTGTGATATCTTTTAATATCGCAGGAATTCATCCTTATGATATTGGTACAATCCTTGATAAAATGGGAATAGCAGTTCGTACAGGACATCATTGTGCGCAACCCATAATGGATTTCTACAAAATTCCAGGAACTGTAAGAGCATCCTTTGCGTTTTATAATACCAAAGCCGAAATAGACGCTTTAGTTTCAGGTGTGAAAAAGGCAAAAATGATGCTGTCTTAAAAGTTTGGCTTCTTTTTTGTAATATTAAGATTAAACTATAAAATTCAAGTTATGAAGCATCTCATACTATTAATAAGCATCATCATTTTAAAGTCCTGTGGAAGTTCACAAGATGTTGCAAGTGCAGCTAATATAACGACTATGAAATCTAATGATATAATTTCAGGCACTTACCTGTTAGAGCAATTAAATGCATCTAATGTTGTTGTTTATGAACTCACACTGGAGTTTGATTCTAAAACCAATAAAGTATCAGGTTTTGCAGGTTGTAATCGATTTTTCGGAACCTATTCTACCAATGGAAATTCGATTTCATTTTCCGAATTAGGAGCTACCAGAATGATGTGTGAGGATGAAAAAAATAAGATTGAAAATAATTTTTTTCAGACTATCGCTAAGGTGAACGCATTTGAATTATCAAACGGAAAGCTAAGTCTGAAGCATGATGATTCTATTTTAATTACTGCTGATGAAAATCTGAAATCGGAATCCAGACGAGCTGAAACCATAAACATTGTTTACAGAGCATCAACCAGAGGTTACTTTGAAATGATATGGATTGAAGGCAATGTGATGAAATATACATCTGACAGAAACCTGAAAGAGATTAGCAGACACACATTATCTGCTGAACAACGTTCAGAATTAATAGCTTTATATAATGAATTAGATGTCAAGTCCATCCCATCATTAGAACCACCAACCAAAACGTTTCTACATGATGCAGCAGCAATGGCTACTCTTGAAATAACAGAAGGAGAAGAAGTTTATAAAACCAATGGTTTTGATCATAAAAATCCTCCAAAACCTATTGCTTTATTCGTTGACAAAGTATTATCCATTAAGGAAACTGTGGCTAAACAATAGAGATATTGTATTTTTGTAATGCAATATCTTAATGCTTAAATTAAAGACTAAAATGACGATTACAGAAATAAAAAATGATATCATTGATGAGTTTGCCATGTTTGATGATTGGGAAGAACGTTACCAGTACATGATTGATCTTGGGAAAACCTTACCTCTTATCGATGCGCAATATAAAACAGAAGACAACATCATTAAAGGTTGCCAGAGTAAAGTTTGGGTACATGCAGATATGAAAGATGATAAAGTCGTGTTTACAGCCGATAGTGATGCCATCATAACCAAAGGAATTATTGCAATATTAATTAGAGTGTTTTCTAATCAGCATCCAAAAGATATTATTGAAGCAGACACAGATTTTATTGATCAAATAGGATTAAAAGAACATTTATCACCAACCAGAGCTAATGGTTTGGTGAGTATGATAAAGCAATTAAAAATGTATGCCATTGCATACCAAACACAGTTAAATTAGTTAAGTTGTTTGTCGTTAAGTCGTCAGTTCGTTCACAACGCTACAACAAACAACTCCACAACAAATATTTATTATGAGCAATACAACAACAATAGATACAAACGCACTAGGCGAAAAAATAGTAAGAATCTTAAAGACCATTTACGAT
>JAAEZL010000095.1 GCA_018222875.1 Algicola sp.
TTGAGAATGACTAGTTTGGACGAAACATATACTTAATAAAAATAAGATTAAATATCTCATAAATTTTTAAAAGTTTGCAAATATAACAATTAAGATTTGCCTATAATAATTTGAGGCAAATAGTCTTACAGATTAACAACTTTTGTTTGATTTTATTGTTTAATTTCGTTTGTCTTCTCCCCAAAGCATTTTTTTTCTGAGTGTATCAATAAAGCTTTCCTGCAATAGCTCAACCATTTTAATTTTAAAATCAGCTTTTTTTATGGTGACTATTGTTGAGTTGTGCAATGTGGCAATTCGAGAATCTAAAGACATTAGATAATGTTCCTCTCTACCGTTTACCTTAAGTTGTATTTCGGTATTATCTGGAATGACAAGTGGTCTGGCATTAAGGTTATGTGGTGCAATTGGAGTTAATACAAAACTATCTGCTTCAGGAGTAATTACTGGTCCGCCACAACTTAACGAATACCCTGTAGAACCAGTTGGTGTAGAAATTATAAGTCCGTCAGCCCAATACGATGTCAAATATTCAGAATTTAAGTGTGTTTCAACAGTAATCATCGAGGTTGTATTTTTTCGACTTACAGCTATTTCATTGAGTGCAAAGTTAGTTTCAAGTAACTCACTGTTTTCGGGTTTAGTTTCCACACATAAAAGCGTGCGTTCAGAAATTTTGTAATTTCCTTTACTAATGTTTTCAATAGCAGATTCAATTTGATTGGTTTGAATGGTTGCCAAAAATCCCAGTCTTCCGGTGTTAATTCCTACGATTGGAATAGATAAATTACTAACATAAGTAATGGCTCTTAAAATGGTTCCGTCACCACCAATACTAATTAGTAATTTGTAGGACTCATCTAAAGTTTCAAAGGTTTCAAAGGCTTCTAATTTTGAAGACTGCTTGCTTTCGTGTTTAATGATGTTATAGAAATCATTTTCAATACAAACCTCAATATTCTTTTGAGATAACATATCTAAAAGCATTTCAATACTTTCCTGAGTACTGTTGTGATAATATTGTCCGTAGATGGCAATTTTCATTATATGTCCAGGTATTTTCTTAAGTATTCAGAACGATCCTTTAAATTTTCAACATAATTGTCTTCTTCATGACCAGAAACGATGTTGTAGCTGTATCTTCTGAAGGTTTGAATCACGTCATTCAGCCCTGAATTACCAATTTTCAGAGTAATTTGCACGACACCATTTTCTAATTTTGAGACGAAAGCACCTAATAATTTTGCGTCATTTGATTCTACAATCTGACTCACTTCGCTAAACGAATAATCGTTCAATCCCTTTTCAACAATTAGAATTCCTCCAGGTTCAGAAAAGAAAGGTGTTTGATTAAACAATCCAATAATATCATTGAGTTCGTAATAGCCTAAGTAATTATTTTTATCGCTTAGCACAGGCATGATATTACACGAATTTTGGGCAAAAGTTTCAAGTACATCCAGCCAGTTGGTGTGTGATCTTACAAAGAAGCCTTCAATAGCATAATTGCAATCGGCTATTATTTTTTCACCATCAAAACAATGCGCATCAGTTTCAGAAATACAACCTAAATACATGCCATTGTTTTTAATAGGAATGTGTGAGTATGTAAGTTCGTTAAACAAAAACTGAAGGTCGCTCACCTTATCTGTAATGTTCAGGGGTTTGATGTCATTAATAATGTATTCTTGTAAAGGCATAATAGGTTTTATATTCAACCGCAAATTAATTAAAAATTACTACAAAAAGCAGTAAGTACTTTGTATTTTTGCAGTTAAAACATGAACTAATGACGAAGTTAAGTGTAAATATTAACAAGATTGCCACTTTGAGAAATTCTCGTGGTGGTAACACGCCAAATGTCGTACAATTTGCAAAAGATGTTCAGCGTTTTGGTGCTCAAGGTGTAACGGTTCATCCAAGACCAGACGAGCGTCATATTAAATATCAGGATACTCGGGATTTGAAGTCTGTAGTTTACACCGAATTTAATGTTGAAGGAAACCCTATAAAATCGTTTATGGATTTGGTATTAGAGGTGAAACCAACACAAGTAACACTGGTTCCCGATGCTGTTGACGCCATAACGTCTAATGCAGGTTGGGATACGATTAAGCACAGACAATTTTTAACTGAAGTGATTTCAGAATTTAAATCTAACGGCATCCGAACGTCTATTTTTGTTGATCCTGTTCTTGAAATGATTGAAGGTGCTAAAACAACTGGAACGGATAGAATTGAACTCTACACCGAGAGTTTCGCTCATCATTATGGTTTAGGAAATAAAGATGCTGTCATGCCGTTTACCGAAGCTGCAGAATTATCGAATGAAATTGGGTTAGGTGTTAATGCTGGACATGATTTGTCTTTAGATAACATCAAATTTTTTAAAGATCATATTCCTGGATTACTTGAAGTTTCAATTGGTCATGCTTTAGTATCTGAAAGCCTCTATTTAGGTATTGAAAATGTTATACAAATGTATCTTCATAAATTAAAGTAAACTCTTACTGTCACATCGAGCGCAGTCGAGATGTCTTGTAAAATATAAAAGATTTTAAAATGAAACTACATTCACAAATATTAGGTGAAGGTCAACCCTTTGTCATTCTACACGGATTTTTAGGAATGTCTGATAACTGGAAAACTTTAGGGACTCAGTTTAGCGAAGCTGGTTATGAAATTCACCTTGTAGATCAACGTAATCATGGAAGAAGTTTTCACGATGACGCATTTAATTATGAGGTTTTAGCTGAAGACTTAAAGCACTATTGTGACGATCATCAACTCGATGATATCATTTTACTAGGACATTCAATGGGTGGAAAAACAGCCATGTTATTTGCTACATTATATCCTGAATTGGTGTCTAAATTGTTAGTAGCAGATATCAGTCCGCGTTTTTATCCGATACATCATGACGCTATTTTAAATGGTTTAAGCGCACTGGATTTTTCAGAAATTAAAAGTAGAGGAAAAGCAGATAAAGTTTTGTCGCAGTATGTTTCTGAAACAGGAACACGAATGTTTTTACTTAAGAATTTATACTGGATCGAAAAAGGACAGTTAGCATTCCGTATGAATCTCGATGTTTTAAAAGAGAATGTTCATGAAGTAGGAGAAGCATTGCCTGTACATTCTAAATTTAATAAGCCAACGCTGTTTCTTCGAGGTGACAAAAGTGAGTATGTGATGCCAAATGATGAAGCCTTAATCAAACAACATTTTCCATTGGCTGATATCAAAACCATTTCAAAAGCTGGTCACTGGCTTCATGCCGAGAATCCAGAAGATTTTTATGAAGCTGTAATTGCGTTTATAAGTCAATAAAGGCTCATAATAGCTGTGTTTTATCATATAGGTAAATCTGCGAAATAAACTACCTGGCACTTGTGGTTGTTTACATAAAAATTAAAGGATGTTATAAAGATGTTACAATATTTCTTACCTTAAACATCTAAACATCTAAACATCTAAACATCTAAACATCTAAACATCTAAACATCTAAACCAATGAATCTCATCTTACGACTTTTAATAACCGCAGGAATTGTGTTGTTGTTAGCTCATTTTTTACCAGGTGTTGCTGTTAGCGGATTTGCTGCAGCTATCATTGTAGCTATAGTTTTAGCATTACTAAACGCTATTTTGAAACCTATTTTAATTATTCTCACCATTCCAATTACCATCGTGACTTTAGGTCTTTTTCTATTGGTTATTAATGCCTGCATCATTATTCTGGCAGATAAATTTATAGATGGATTTGCTGTCAGTGGGTTTTGGGTCGCCTTACTCTTTAGCATCTTATTATCCATTTCACAATCTATTGCGTATTCATTTTTGAAAGAAGAGAAAAAATAGACTAGTAATCAGTTATTAAACTATTGTTGGGTTGTAAAAATTATTGTATTTTTGCAGCCCAATTTTGATATGATTTAAAATGAACATCACAAGAGAAAACATTGATGCATTAAATGCAGTAGTAAAAGTAGATATCGCTAAAGAAGATTATAGCGATAAGGTTGAAAAAATATTGACCGATTACCGTAAGTCAGCTAACATTCCTGGATTTAGAAAAGGACATGTTCCAATGGGAATGGTAAAAAAGCAATATGGAAAAGCTGTATTGGTTGATGAAGTCAACAAATTATTACAAGATGCACTTAATAAGTATTTAACTGAAGAAAAGTTAGATGTACTTGGTAATCCGTTGCCAAAGCCTCAAGATGATTTAGACTGGGATGCTGATGCGTTCTCATTTGAGTTCGAATTAGGTTTAGCTCCAGAATTTGAAGTAGACTTAAAAAGCAAAAAAGCAATTACACATTATAATATTGTTGCTGATAAGAAAATGCTTGATGATCAGGTTGAACACATCAGAAAGCAATATGGTAAAATCATTTCTGAAAATGAAGTGTCTAAAGATTCTGAAATCACTGGAGTTTTTGAAAATGAAGACAAAGGGATTAACAATTCAGCAACTATAACTTTAGATAAATTCAAAGGAAAAGCTACTGAAAAACAATTCATTGGTGCTAAAGTTGGTGATGTAATCACTTTAAAAACAAAAGGCTTATTTAATGACGATCATGATTTAATGACCTTTTTAAAAGTGCCTCATGATGATGCTCATGGTCTTGATATTGAAGTGAATTTTACAATTAATGAAATCAATTCAAGAGAATTAGCAGACTTAGATCAAGAATTATTTGACAAATTGTTTGGAAAAGGTGAAGTGACTTCAGTAACAGAATTAAAAGAAAAAATAAAAGAAGATTCTGAAAAACAATTCGCACAGCAAGGTGATCAGAAATTGTTAAATGATGTGACTGAGCATTTGGTTGAAAACACAAAATTTGATTTACCAGCATCCTTTTTACAAAAATGGATGCAAACTGCAGGTGAAGAAGAAATGGATGCAGAACAGGCTAAAGAAGAATACGAGAAGTCTGAAAAAAGCATGCGCTACCAGTTGATAGAAGGAAAGTTAATTGAAAAACACAACCTTCAGGTAACGTTTGATGATCTTAAAGCGCACGCTAGAGAGATGATAAAAGCACAAATGGCCCAGTTTGGTCAAATGAATCCTTCTGATGAAGAATTGGATGGAATTGCGACACGTATTTTGTCAAATAAAGATGAAGTAAAACGTTTATCAGAGCAATTAATGAGTACTAAACTGTTAAACCTTTACAAATCTGAAGCGAACTTAAAAGTAAAAGAAATAACTTACGATGATTTCGTAAAAGAGTTTTACAGCTAGTCCATTATGGACATTTAATAAATGAATGCAATACACGCCATAATTTCGGTAATGAATTTAAGCTTATTGCAATTATTTTAATAGAAGAAAAAAGATTATAATTAGTATCTTTGAGCGTAAGACTTTGATGTCTTACGCTTTTTTGTTTCACAATAAATTATTTGAAAAACAGTATATGGATTACGGAAAAGAATTTGAAAAATTCGCAATAAAAGATCAGGGAATTAGCAGTACATACTACAATAAAATTATTAGTAGTATGTATCCTCAGGCTTTAACGCCTAATATAATTGAAGAACGTCAAATGAATATCGCTATTTTTGACGTATTCTCTCGTTTAATGATGGATCGCATCATTTTCATGGGAACAGGGATTAACGATCAGGTAGCCAATATTATTCAGGCGCAACTCTTATTTTTAGAAAGTACTGATGCTTCAAAAGATATTCAAATATATATCAATTCACCTGGAGGAAGTGTGTATGCTGGTCTCGGAATTTACGATACCATGCAACTCATAAAGCCAGATGTAGCAACTATTTGTACAGGAATGGCAGCTTCAATGGGAGCCGTATTATTGTGTGCTGGAGAAAAAGGAAAACGCAGTGGATTAACACATTCACGAGTGATGATTCATCAACCGTTAGGTGGAGCACAAGGGCAAGCCAGTGACATAGAAATTACAGCGCGTGAAATATTAACACTCAAAGAAGAATTATATAAAATTATCAGTAAGCATACTGGGCAGGATTACGAAAAAATCTATGAAGATAGTGATCGTGATTACTGGATGAAAGCTGATAAAGCTAAAGAATATGGAATGATAGACGAAGTACTATCAAGAGGATAAAATTAATAGTGAGATTAAGGTGATTTAAAGTTTTTATATAAAACTCCTTAACTTTCTACTTTTAACTTAAAAGATGGCAAAGGAAGAATTAGAATGTTCGTTTTGTGGTAGAAAAAAGCCAGAAACCAATTTATTAATTGCTGGATTAGATGCGCATATCTGTGATCGTTGCATCGAGCAAGCTCATGGTATTGTTTTAGAAGAATCTAAACAGACGGATAATGCAGAATTATCATCTGAGTTAATGCTCAGAAAACCTCTTCAGATTAAAAACTTTCTGGACGAATATATTATCGGTCAGGAATACACTAAAAAAATTATGTCTGTTGCGGTTTATAACCATTATAAGCGTTTGCTGCAACCCACTACTGATGATGATATTGAAATTCAAAAGAGTAATATCATCATGGTCGGACAAACAGGTACTGGTAAAACATTGATGGCTAAAACGGTAGCTAAAATGCTTAATGTGCCTCTGGCAATTGTAGATGCCACTGTCTTAACTGAAGCAGGATATGTTGGAGAAGATGTCGAAAGTATCTTAACACGTTTGTTGCAAGCAGCTGATTATAGTCTGGAAAAAGCAGAAAAAGGCATCGTATTTATTGATGAAATTGATAAAATTGCTCGTAAAAGTGATAATCCATCTATTACCAGAGATGTTTCAGGTGAAGGCGTACAACAAGCCTTACTTAAGTTATTAGAAGGAACCACTGTAAATGTTCCGCCAAAAGGAGGTCGAAAACATCCAGACCAGAAGTTTATTGAAGTGAATACTGAAAATATCTTATTCATTGCTGGTGGTGCATTTGATGGTATTGAAAAGAAAATCTCTAAACGTCTTAATCTGGCCGCAATTGGTTATAAAGCTGCTCATGAAGGAGATTCATTGGATGGAGACAACTTATTACAATACATCAATCCTAAAGATTTAAAAGATTTTGGATTAATTCCTGAAATTATTGGTCGTCTTCCAGTGTTAACTTATATGGATCCTCTAGATGCTAAAACATTAAGAGCTATTTTAACTGAACCAAAAAATGCAATCATCAAGCAATATAAAAAGTTGTTTGAAATGGATGAAATTGAGTTTTCTATCACAGATGGTGCTTTAGATTTTATAGTAGAAAAAGCTATCGAGTATAAATTAGGAGCCAGAGGCTTGCGTTCTTTATGTGAAGAAATTTTAACAGACGCCATGTTTGAATTGCCAAGTGGAGAGGAGAAAAAACTCAACGTCACAAAATCTTATGCTGAAAGTAAATTAGAAAAGACAACCTTAAAGAAATTGAAAGCAGTGTCTTAAATTTCAAATTCTATAGAAAAAAATAAAACCACTCTTTTCGGAGTGGTTTTTATTTGTTCGGATTTAAAAATTAACATTGCTAAACAATATTTATAAAAAGTCACAATGTATTTTAGAGGGATAAAATCTGTAATTGTGAATGTTTTTCTCTGTATTACTTTGTAAATATAACGGCAATTACTTGAGATTAAAAACCACTTTCGGCAGTTTTGGACAAACCGGATTAAATACTCGTTGTGAGGAAAATTCCTATGTTGTTTGTCGGATAAATTTGAAATCTGTTTCCATTCGTCGATTAGTAAAAACAATTTTCATTTAGCTAATTGAAGTTTCACTGGTATTTAAGAGTAGTAGTTCATCCATATATTCACGATTGTTAGATAATCGTGGAATTTTATGCTGACCACCTAACTTATTATGTTGTTTTAGCCAATCGTAAAATAAGCGTTCTCTGGCAATATGCACTTTTGGCATATTTAAGGTCATGTTGTTGAAACGTTTTGCTTCGTAATCAGAATTCAACGATTGAAGCGTTGTATCAAGAAGCTGTTTGAAATCGTTTACGTTTTCTGGAGGAGTTTTAAATTCTATGAGCCATTCATGTGATCCTTTTTGTTTGCCTGCCATAAAAATTGGTGCAGCTGTATAATCAACAATTTCCGCATTTGTAGTTTTACAAACTTCACGTAAAGCATCTTCAGCATTTTCAATAATGAGTTCTTCACCAAAAACATTAATATGATGTTTTGTTCTGCCTGAAACTTTTATTCGGTAGGGATTTGTTGAGGTAAACCGAATAGTATCTCCAATCTTATAACGCCAAAGTCCTGCGTTTGTCGTTATGATTACTGCATAATTTATGTCAACTTCAACTTCACTCAAAGGAATCACTTGAACATGTGGAGTGCCATAGGTTGACATAGGAATGAATTCATAAAAAATACCATAGTCCAGCATCAGTAATAATTCGCTACTGTTATTTTCATCCTGAATAGCAAAAAAGCCTTCCGAAGCATTGTAAATTTCGTAGTATTTAAAGTTCGACTTAGGTAAAATGTTTTTATATTGATCTACATAAGGCACAAAACTTACTCCTCCATGAAAATAGACTTCAAGGTTCGGCCAGATTTCAAATAAATTGTCTTTTCCTGTAGCATCCAGCACATTGTTTAGTAATACCAGCATCCATGAAGGCACTCCAGCCAAACTGGTTACATTTTCATTAATGGTTTCTTCTACAATGGCTTGCATTTTAGTCTCCCAGTCACTCATGAGAGACACGCGATTACTTGGTGTGCTGCTAAACTCTGCCCAAAAAGGCATGTTGTCAATTAATATGGCAGATAAATCTCCAAAAACAGTTCCGTTTTCTCTGTAAAGTTCTTTACTGCCTCCAAGACGTAAGCCTTTGCCTGTAAATAATTGAGAATCTTCATTATTATTGAGGTACATGCACAGTAAATCTTTGCTTGCTGCATAGTGGCAATCTTCTAATGATTCTTCGCTAACAGGAATAAATTTACTTTTAGCATTTGTGGTTCCGCTTGATTTTGCAAACCACCTGATTGGCGTAGGCCAGAAAATATTGTTTTCACCTCTACGGGAACGTTCAATAACATCTTTATAATCTTCATAGGATGAAATAGGAATGCGCTCAGAAAACGTACGGTAATTTGTAATGGAACTAAAATCATATCGCTTGCCAATTTCAGTATCTTTTGCTTTTGAAAGCAACTGAAAAAGCAACTCATTTTGTACTTCGTTTGGATACTTTAAAAACAATTCAATTTGATGAAACCGTTTTTTTAAGAACCATGATGCAATTGAATTGACTAAAGGAATCGGCATTTTTATAGTATCTTTATGGTTGATTTTATCTTAAGCTTTTTGATTTCGCTTAAATACTAAGGCCTAAGATGAAATCATTAAAAATAATACTTTTTTTTTATGTTTTATCAAGGTGTTTTAACAAAAATGGAAACTGAGTTTTCACATCCTATTCAATATTACTTAATACTCGAGAATGATTTCTTGAATATGAATCAGTTACTGGGAAAAACCATTACATTACAGTTTGTCAAATACCAGTGCTTAAAATGCGGATTAGACAAGCCAATTTACAGACAAGGATTTTGCAAAGCCGATTTTTTTGATATTCCTCAAGCTGGTGATTGGATTATGAGACCAGAGTTAAGCACAGCACATCTTGGAAAAGAAGATCGCGACTTAGATTATGAAAAGAAGGTGCAGCTTCAGCCTCATATTGTGTATCTTGCTAATTCAAGTAACGTCAAAGTTGGTGTTACCAGAAAAAGTCAGGTGCCAACACGATGGATTGATCAAGGTGCTCATGAGGCCATAGAAATTGTTGAAGTTCCTAATCGTTATCTCGCCGGAATTACTGAGGTAGCTCTTAAAGATCATGTTGCCGATAAAACCAATTGGCGAAAAATGTTGAAGAATGATGTCGAAGATGAAAACTTAGTCGAATGGCGCGAAAGACTAAAATCTTATATTCCTGAAGAAGCGTTAGACTATTATATTGCTTCTAATACTGAAACGAATATTGAATTCCCGGTTCAAAGCTATCCTAAAAAACCTAAAAGTCTTAATATTGAAAAAACGCAGACTTATACTGGTAAGTTAGTCGGGCTTAAAGGTCAGTATCTCATTTTTGAAGATGATACTGTATTCAATATAAGAAGTAACGAAGGTTTGGTCTTAAAGTTTACAATAGCTTAAATATTAACGTAACTTTATAAATCTATTCATGATATAAGTAGTTGTTTTTTAGTATCTTGAACATAAAAACGCTATGAAAATTCCTGTAATGTTTTATGTGGCTTTGACCACGCTTTTATTGATTACGCTTACAATCGCTGTTGCTATGGACATGCCATTCAACTGGGTGTTCTACTTAATGTGCTTAGGACAAATTTTTGTGATTGTTATGGTGTATAAAGTATTAAGAGATAAGTACACAACAACTAAGACATTCAAAGATTTCTACGAAGATCATCCCATCTCTCAAGTTGAAAATTACAGATAGATATAAAAAAAGCATACTTCATAAAAAGTATGCTTCATTTATAATTGTAGAAAGCTATTAAATATCTTCCTGATCTCTTAAATTTTGAATATATCCTGCTTTTTGAATTTCTCTTCTTCTTTTAACTGAAGGCTTTGTGAAAAATTGATTTTCACGAATGTTTTGCATCGTCTTTACGTTACGGTGTTTCCTTTTGTAACGCTTTAAGGCACGTTCGATACTTTCTCCTTCTTTTACTAATATCTTAATCATGTATTAATTTTAATGGTTATAAATTATCCTAAATAGGTTTTTAATATTTTACTTTTTGAATCCTGACGTAAACGTCTGATTCCTTTTTCACGTATTTGTCTAACGCGCTCTCTTGTTAAATCGAACGTTACTCCAATTTCATCAAGTGTCATTGGTGGCTCATTACTTAAACCGAAGTTTAAACGAATCACATCACTTTCTTTTTGAGACAAGGTATCTAACGCTCTGTTAATTTCAACATTTAATGACTCTTTCATTAAATCGCGATCTGGATTTGGTGACTCACCAGATTTCACAACATCATATAAACTTGACGTTTCTCCTTCTTTTAAAGGTGCATCCATTGATAAATGGCGACCTGAATTTTTCAAAGATTGCTTCACTTCTGAAACCGTCATGTCTAATTCCTGAGCAATTTCTTCAGCACTAGGTGCTCTTTGATGCGATTGTTCTAAAAAAGAAAACGCTTTATTGATTTTATTAATTGAACCAATTTTGTTCAAAGGTAATCTAACTATTCGAGATTGTTCTGCTAAAGCTTGTAAAATTGCTTGTCTGATCCACCAAACAGCATAAGAGATAAACTTAAATCCTCTGGTTTCATCAAAACGCTTAGCAGCTTTTACTAATCCTGCGTTACCTTCATTTATTAAATCAGGAAGTGTAAGTCCTTGATTTTGATATTGTTTAGCAACAGAAACCACGAAACGTAAGTTAGCCGTTGTAAGCTTATCTAAAGCAGCCTGATCTCCTTCTCTTATTCGCTGAGCGAGTTCAACTTCTTCCTCAGCAGTAATCATAGGTAATTTGCTGATGTCTTGTAGGTATTTATCTAATGATTTAGATTCGCGGTTGGTAACTTGTTTAGTAATCTTTAATTGCCTCATATATTCTGTCGTGTTTTAAAAAGTTCGCAAGAGTATAATGTAACTTTTAATTTGACAAAAGCAAATAAAAATGCAATTCTTTATAAAAATTACTCAAAAACGAGAGTAATTTATAGTTTCTTTAACTTTTAGAGCCAGAAATCAGTTGTTTTTTGTAGAATCTTTCGCTTTTGTCTTACCTTTTAAAATGTTGCCAAGGATCCCTTTTACACCTTCTTTAATCGGATCTTTCGTTTTGGTGCTATCTGTTTTGACCGTTGTTGAGTCGTTTGTTGAATCATTAACCGTATCATTTTTATCATTTCATAAAAATCCGCCTAACAAATCTTTAACCTTCTCTCTACCTTTTCCAATCAGTTTTTGTTTTTAAATTTA
>JAAEZL010000096.1 GCA_018222875.1 Algicola sp.
TTGACCCGTCCTGAATAAAGGCTACATAATTTTAAACATTATGTATAAAAATGACAAAGTAATTAGACGGTATTCAGAACCTTTTAAACTGAAAATTTTAGCTGAACTTACAACCGGTAAACACACAAAGAGCGAACTTTGTAAACTCTACTCTATTGCTCCTACAACAGTCAATGAGTGGATTAAAAAGTATAATCGTAAAGACTTAATGAACACCAGAGTAAAAGTGGAAACTAAAGACGAAATATCTAGAATTAAAGCACTTCAAAAAGAGATTGAACAGCTTAAAAAACTACTTCTTAAAAAGGATCTCGATGCTTTGGTATTGGATTCCTACCTGGAAGTAGCTGCAGAAGATCTTGGTTATAAATCTGTTGCTGAACTAAAAAAAAAGCTAAGTATAAAGCCTTAATCAAAGCTAAAGAGAAATCTAAGGGATTTGCTTCTTTACGGGCTATAACTAATTGTTTTGGTCTAAAACGTGATGCCTATTACAAGTATAAAGATAGAGCTGATATGCGTTTAAAACTTGAACAACAGATTATTGAAATAGTACACAAAAGACGCAGATCCCTTCCCAGAGAAGGCGTGCGTAAACTTAAGGTATCATTGGATGATGAGTTTACAAAGGCCAATCTTAAAGTCGGTAGAGACACACTATTTAATGTCCTTAGAAAACATCAAATGCTAACACTTAGAAAAAAATATAGTAGCAGAACTACTAACTCGCATCATCGATTTTATAAGTACAATAACATTATAAAAGACATGAAAGTTACAAGACCAAACCAAGTTTGGGTCAGCGACATAACATACATCAGAACAATAAAAGGATTCTGTTATCTAGCGCTTATTACAGATATGTATTCTCGTAAAATCGTAGGATACGACCTAAGTGACAGCCTGGAACTCAATGGATGCGTCAGAGCGCTTAATAAAGCCTTATATCAAGCTAAAGATATTAAACAGCTTATTCATCATTCTGACAGAGGAATACAATATTGCAGTAATGTCTACACTCAAATACTAAAGAGAAAAAAGATTGGAATCAGTATGACAGAAGAAAATCATTGTTACGAAAATGCTATGGCTGAACGTGTAAACGGAATCCTCAAAGATGAATTTTATCTCGATCAGACCTTTGATAACGTGACTCACGCTAAAAGAGCTACAAAAAATGCAATTAATTTATACAACGAAATAAGATTACATTTATCTTTAGACTATAAAACACCCAATATGGTATATTTAAAAACAGCGTAAATTCAATTTTAACCTGTAGCCATATTTCAGGACTAGACATTAAAACACAGATGACGTAAAGATGTCATATGGATGACGACACCAATGCCAATGCTTTTATTTAGCTTTGCTTTCAACAATTAAACATCTCTCAATTGAAGAACAAAGATTTAGCAAAAAGAGTAAAAGAATTAAGAAAGCGAAACGGAATGTCACAAGAACTCTTGGCAGAAAATTCTGGATTAAGTTTACGGACAGTTCAAAGAATTGAAAATGAAGAAACCCAACCTACTGGAGATTCTATTAAAAGATTATCTAGTGCCTTAAATGTTACACCTAACGAATTAATAGATTGGCAAATTATTAAAGATAGTAAAGCTTTATTACTATTAAACTTGTCACAACTAGGGTTTATAGCATTTCCATTACTTGGTATATTAATTCCATTAATTATTTGGACTTCAAAAAAGGATAAGATAAAAGATATAGACCAAGTCGGAAAATCCATTTTAAATTTTCAAATATCTTGGACCTTACTTTTGTTTTTATTAGTTATTGGTCTTTTTATTACCTCAAAACTTGAACTAACAACCATTTCTTTTGCTGGAATGCTAATAACTATCAGCGCAATGTATTTTCTAAATTTTGTAGTTGTAATAACTAATACCCTAAAATACCATAATGGCAAATCTGTAAGGTATCCATCAGTATTTAAATTCTTAAGTTAATTAAATAAAGAACTAATGAATAAATCAAACTACAAAGTAACATTGGAACTTGTCTTGCGTCAATGCGTTTTTATTATTCTTAATATTTATGCAATATCTAAATTGTTAGGCGGTCAATTCTATATGAAAGGAAAAATACCTGATGAAATTGCAAATACAACATTAGGAGAAGCTAGTGGATTTTCATTGGCTTGGACATTTATGGGACACTCATATTTTTATATTTTGTTCGTTGGTGTTTTTCAACTTTTAGGAGCTTGGTTTCTATTATGGAATAAAACAAAATTGACAGGAGTATTGATATTATTACCTATAATGGTAAACATAATTATATTCGATATTATTTTTCTTGATGTATATCCAGCATTAGCCAATGCCATAATAGTTCTTTTAATGTTATTCTTAATTCTATTTTTCAATAAAGAAATAGTAAAAGAGATAGTCATTAAGCTTACCAACTTTCAATCAAAAACTAGTGTTCCTATTAAAAAAAGATTAATCACTTTTGGAATTACTATTCTATTTATTGTATTAATTTTCAGTTTTGATTCATTCATTGAATACTGGCTTGGAGCAAGTACAGAAAAGATAATAGAATAATAACTGGTTACAACAACGTGTATAATTCATTGCTAGTTATAGCCTACTTACGAAAGTCCTCGCGGACTTTCTATCTGTGATTTATTTGCTAACTTTAGTGCTTAAACACGCAACGAAACCATACACGAACACGTTGTGCAAAATGCGAAAATCGTGATAAAAATGAACCTTTGAACTAAAAAAGCCAACGCTCAAACAGCACATTTGGTTTTTTGCCGTCTCATAAGTCAACGCAAAAAAAACCAAAAGAGCTGTTATTTCCCTGCACACAAAACACCAAACAAATTGAAATGAATGATGAAAAACATTCAGCTAACTATTCTAATATAAACCATAATTTTTGTCTTTCAGAATCTAACGAATCCAAGAAAATAATCAAAGAATTATCGAGTAGATTGAGAAAAAAACTAGTAGATCATCCAAGTTGGGTTTGACTATCCATATACCCTACAATCTACAAAATGCAACACAGAATTACATTTTATTATTTATACACTAAAGGCAATAATCAATAGCAGTAGTCTAAAGATTATACCTACTAACTGTAAAACCAATGAATTTAAATACAACAAATTAGAGTAAGTAATTGTTTTTAATTTCCATGAAGATTTTGAAATTCACTAACTTGTTAATTCAATATTTTATATTTAATATAAAGCTTATGAAATACCCATTGACTTTTTTATATTTAATACTATTTGTTTCTTCATGTGATGAATCAAGAAAAATGAGCTCTACAAGCCCAGAAAAATGGGAGATAAGAACAGTTGTAAATGCTATTCCAGATTCTCTAGAATCGGGAAGGACTTTTTTATCTGTATATTCTCAAATTCACGTACGCAATGAAGATAATGTAGAAGATTTATCGGCTACTGTAAGTCTGCATAACCCTAATTTAGAAGATAGAGTCTATATTGAAAAAGCCGTTTATTATAATACACAAGGAAAACCAATTCGGTCATATTTTGATAAACCAATATTTATTAATCCTATGGAAACGGTTCAAATCATAATTGATGGTATAGACAATGAAGGCGGAACAGGAGCCAATTTTATATTCGATTGGAAAACAAAAAAGAACGTACCAATTTTTGAAGCCATCATGATTACTACTTATGGGCATCAAGGTATCTCATTTGTTACTGAAGGGAAACGTATTGAGTGATGATATCAACGGATTTTTTAAAATAGATTAGACTTTAAGAGCATCCATTCGAAATATCTAATCCAAACCCTATCTTAATTATTAATAGAATTAACTATTATAACCTTAAAAACAATATCGCCAAAATTGAGTAAATTTGTCTCAATTGAGTAATATTTACCCAATTACAAAATTTAATCAAAAGCCAATATACTTATTGTCAACAAGTTACCATTTTTGATTAATTGTGGTAAAATTTTTGCCACTTATAAAAAGTAACTAAGATAAAAAACAATGTCAAAAAAAAAGTCATTTTCCAATCGTGTTAATATAGGTTTTGCGTTAATAGTTGTATTCTTATTAGTTTTTGCTACAAATCGTATTGATAAAAGGCATTTTGAAACCGTACAAGACACACTAACAACAGTTTATAACGATAGGGTATTAGCTCAAGATTACGTGTATAAGATGAACAACATTATACACCAAAAACGATTGCAACTTCAAAATTCAAATAGTACCGAAAATCAAAATAATCTCAATAGAGAATTCGCTACTTTGATTGATGTATTTTCAACCACCAAACTCACACCCAAAGAATCAAAAACATTTAAGGATTTACAGCAAAACTTTGAAACGCTAAAGCGTAATGAAGGCAAAGTAGACAATCAAAAGCTAATAGAAAACATCAATGCTATCGAAACAGATTTAGATAATCTTGCCCTCATCCAAGTTTCAGAAAGTAAATATAAAGTCGGCATTGCCCAAAAGAGCTTGGACACTAATAATTTGATGTCCACTCTTGAGATTGTTTTTCTGGTGCTTATTGGTGTTATTGTTCAATTCGTTGTATTTCATAGAGTAAAAAAATCAATGATAAAAGAAGTGGAAGATTAGATAAAAGACATATTGTAAATGAATACCACAGAAGAAGCACTTAAAGAACGAATCAAAGAACTCACTTGTCTCTATGAAGTATCGTCCATCATAGCCAATACCGATTTTGAGCTTATTGAGGATACTTTAAAGGCGATTGCTTTCAGTTTAAAAAAAGCGTTTCAGTATCCTGAAAAAACAGATGTATCGATTGTATGTGATGCAGTCTCAATTATAACGAATTCTTATTCTAAAGATAATCTAACCATTGCTTCCAGTATCAAAATATTTAATACAGAAAAAGGCACTATTGTAGTGCATTTGAACACTTTAGAGTCGAAAGAAATCAATTTTCTAAAAGAAGAACAACTATTATTGGATAACGTAGCACTTAAAGTAGGAAACCTTTTTGAGCGTATAGAAATCCAAAAAAACGAAGCATCGCTTAAACGCCAAATGGAGCATGCGGACCGTTTAAGTATTTTAGGCGAAATTACAGCAGGCATTGCCCATGAGCTAAATACACCTTTAGCAAATATTCTTGGATTTTCAGAACTGCTTAAAGACGACTTAAAATCTAACCCAAAAGCAATTTCAGATATAGATAAAATAATTAAGAATGCTATATTCTCTAGAGAAGTCGTAAAAAAATTAATGTTTTTTGCCTGTGAGATGCCTCAAGAAATGAAGCGTGTCAACCTTATTATACACATAAAAAATGCCATTAAATTACTGGATGCAACTTTTAAAAAAGAACAAGTAAAGTACATCGTTAAAACTGAAGAGGATGAATTATGGTTGCGAGCAGACCCTATACAATTAACGCAGATTATTTTCAATTTATTGATGAATGGCATTTACTTTTCACCTAAAAACGGTTTAATTACAATTGAAACATTTAGTGTGAAAAATAGTATTGTCTTAAAAATTTCCGATGAAGGACCTGGCTTTAAAAAAGATGATTTGGAAAAGGTTTTTCAGCCCTTTTTCACCACAAAACCGATGGGAGATGGTTCGGGTTTAGGCTTAAGTGTTGTGCATGGCATTGTCGCATCGCATAAAGGCACGATTACCGCAGAAAATATTACTAATAGAGGTGCTACCTTTACAATAACACTTCCTAAAGATTAAATTGATTATGCAATTACGAAAAGAAAATATACTTATTGTTGACGATGACGTAAATATCCTTGAGCTATTGCAGCGTCACTTACAATCATGGAATTATCATGTTTTTAAAGCCATTTCAGTAAAAGAAGCTGTCACAATTTTGCGAGACACACAAATAGATTTATTGATTACCGATTTGAAAATGCCAGAGGTTGATGGCTTTGAGCTCATCAAATTTGTGTCTGAACATTATCCTAAATTGCCAAAATTGGTCGTGACTGGTTATCCATCGGTTCAAGGATCTTTGAAAGCTATTAAGTCTGGAGTGGTCGATTATTTAACCAAACCTTTCACAAAAGTTGAGTTGAAATCTGCGTTAGACAAGACCTTAGTTGCTTCAGAAGGAAAAAAAGCAGAACACGCTAAAAATATTACTGAAGATAGAACTGAAGCTTACGGAGAAATCATTGGCAATTCAGAAAAGATAAATGATGTTATCCAAATTATAGAGCGTGTAAAAGACAATAAAGCAACCGTTTTTATCAAAGGAGAAAGTGGTACTGGAAAAGAATTAGTGGCAAGAGCAATACATTATCAAGGCAAGTTTTCAAGAGCACCATTTATTGCTGTAAACTGTGGTGGTATTCCAGAAAACCTTTTAGAAGCTGAATTGTTTGGCTATATAAAAGGTGCTTTTACAGGCGCAGAAACTAATAGAGAAGGTTTTTTTCAAGCTGCAAATGGTGGCACTATCTTTTTAGATGAAATAGGAAATGCTTCACTAACAGTTCAATCACGATTGTTACGTGTATTACAAGAAAGAGAAGTGGTTCGTGTAGGTTCAACAAAAGCTGAAAAAGTAGATGTTCGTATTATAGCAGCTACAAATAGTGATTTGCTAGAGATGATTCAAAAGGAAACTTTTAGAGAAGATTTGTATTATAGATTAACTGTTGTAGAAATTAACGTAGCACCATTGCGAGAACGAAAGGATGATATTTCATTGTTAGTCGATAAGTTTCTTTTTAAATATGGCGTGGAATATAAAGACCGATTTTTAAAAATAACACCTGAAGCTTTAGACGTTTTAAACCGTTATAATTGGCCAGGTAATATTAGGGAACTCGAAAACATAATTCAACGCGCTGTGATAATGTGCGACAAGGTTGTAGATGTTGAGCACCTGCCAAACCATTTAAAACATACCATAGCTTTTTCTGCGGACGCTTTGGTGCCGCTCAAGGTTGTTGAAAAACAATATATAGAAAAAGTATTGCGAGCTACAGGAAACAATAAAACTAAAGCTGCGGAAATTCTTCAAATAGACCGTAAAACAATTCGGCAAAAATTAGCTGATTAGCCATTTAATACTGATACCTTTTTACGCAGCTGGGTAAATAAGTATCAGTATAAGATTTAATAAAATAATACTTAAAAACCTCAAAACCCTTTTAAATAAAGAGTTTTGAGGTTTTTGGTTCCTTTTTGCTAATCTAATGGCACAGGCATTGCCTTTTGGTATGTGAATAACATTAATAAAATTAATTATGAACCACATTAATATCTGTCCGAGTTGTGTAAACCGCAATAACTGCGTACTAACAATGCAAAAAGATAAGGTTTGGTCGTGTAGCGAGTATGACGAAGATGTTGCGGAATTAACCACTCTATTGACAGTGCAAGAACCAAAAGAGAATGAAGAAAGAAAATTAGAATTAGTTTAACAATTAAATAAGTAAGATCATGATTTATAATGCAATCATTTCAGTAGTAAGATGTAGAAAATCTAGACCTAAAAAATCTGATAAAGCATCGCGAAACAAATACATCACTCAGAAATACAATGAGAGATCTATCGTAAATAGATATTTTAATTAAGAAAAAACTTTAGGTGATAGATGACGGTCTAAGCACAGTCGAAAACGCTTAAATCTTAAAACAAGAATATTATGTTACGAAGCAAAGTATTAATAAAAAGATAAAACAAATAATTATGGAAATTAAAGCAATTATAGACGAATTTATAAAACGAAGGACAACAAAAAATAAACTAAGATTTGAAACTATCAGAACAAGTCCATACAAATTTTCAAATAGAAGAAAATTTTAAAACAATTAACTCATAATCTAAAATAGAATAGAAATGACAACATTAACTGCAGATTTGAAAAAAACAATCAAAAAAGTACCTGTTAGAGGTATGATGGATAATGTTATGGAGCAGTTTGAAAGCGCTGCAAATCAAATTAACCTTCATCCTAATATCAGAAAAATTTTAAGCATTACCAACAATGAAATCATTGTGAATTTTCCAGTAAAAATGGACAATGGTGATGTAGAAATTTTCACAGGTTATCGCGTGCAACACAATAACGCATTAGGACCATACAAGGGTGGTTTACGTTACCACCCAACGGTAGATATAGATGCTGCGAGAGCTTTGGCAATGTGGATGACCTGGAAAACCTCATTGGCAGGATTACCTTATGGTGGTGGAAAAGGAGGTATCAAACTAGACCCTTCAAAATACTCGCAATCAGAATTAGAACGTATCACAAGACGTTTTACGTTTGCTCTAGCAGATAATATTGGTCCAGAACACGATATACCTGCACCAGATGTTAACACCAATAGCCAAACCATGGCTTGGATTGCTGATACGTATATGAGTACGCGTCCACCAGCCGAACGCACAGCAAACCAACATGTGGTAACAGGTAAGCCAGATGGAAGTGGCGGACTGGAAGGTCGTGATAGAGCTACTGGTTATGGTGTATATCTATCGATTAAGTTTTGGGCAGAAAAGAACAACAAGAGTTTAGATGGTAAAAAATTCATCGTACAAGGTTTTGGTAATGTTGGTTATTGGGCAGCACATTTTTTAGAAAAAGATGGCGCAAAATTAGTCGCTGTACAAGATGCTTATGGAAGTATTCAGAACCAAAAAGGGATTAAGGTTGAAGATCTATTTAAATACACTCAAATAAATGACGGTAGTATTTTCGATTTCCCTAATGCCAAGCCTGTAGATAAAAATAAGTTTTTCACTTTAGATTGCGACATCTGTATTCCAGCAGCATTAGGTAATCAAATTACAGCAGAAAATGCGCCAAGAATAAAAGCAAGACTTATTGCTGAAGGAGCAAATGGCCCAACAAATGTTGAGGGAGAAAAAATATTATTGGATAGAGGTATCACTATCATTCCAGATATTCTATGTAATTCCGGTGGTGTAGTTGGTAGCTATTTTGAATGGTTGCAAAACAGAAACGGAGAGCTTTGGCAGTTAGATGAGGTTATGGCAAAACTAGACAAAAAGATGAAAGAGTCTTTTGATAAAGTTTATAACTATTCTAAAAAAGAAGGAGTTGATATGCGTACTGCAGCATTTTGTATCGCTATAGAACGCATAGAAAAAGCATATATACAAAGAGGAATTTTTCCTTAATAATTTAAAAGAATAAAGACATGAAGTACGGAAGTTTAATATTAGAAAAAAAGGAGTATGTCTATTTAAAACGCATACTCAACATATTAGGCTATGCAGAAGACCATGAAACACAAAAAGGCCTAATAAAACTCTCAGAAGAGTTACAAACAGCACATGTGGTAGATGAAGAAGACATGCCATCCGATGTAATTAGGTTTAACACTACGGTAACAGTTGCCTTTGAAAGTGATGTTGAAAAGAAAATACAGGTTGTAATCCCAATGGATAAGGATTTTCAAAAAAATAAAATTTCCATTTTAACACCTTTAGGTTCGGCATTAATCGGTTACTCAAAAGGAGATACTGTTTTATGGGATTTTCCTAGTGGAAAACAGAACATTAAAATTACTGAAGTAGAGCAGGAAGCCGTTTACAAAGGTATAGATTTAGCAATTTAAAAATTATAACAATGACAACTTTAAAAAATGAAATATTCGACCACGATACTGGTGTTGATATAACACATAAGATCAATACTATGGAATTGGACAACTGGATCAATCATCTAAAGTACATCAATAAAGAGCTTGTTAACCTCATAGTTATCTGTACTAAGGAATTGAACGATAAGCTCGGTGATAATAATGTTGTAAAGCGTTTTGAGAAAAAACAGAATGAGAATGACATATTGCTCAATGCACTTTTAAAATACCATAACTCAAGGTCTAATATCACTGAATGTGAAGATACAGAATGCGATATGGTTTATATCACAGAACATGAAAGTTACAGAAGAAGCTATTTATATCATTTAGATAAATATAGACGCTTAAAGGATGAGTTTTTTAATAAAGTACAAGGGCAATTTACACTCTTAAAAATAAACTGATTTTAATTTTATTTGAAAACGATTTCCATACATAAAATTGATGCTCATAGAAGGTTGTGTATCTCAAAAGACCTCAAGGAACTAGAGTTGTGGATGCAAACACTAGAAAGTTTTAATGATGAGTTAGATCATTTCAATAGTATTGAGAAGCAATTGATTAAAAACAGCTCTATTTCAAACGCTATTAAGGCAATGAGACGAAAAAACATCTTAATGATGGCCACACTATGCAAATATGAGCAGGAACTAAAAACAGAATACGAGTATGGTAAAACAGAATATGATGAAGTTAGATTAAAGTGTCATCTGCTGAAACGTCATAATCATGTGAAGTTAAAAGTAGAATATAACACGTTTAAAAATAAAATATTCAACATGCTTAAAAGGTTTCAACGGTAATAAAAGAACTTTTATTCTTAGGCGCTCAAAACTATGGTTGGTTGATAAATTGATTGATTAATAGCAGATTAGTTAGTGTTATCATATGTTTTGTGTATTACCGCAAAGATGATTGACTTTGCGGTTAGCCTAAGTAAAACATACAATTTAGAAATATCACATTTAAAAATAGTAAAACATGAAAAAAATTTTAATTCCAACAGACTTTTCGCTGAATAGTTATCAAGTAATTGATTCTGTTTTAAAACTGTTTAAGAACAAAAAATGTGACTTTTATTTTCTGAACTCTTACGCTTATGATGTTAATGGATTAGATGCATTAGAATTACTTCAAGCAGATGATGAGTGGTTTGAAAGACCTAAAGAATATTCAGAAGAAAATTTAGGTAGGTTAATTCAACGATACACGTTAAAATACTCAGGTGGTGAACATGATTTTCATATGATTTCAGAGAGCTCTGGCTTAGTTAATGCTGTCAAAAAACATCAAGAGCTTTTAGGAATAGATTTGGTGGTCCTTTCTAGCGGAATCAATGAAAGTTCAGATAAGGAAAATAAACTTGTATTAGAACATGTGCGTAACTGTCCAGTTTTACTGTTACCTGCAACTATACATGTGGATAAAAATTTGAGTATTACCATTGCCTCAGATTTTAAGCAACAAATCAATACAGATCAAATAGATCGTTTTCGATTGGGCATTGGGTCAAAAAAAATAGAAATAGGAATACTGGTTTTAGATGAGCAAAATAAATTATCTGAGCTAGTAACAAGAAATCTTGAAATTTTCATTACATATCTACAGCAATTTCAGAATGCGAAAGTAAACTTAGAGTATGCAAAAACCTCTAGTCAACTAAAGGCTTATGCAGTATTACACCGAAATGGTATTATGTGCTTAGTAGATAAAAAACCTTGTTTAATGAGAAAAATAGGATTGTTTAAGTCAGATGTTATTTCAAAATTGAAACAGTTAAACTCAAACTCAGTTTTAGCTGTTCATCAATAAACTAGAGTTATTTTGAGTGTAATGCTCGCATTTATGTTTTGTTTTTCTACAAAACCTATACAAAGCCAAGGTGAAGTGGCACAGACATCTGACATGCAAATAAAAAAAGTTAAACGGAATTGCCAACACATAAGTCATACACATTTACAGTCGCGTCATCCAAGCTTCGCCAAAACTGTAAAAGAGTATGTCTTGCCAACGCTCACATTTGAACTAGATAACAAACATCGGAAATCTAAGTTAAAAGTAAAAAGCACTATGCACAACAACGTGTATAATTAATTGCTACTGTTGGCTAAGTGCAGGATCTTTTCTTACAATTCACTATATTGTATAACGGAAAAATAATCGCGTACTTGAACGCAACAAACCATACACGTACACGTTGTGCTTCATTATCAGAAACTGCTAACCAATGATAAAATTCTTTAGAAAAATT
>JAAEZL010000097.1:0-3601 GCA_018222875.1 Algicola sp.
ATATGGAAGGAGGTCTTTCTATAGTGCATGATGAAATTGGTGATGTTGTATCAGATACCAACTTATTTTTAGATTATGCTTACATTCTTAATTTAGGTGAAAAATCTAAATTATCATTTGGTGTCAAAGCTGGTTTATCTTTTTTCTCAACCAACTTTAACGGATTTGTTTATTCTGATCCTCTCCCTGACCCTGTTTTTGCTGAAAATATTAGCCGCACTTTTCCTAACTTTGGTACTGGTGTTTTCTATTTTTCGGATAAGCACTACTTAGGGTTGTCTGCTCCCAATCTTTTAAAATCAAAACATCTTGAAGACAATAGTGGTATTGTAACAGAAAGTGTTGAAGCCTTGCATATATTTTTTACAGGTGGATATGTATTTCATATCAACCAAAACCTGTTGTTCAAACCTGCTTTTATGGCGAAAGCAGTAGCAGGAGCTCCTATCACTCTTGATTTCACCTCTAATGTCCTCATTAATAATAATTTTGAAATTGGACTAGGTTATCGGGTAGAAGATGGTTTAAGTGGACTTGTCAATTTTAAAATAACACCAAACCTAAGACTGGGCTATGCTTATGATTATACCGTTTCTAATTTAGGAAAGTTTAACTCTGGAACACATGAAATTATTCTTTTGTTTGATTTATCTAAAATAGGAGTTGGTTATGATAAATCACCCAGATTTTTTTAATTCAATTTAGTATGCCTCTTAAACGTATTTTTAATATCATCTTTTGCTTTATTAGCTTAATGACTTTTAGCCAAAGTTCTAAAATAAAGAAAGCTCATAAACTTTTTGATTCAAAAGCTTATATAAAAGCGGCCCAACTCTATGAAGAAGTTGCTGAAAGTAATGACTCTATTATACTAAAATTAGCCGATTGTTATTACTATAACGGCCTGATGGATAAGGCTGCCGAAAATTATTCAAAAGTATTTCAAAACCCATATAAAAAGATATTTAGTGATTATTATTTTAAATATGCTCATGCTCTATACGGTATAAATAATATTGAAGTTGCAGATTCAATAATGAGTATTTACAAATCAACTAAAATTGAAACACCTCTATATATTGAAAACCTAGAAAATGCTATTCCATATTTATATGATGCGCATCTCATTACATCAGGAAACATTCCAGGTGATTTCGGATTGAACTATTATAATGACCAAGTTAGTTTTGCTTCACTCAGAAAAAATTCATCAAAAAAATACAAATGGAATGATGAACCTTATTTAGATATTTATATAGCTGATTTTTCAGATGAAGGGACTCTTGAAAACATTGAAGAATTGCCGCCTAACATAAATACAAATACTCATGAAAGCAATGCTGTTTTAAGTTCTGATGGGAAAACACTTTATTTTTCTAGAACGAACGATAAGCGCACGGATATAGATGGTATTAAAATTGCAACTGTAAAACTTTATAAAGCTACGAAAGTGGATGAAGAATGGCGTGACATAGAAGAGCTCCCATTTTCAAGTGATCAATATTCTGTAATGCATCCAGCGCTTAACAACAATGATGATAAGTTATATTTTTCTAGTGATATGAAAGGTGGTAAAGGCTCTTTTGATATTTACTATGTAAACATCACTTCTGATAGTACTTATAGTGAACCTAAAAATCTTGGTTCTAAAGTTAATACCAAACATCGAGAGCAATTTCCTTTTATTAGTAAAGACACAACCCTCTATTTTGCTTCAGATGGATTACAAGGTCTTGGAGGATTAGATATTTTTATGAGCGAATTTGATAAAGACAGTAGTACTTGGAATACACCCTTAAATTTGGGAACCACTATAAATACAGGTAAAGATGATTTTTCATTTATTGTAAATTCAGATACTGATACTGGGTTCTTATCCTCTAACAGAAGTGGGTCTGATAACCTCTATACGTTTTCAAGAAAAGCTAAAAACAGAAGTGTTTTATTAGAAGGTTCTGTTAAAGATTTACACAGTCAGATAATTTTACCTAACACGACAATTACCTTATTCGATGAAAACAACAAAGCCATTGATTCTGTTAAAGTAAATGAAGAGGGTCGGTATAAATTCTATATTAGCCCTTTTAATTCGTATAAAGTTGAAGGTTTTAAACCTTTATATATTCCAAAGGCAGTCGCTTTCGACACAGACGACTCAGGTAAAATAGAACTAAATATTGAACTGGAACTGGAGTCCTATGATGATGCGGAAGATATTGTTTACGAAAAAGATGGGTACGTTTATATTCAACTTGAAAATATCTACTTCGAACTGGATAAATGGAATATTGAGCCACAGGCAGCTTCCACATTAAACGTACTGATTGAACTCATGAAAAAATACCCAAGAATGGAAGTGCAGTTAGGTGCTCACACCGATACAAGAAGCTCTTTTGAATACAACATGAAACTTTCAGTAAATCGTGCCAATGCTGCCATGCAGTATATCATATCTAAAGGGATACATGTTTCCAGGCTAAAAGCTATAGGTTATGGTGAAACACAACTGCTTGTGGATTGTGGTGATGACTGTTCAGAAGCACAACACTCAATAAACAGAAGATGTGAATTTATAATAACGAGGTAAGAGGTAAAATGTCCGATATAAGCTACACCCAAAACCTACGATTCATGGATAATTTAATATAAAAAATGTGTTTCATCGTTTTTTTAATACACTTTATCGAATATTTTATAACTACAACGTTTTAGTATTTACATTTCTATGAGATTAAACCCCAAAATTGATCTACTTATGAGAACTACACCACATGTTTTCAGTAATGATGATATTACTGTTACCTACAATCCCTGTCAATGTATTAACGCTGAGCGTTGTGCCAAAGAACTTTCAAATGTATTTCGTCAATCTGTTATCCCTTGGATAGACTTAGATGGTGAATCTACAGATAAAATAATTCTACAAGTTAAAAAATGTCCTTCTGGTGCATTAAAATTTCATTTTAACCAGAAAGAAGTAGCCTAAGATATACTGAACCACAAAAAAGCCTTTGAATAGATATTCAAAGGTTTTTTTTATTAAGCCTGTCCGGTTGGTCCGAAATTTAATGGGATTGGAGGTTGCTCAATAAAGTATTTTGAGAACCTCCTAAAAGAATCATCAAATTTTTATATTTCTTTAAACTTTAAGCTTGTCCGGTTGGTCCGAAATTTAATGGGATTGGAGGTTGCTCATAATCTTTGATTTCTCCATGGGCTTTTTCAAACCTATTAACATTATCGCCTAAAGCCTTTAATAAGCGTTTAGCATGTTGAGGCGTTAAAATAATTCTGGATTTAACTTTACTCTTAGGAGTTCCTGGCATTATACTAACAAAATCAATTACAAATTCTGATACAGAATGATTTATAATTGCCAAGTTAGAATACGTGCCTTCAGCAATCTTTTCGTCTAACTCAATGTTGATACCTGGTTTTTTTTGATTTTTATCTTCTGCCATACTATTATTTTTACTTTGTTTTAAAGTTATTATTAAAAAAAGCCTTCCAGTAATATACAAGAAGGCTTTTGTTTATAGATTCCTGCCTTCGCAGGAATGACAACTTTTAGTTGTAGTTCATTTCTTCTTTAGCCTTCATC
>JAAEZL010000097.1:3611-11720 GCA_018222875.1 Algicola sp.
CCTGTCCCTGCTGGAATTCTATGACCGACGATTACATTCTCTTTTAAACCTTCAAGATCATCAACCTTAGCATTTACAGCGGCTTCGTTAAGAACTTTAGTCGTTTCCTGGAACGATGCTGCAGATATAAATGATTTGGTTTGTAATGAAGCTCTTGTAATACCTTGTAGAATTGGTGTTGCAGTAGCAGGTTTTGCATCTCTTGCAGTTACTAAAGCTTTATCTTCTCTACGTAATATTGAGTTTTCATCTCTTAAATCTCTGGCCGTTAAAATCTGACCTGGTTTTAAAGTTTCTGATTCTCCAGCATCTTCAACAACTTTCATTCCGAAAATCTTATCATTTTCTTCAATGAAATCTGCTTTATGCGCTAATTGATCTTCTAAGAAAATAGTATCACCAGAATCTATAATTCTAACTTTACGCATCATTTGTCTAACAACAACTTCGAAGTGCTTATCATTAATTTTCACACCTTGTAAACGATATACTTCCTGTACTTCATTTACTAAGTATTGTTGCACTGCAGAAGGTCCTTTGATATTCAAGATATCGTTTGGTGTAATTGAACCATCAGATAATGGCATACCAGCTTTTACATAATCGTTTTCCTGAACAAGGATTTGATTAGATAATTTAACTAAGTACTTCTTGACCTCTCCTAGTTTAGACTCAATGATAATCTCACGGTTACCTCTTTTAATTTTACCAAAAGATACCACACCATCAATCTCACTAACAACAGCAGGATTAGAAGGGTTACGTGCTTCGAATAATTCGGTTACACGAGGAAGACCACCTGTAATATCTCCAGCTTTTGCAGATTTACGAGGAATTTTAACTAAGATTTTACCAACCTTAATTTTTTCTCCATCATCAATCATTAAGTGCGCTCCTACTGGTAAATTGTATGAACGTATTGCTTCACCTTTAGCATCTTCAATATGAAGTGTTGGAATTAATTTCTTGTTTCTGGATTCAGAAATTACTTTTTCCTGGAAACCTGTTTGCTCATCAATTTCAACTTGATAAGTTACACCTTGTTCGATATTTTCATATCTCACTTTTCCGGCAAACTCAGAAATAATTACACCGTTATATGGATCCCACTGACAAATAACATCTCCTGCTTTTACTTTTTCGCCTGGCTTCACATAAATGAATGAACCATAAGGAATATTATTTGTACTTAGTGTGATTCCTGTTTTAGCATCAACTAATTTCAACTCTGAGGTTCTAGAGATGACAACGTCAACCTCTTTACCTTCACTATCTTTAGTTTTAACTGTTTTTAAGTCTTCAATTTCTGCGACACCATCAAACTTCACAGTTAATTTATTCTCTTCTGAAATGTTACCTGCAATACCACCTACGTGGAATGTACGAAGTGTAAGCTGTGTACCAGGTTCACCAATAGATTGTGCTGCCACAACACCAACGGCTTCTCCTCGCTGTACCATTTTACCTGTCGCTAAATTACGACCGTAACATTTAGAACAAATTCCTTTTTTAGCTTCACAAGTCAATGCTGAACGTACTTCAACCGCATCTAAAGGAGACTGTCCTATACGTTTAGCAATAGCATCATTAATATGACCACCTGCTTCAACTAAAAGCTCTTCAGTAATTGGATCATACACATCATTCAATGATGTACGTCCAACGATTCTAGCTTCAAGGGTTTCTATAATTTCTTCGTTTTTCTTTAACGGGTTAACTTCAATTCCTCTTAATGTTCCACAGTCTTCACTGTAAATAATCACATCTTGAGACACATCAACCAAACGACGCGTTAAGTAACCAGCATCTGCAGTTTTAAGTGCAGTATCGGCAAGACCTTTACGAGCACCATGCGTTGAAATAAAGTATTCTAAAATTGAAAGTCCTTCCTTAAAGTTAGAAAGAATCGGGTTTTCAATAATTTCTCCTCCACCTGCGTTAGACTTTTTAGGCTTCGCCATTAATCCACGCATACCAGTTAACTGACGGATTTGTTCTTTAGATCCACGAGCTCCAGAATCAAGCATCATAAATACCGAGTTAAATCCTTGCTGATCTTCACGAATACGTTTCATTGACAATTCAGTCAATTCAGCATTGGTAGACGTCCAGATATCAATAACCTGATTGTAACGTTCGTTATTGGTAATTAATCCCATGTTATAGTTACCCATAATTCCATCAACTAAGCCATTAGCTTTGTCAATCATAGATTGTTTTTCAGCTGGAATAATAATATCACCTAAGCTAAATGACAATCCGCCCTGGAAGGCAAATTTATAACCTAAGGTCTTAATCTCATCTAAGAACTCAGCAGTTTCTGGCACACTAGTTACCTTCAAGATACCATGAATAATGTCTCTTAACGATTTTTTCGTTAATACTTCATTGATGTATCCTGCAGCTTCCGGTACTTTTTCGTTAAATAACACACGACCAACGGTAGTTTCAATGATTTGAGAAGTTAACTCACCATTTTCATTAAAATCTTTAGTACGTACCTTGATACCAGCATTTAAATCAACTTTCTTCTCATTGTAAGCAATTGTTACTTCTTCAGGAGAATAGAATGTTAATCCTTCACCTTTAACTGTGTAATCTTTATCAGTTTTACGATGCTTGGTCATGTAGTAAAGACCAAGAACCATATCCTGAGACGGTACAGTTACAGGAGAACCATTTGCAGGGTTCAAAATATTATGTGATGCAAGCATTAATAATTGTGCTTCCAGAATTGCTTCTGGACCTAATGGTAAATGCACAGCCATCTGATCACCATCAAAATCGGCATTAAATGCAGTACACACTAATGGGTGTAACTGAATTGCCTTTCCTTCAATTAATTTTGGCTGGAATGCTTGAATACCTAATCTGTGTAATGTAGGAGCACGGTTTAGTAATACAGGATGTCCTTTAAGAACATTCTCTAAGATATCCCAAACAACAGGCTCTTTTCTATCTATAATTTTCTTTGCAGATTTTACAGTTTTAACAATACCTCTTTCGATTAGTTTTCTAATGATAAAAGGTTTGTATAATTCTGCTGCCATATTTTTAGGCAATCCACATTCGAATAATTTCAATTCTGGTCCGACAACAATTACAGAACGTGCAGAGTAATCAACACGCTTACCAAGTAAGTTTTGACGGAAACGTCCTTGCTTACCTTTTAGTGAATCTGATAATGATTTTAATGGTCTGTTAGAATCCGTTTTTACTGCTGAAGCCTTACGTGTGTTATCAAATAATGAATCGACAGATTCTTGTAACATACGTTTCTCGTTACGAAGAATTACTTCAGGAGCTTTAATTTCAACTAAACGCTTTAAACGGTTATTACGAATAATAACACGACGGTAAAGATCATTTAAATCTGATGTTGCAAAACGTCCACCATCTAAAGGTACTAAAGGTCTTAATTCTGGTGGAATGATTGGAATAGCCTTCATGATCATCCATTCTGGCTTATTCTCTCTGTTTAAGTTTGAATCTCTAAACGCTTCAACAACCTGTAAACGCTTTAAAGCTTCCGTTTTACGTTGTTTAGACGTTTCAGTGTTTGCTTTATGACGTAACTCAAATGAAAGATCATCTAAATCAATTCTAGCTAAAAGGTCAATTAAGCATTCCGCTCCCATTTTAGCAATAAATTTATTAGGATCTGTATCTTCTAAGTACTGATTTTCTTTTGGGAGTGTTTCCATGATGTTCAGGTACTCCTCTTCAGTTAAGAAATCCATTTTTTGCAATGGTTCTCCTTCAGCATTCATGGCATCACCTGGTTGAATAACCACATAGCGTTCGTAATAGATAATCATATCTAAACGCTTAGATGGTAATCCAAGAAGGTATCCAATTTTATTTGGTAACGAACGGAAGTACCAGATATGAGCTACAGGCACAACAAGATTGATGTGTCCTACTCTGTCACGACGTACTTTCTTTTCAGTTACTTCAACACCACAACGGTCGCAAACAATACCTTTATAGCGTATTCTTTTATATTTACCACAAGCACATTCGAAGTCCTTAACAGGACCAAAAATACGCTCACAGAATAAACCATCACGTTCAGGTTTATGTGTTCGATAATTAATAGTTTCTGGTTTTAAAACTTCACCACGAGACGCTGCTAAAACAGATTCTGGAGATGCTAGACCAATAGAGATTTTACTAAATCTCTGAATTGTATTCTTATCTTGTCTTCTTGCCATTTCTTTATAGTATTCAGTGATCAATATTCAGCTAACAGTTTTGACTGCTAACTGAATATTGTAAACTGTTTTATTTATTCTTCTAATCTAATATCTAATCCTAACCCTTTCAATTCGTGCATAAGTACGTTGAAAGATTCAGGTAGTCCTGGTTCTGGCATTGGCTCTCCTTTTACGATTGCTTCGTAAGTTTTAGCTCTACCTATCACATCATCAGATTTAACTGTTAAGATTTCACGTAATGTAGCTGACGCTCCATAAGCCTCAAGTGCCCAAACTTCCATCTCACCAAAACGCTGACCACCAAACTGTGCTTTACCACCTAGAGGTTGTTGTGTAATTAATGAGTAAGGACCTATTGAACGTGCGTGCATCTTATCGTCAATCATGTGACCTAACTTAATCATGTAAATCACACCAACGGTTGCTGGTTGATCGAAACGATCTCCTGTTCCACCATCGTATAAGTATGTATGACCAAATCTTGGTACACCAGCTTCGTCTGTAAACGTATTGATTTGATCCAGAGTTGCACCATCAAAAATTGGCGTCGCATATGTACGACCTAATTTTTGTCCAGCCCAACCAAGAACCGTTTCATAAATCTGTCCGATGTTCATACGAGATGGTACACCTAATGGATTTAAAACGATATCAACAGGTGTTCCATCTTCTAAGAATGGCATATCCTCCTGACGAACGATACGAGCAACAATACCTTTATTTCCGTGACGTCCTGCCATTTTATCACCAACTTTTAGTTTACGTTTTTTAGCAACATAAACCTTAGCTAATTTGATAATACCTGCTGGTAATTCATCACCTACAGAAATGGTAAACTTCTCACGACGTAATGAACCCTGAAGGTCATTTTCTTTAATTTTATAGTTGTGAATTAAATCAGCAACTAAAGAATTTAAGTGATCATCAGTAGTCCAAGTTCCAGACGTTAAATGCGTATAATCATCTACAGCATTTAACATTTTTAGTGTGTATTTCTTTCCTTTAGGAATGATTTCTTCACCTAGGTCATTATAGATACCTTGAGCAGTTTTACCATTAACAAGTGCAAATAATTTTTCAACTAAAACAGCCTGTAAATCATCAAACTTCTTGTAGTAGATATTTTCTAATGCTTCAATATCTTCTTTATCTTTTGCTCTCTTACGCTTATCTTTAATTGCTCTTGAGAATAATTTCTTCTCAATCACAACACCATGTAATGAAGGCGATGCTTTTAAAGACGCGTCTTTTACATCACCTGCTTTATCACCAAAGATAGCACGTAGTAGTTTTTCTTCTGGTGTAGGATCAGATTCCCCTTTTGGTGTAATTTTTCCGATAAGGATATCACCTGGTTTAATTTCTGCTCCAATTCTAATCATACCGTTTTCGTCAAGGTCTTTAGTAGCCTCTTCAGAAACGTTTGGAATATCATTAGTTAATTCTTCGTTACCTAATTTGGTATCTCTAACTTCTAATGAATACTCATCAATATGAATAGATGTAAATATGTCATCACGAACAACTTTTTCTGAAATTACGATAGCATCCTCAAAGTTGTAACCTTTCCATGGCATAAAAGCCACTTTCATGTTACGACCTAAAGCAAGTTCTCCATTTTCAGTAGCATAACCTTCACAAAGTACTTGTCCTTTTTTAACTTTATCACCTTTCTCAACGATTGGCTTTAAATTGATAGACGTTCCCTGATTTGTTTTTCTGAACTTTACTAATGGATATGTTTTGGTATCACTATCAAAACTTACCATAGCCGCTTCTTCAGAACGTTCGTATTTTATTGTGATTTCGTTAGCATCAACATACTCGACAGTTCCGTTTCCTTCCGCATTAATTAATACTCTAGAATCTGAAGCAACCTGACGTTCAAGTCCTGTTCCTACGATTGGTGCTTGCGGACGTAATAATGGTACTGCCTGACGCATCATGTTAGATCCCATCAATGCACGGTTGGCATCATCATGCTCTAAGAACGGAATCAAGGATGCTGAAATAGACGCAATCTGGTTAGGTGCAACATCTGTATAATGAATATCTTTAGGATCCATTACTGGGAAGTCACCTTCCATACGTGCAATAATCTTATCTTCAAGAATTTTACCATTATCATCAACACGAATATTTGCCTGAGCAATTAACATGTCTTCTTCTTCCTCAGCACTTAAATATGTCGGTGTATTTTTAATATCAACAACTCCATTATCTGCTTTTCTATAAGGGGTTTCAATGAATCCCATAGAATTCACTTTAGCATACACAGATAAGGATGAAATTAATCCAATGTTTGGTCCTTCAGGAGTTTCAATCGGACAAAGTCTTCCGTAGTGCGTGTAGTGAACATCACGAACCTCGAATCCTGCTCTTTCTCTGGATAAACCTCCAGGTCCTAAAGCTGATAAACGACGTTTGTGCGTGATTTCAGCTAATGGATTGGTTTGATCCATAAACTGAGATAACTGATTTGTTCCAAAGAACGAATTAATAACAGACGATAAGGTCTTCGCATTAATTAAATCAATTGGAGTAAATACTTCATTATCACGAACATTCATACGCTCACGAATGGTACGAGCCATACGTGCTAAACCAACACCAAACTGAGAAGATAATTGCTCACCAACTGTACGCACACGACGGTTTGATAAGTGATCAATATCATCAATCTCTGCTTTAGAATTGATTAATTCAATTAAGTATTTAATAATAGTTATAATATCTTCTTTGGTAAGCACTTGCTTATCCATTCCGATATCTAACTGTAATTTTTTGTTCATTCTGTAACGACCTACTTCACCTAATGAGTAACGTTGGTCAGAGAAGAATAATTTGTCAATGATACCACGTGCTGTCTCCTCATCTGGCGGCTCAGCATTACGTAATTGACGATAGATGTGTTCAACAGCTTCTTTTTCAGAGTTTGTTGGATCCTTCTGTAATGTATTATGAATAATTGCGTAATCTCCTTGTTGTGCACTTTCTTTATGTAAAAGAATGGTTTTCACACCAGCTTCGAGGATTTCTTCAATATTATCTTTGTCGATGATTGTGTCACGATCTAAAACTATTTCGTTACGTTCGATAGAGACTACTTCACCAGTATCTTCATCTACGAAATCTTCATGCCATGTATTTAACACACGAGCAGCGAGTTTACGACCAACAACTTTTTTAAGACCAGATTTTGATACTTTAACTTCTTCAGCAAGGTCAAAAATCTCTAAAATATCTTTATCACGTTCAAAACCAATAGCTCTGAATAATGTTGTAACAGGTAACTTTTTCTTTCTATCAATGTAAGCATACATTACCTGATTAATGTCTGTAGCAAATTCTATCCAAGATCCTTTAAAAGGAATCACTCTTGCTGAGTACAATTTTGTACCATTTGCATGGAAAGACTGACTAAAGAATACACCTGGAGATCTGTGCAATTGAGAAACAACTACACGTTCTGCACCATTGATACAGAAGGTTCCACTAGGTGTCATATATGGAATTGTTCCCAGATACACATCCTGAACAATAGTTTCAAAGTCTTCATGCTCTGGATCTGTACAATACAGTTTTAAACGTGCTTTTAGTGGCACACTATATGTTAGTCCTCTTTCGATACATTCTTCAATAGTGTAACGTGGTGGATCGATAAAATAATCCAGAAATTCTAATACGAATTGGTTACGAGTATCTGTAATTGGAAAATTTTCCATGAAGGTATTGTAGAGCCCTTCATTGCCTCTTTCTTCTGATTTTGTCTCTAACTGGAAAAAATCCTGAAAGGATTTAATTTGAATATCCAGGAAATCTGGGTATTCAGTTCTATTTACTATGGAAGAGAAATTTAATCTTTCAGCTGTATTTGCTAACATCGATGAAC
>JAAEZL010000292.1 GCA_018222875.1 Algicola sp.
AATTAATTCATTTAACTGAGCAATTGACACTTAAAGTCAATGCCATTCATTTAAGCATAACTTCTAACGATTCAGTCAAAGTTGAGGTGCCTTTTTCGAAATCTGAAATATTAAAAATGATTCCTGAAGGTTACGATCAACTTTCTAAAACCTTCCCTTATCTGGACTACCATCCGCGAAGTATCAAAAAGTCGATATACAGTTTACCTTTAACATATATGGGTTTTTCGGGATATTTAAATCCGTTTACAAACGAAGCTCAAATTGATGGTTTGATTCCTACTTATAAATTCCCAACGACCGGAAGTCATGAAGTAGCCCATCAATTAGGTTATGCTGCCGAAAACGAAGCAAATTTTATCGGAAGTATGGCTGCAATGAATCATCCAGATGTGTATTTTCAATATTCGGGACATGCTTTTGCTTTGCGACATTGCCTGAATGAAGTTTACCGAAGAGATCCTGAAACCTATCAAATCTTATTTCCAAAACTAAACAAAGGGGTTTTAAAAAATTATCAGGAGGTCAGAGACTTTTGGGATGATTATCAAAATATAACTGAACCTCTATTTAAAAGTACTTACAATAATTTTCTTAAGGCTAATAATCAATCTGACGGCATGGAAAGCTACAGTTATGTTGTTGCTTTGTTGGTCAATTATCATAAATCTAATCCGTTAGAATAACGTTAAAAAGCTATTATTTACAACAGACCTTTCCCTTTAATTTTTATCTTTAGAAAAATTTAATATCAACTACTATATATGTTAAGAATTCCTCTAAGGCTCTTGCTGTTTTTATGCAGTTTTTCGCTACTGGCACAAGAGTATTTTCCAAAAAATGATGGTGTAAAAACCACTAATTCAAATTATACAGCTTTTACAAATGCAAAGATTTACATCACACCAAGTCAGGTTGTTGACAACGGAACATTGCTTATCAAAGATGGAAAAGTTGTAGCTTCAGGCGCACAAGTGACCATTCCTAAGAACACAACCATTATAAATGCTGAAGGCAAAAGTATTTACCCTTCCTTTATTGATATGTTTTCAGATTTTGGTGTTGAAAAACCAAAACGTGAAAGTGGCAGTGGTCGAAGTCCACAATACAATCCTACACGAACTGGCTACTACTGGAATGACCATGTCATGCCTGAAAATAGTGCGATTTCTAAATTTAATTTCGACAACAAAAAAGCAAAAGAATTATTAGAGGCTGGTTTTGGTGTTGTGAACACGCACATTCACGATGGAATTGTAAGAGGAACCGGAACACTTGTCGCTTTAAATACTGAAGCTGGCAATGATATGAGTATTCTTGAGCAGAACTCCGGACAATACTTTTCGTTTAGTAAAAGTGTAACGTCTCGTCAGTCGTATCCTGGTTCAATTATGGGTAGTATGGCTTTACTCAGACAGTTATATTTAGATGCCGAATGGTATGCAAAAGGAAATAGCAGTACGAAAGATTTATCGATTGAAGCCTTAAATAAAAATAAAAACTTGGTTCAAATTTTTGAAGCTGGAAGCAGAGCAAATGGTTTGAGAGCAGATAAAGTTGGTGATCAATTTGGGATACAATACATCATTTTAGGTGGTGGTGACGAATACGAACGCATAAACGAAGTAAAAGCGACCAATGCTGCTTTTATTATTCCAATCGATTTTCAGGATGCCTATGACGTAGAGAATGTATATTTATCACAATCGCTGGCTTTAAGTGATATGAGAGCCTGGAATCAGGAACCTTCAAATCCGAAAGTACTGGCAGAAAACAATATCACGTTTGCATTTACAGCACACGATTTAAAATCGCCTAAAGAGTTTAAAGCCAAACTGATGAAAGCCATTGCGTAGGGC
>JAAEZL010000098.1 GCA_018222875.1 Algicola sp.
GCTTATAAGTATTTTAATACAAATTTGTTAAGAAAGGATTTGACAATATTATTCTTGATTGTTGTATTACCTTTTTTGTTTTTTTTATATCGGATGGTACCTCAGGTTAAAATTTGGAAAACGGATTTTTTTACTATTCATGCAGGTGAATTTGATGATACACAATATTTTATATGGTTTATATCAGTTAAACTCTTGACCTTGTCATTATTGATAGTTTGGTATCTTACTTGCACTGATAAATGGAAATTAGTCTTAATCATTCCTATTTTTTTTGAATTGTATAAGTTATATACGGTATTTAAAAGCTTGGAATTAAATTGTGTTTATTGTTTAAATATTCAAGATGTTTTTATAGTAGTTTTTGTTTGTGTCATTTTAATGACAAGAAGCAATTCAAAACCTCTAAATGAAAAAATGAATAGCCAAATAAACAGTTATTTAGAAAAGGTTTCCCGATTAGACACAAATTATTACAAGTCTATTAAAGAAGAATATATAGTTCTGAAGAAAGAAAAACTAAGTCTGGATGAAAAAGAGTATTTAACTAAATTACTTAAATTAAGAGATAAGTTAATTTTATAAACTCAGTTTTAACTATTCTTTAGAAGCTTCAATCTCCTTTAAAATCTCATCCAGAAGTGCTTTCTTTTCATCAGACCATTTTGACTTGAGACGTTTATCAATGTAAGCCTCAATTTCCTGTGTTGTTCTGGCTTTGGGCTTAGCCTGATCAGTAATGAACATGTCACCTTTGCCTGTTATCAACCAGACCAAATTAACCTGAGGATATTCTTTAACAATACGTTCAATGACATCACTGCCAACAGAAGCATTATTTTTTTTCATTCGTAAAATATAGCCATTGGCAGTTCCAATAGACATATCAAACTGTCTGGCACTTAAGTTTAATTCAGAAACAAGTTCTATAATTCGATGTATGGTTTTACTCATTATTAAATAGGGTATATAGGGATTAATTTAGAGTAAATTATAAACTATAATTTGTACAAATGTAATTTTTTTATCTGACATAAAGAATTAGTATAGTTTTTTTTCTACATAAATATTTATAATAAATATTGAAACAAATAAAAACACAGCTATTTTTAGCTGTGTTAATACTAATATGCATGGTAATTTGTTTAAAAATACTGCTTAATCTTGCCCCAAAAGGTAGTGGGTTTGATCATAAATTCTTGTTCTAGCTCTTCCATAGTCTTGTCGGCATCAATTATTTTATCAAACATTTTGGCCCTTATCAAATATATTGAAGGAATAATAATAGCCATTCCAGGAACAAAATATAGCAAATCAAAATTATCAAAGAATTGAACATCAGCATTTACTGCTCCGACAATTTGGTAGATATACATAGAAATAGGTACCAAAATAGCATGATACCACCAGTGTCTACAAGTGAAGAACCAAATGAATAGTAGAAATAAAGGGGTTGCTTTTGTCGAAATCATCCAAAAACTAGTACTAGCGTCTTCGTAAAAACCACTATCGTAGGTAAACAAAAATGTGTCCCAAACTTTTACTTCAGGAACATAAACATATGAATAAAAGAAAATGGGAGTTAAGGCGATTAACACGCCTACAAAACTCCCATTTGCAATCCTTTTTGTATTAAAACTTCTATCCGTTTGGTGGCGGTTTGATTTTAGTTTTGTCGATTTCTGTTTTAATTTGTCCATTTAAATCGATAATGTTAGTTGCTTGAGCTGTAAAAAGCATACCTCCAAAAATCGCAATGGCCAATACATATTTTTTTGTTTTCATAATATAAGGGATTAATTAATTAATAGTTCAAATATACTTCGAGAATACACTTTTGAACAGTTAAACGAGTGTTAAAAACAACTCGATTAATCCACTTATCATTACGGTTTTTCCGTACTTGCCAGTAATTATGCGGTATAAGGTGGTCTATTTATTATTGCATTTAGCAACGCTCATAAGCAGGTTTTTGGGTTAATATTTCGTTTTGGCTCAATTTGAGGGTTCTTGAGGTCTTATTATGTTCTGTTATGGTTATCTCACTAACCTCCTCTGGAAGTAAGCTTGATACATTTTCCGGCCACTCTATAAAAAGCCAGTTTTTGTCTGAGTTTAAGTAATCTTCAAAACCAAAGTTTAAAGCTTCCATTTCATCTGCTATCCGATACATATCGAAATGAAAAATCTTAAATCCGTTCGATGACTCATATTCGTTAACTATGGAAAATGTCGGACTCGTAACATCATCCGAACTACCCAGTGCTTTTACCATGGCTTTGATAAGCGTTGTTTTACCAACTCCCATACCGCCATGAAACAACACTGTTTTAGAATTGATTTGCTCTAAAAGCTGAGTGGCTACCGACTCTAATTCGTTAATGTTATAGGATATTTCCATAGTTTTAAATCCAAATTTTAAAACTTAAAGTATACTTCAAGTCAAAATTATAGGCAATGATACGTATAAAAATTGAAAAAAACTAGAAAAAAGTGTATTTCAACGGATTTTTTTGCATTACACAGATGATTTTATTTTGGATTCATCACCACAAACGGGATAATCATTTCCTCTAAAGACACACCTCCATGCTGATACGTGTTTCTGTAATAACTTACGTAATGATTATAATTGTTCGGGTAGGCTAAAAAGTAATCACTCTTAGCAAAAATAAACGAACTACTCATCGTAATACTTGGTAAATGAATGCTTTCAGGATTTTTTACAGCCAGTACTTCTTTGTCTTCATAGGTTAAACTTCGACCTGTTTTATAACGCAAATTTAAACTTGTATCTCTGTCGCCAATCACTTTAGAAGGATTTTTAACGTTAATGGTTCCATGATCTGTTGTTAAAATTAATTTGAATCCTAATTGTTGAGCCTGCTGAATCATTTCCAGCAATGGAGAGTTTTTAAACCAGCTCACAGTTAACGAACGATATGCTTTATCATTTGAGGCCAGCTCTTTTACAACATCCATCTCAGTTTTAGAATGCGACAGCATGTCCACAAAATTGTAAACGATTACCGAAAGGTCATTATCTTTTAAGGTTTTAAAGTTTTCAACCAGGCGTTTTCCAGATTTTAGATTGGTGATTTTATGGTATTCTGTTTTTAGATTCTGAAGACCTAAACGTTTTAATTGTCCTTGTAAAAACTCATCTTCATACAAGTTTTTACCACCTTCATCTGTGTCATTTTTCCAGAGTTTAGGATGTAAACGTTCCATATCACTAGGCATCAATCCCGAGAAAATAGCATTTCTTGCATATTGAGTAGCTGTTGGTAAAATACTGTAAAACGGAGTTTCAGAAGCCTTTTTGTAGTAATTATTTACAATAGGTTCGAAGGCTTTCCACTGGTCGTAGCGTAAATTATCAATAACCACTAAAAGCGTAGGTTGTTTGTCGCTTAATTCTGGTACAACCTTATCCTTAAATAAGGTGTGTGATAATGTTGGCGCATCATTTCTGTGGTCAAACCAATCTTCGTAATTTTTTTCAATGAATTTACCGAATTGATGATTGGCTTCATTCTTCTGAGATTCTAATATTTCAGTCATACCAACATCTTCAATGTCTTCAAGCCTTAATTCCCAATAGACCAGTTTTTGATAGAGTTCGCTCCATTCTTCAAATGAATTCACCATAGATAAATCCATCGCTATTTTTCTAAACTCCTGCTGGTAGTTTGAAGTCGTTTTTTCTGAAACTAATCGCGAGTGGTCTAAATTCTTCTTCAAACTCAATAAAATCTGATTCGGATTTACAGGCTTTATAAGATAATCGGCTATTTTATTTCCAATAGCTTCTTCCATGATATATTCTTCTTCACTTTTTGTAATCATGACTACCGGAAGGTTGGCACGTTTTTCTTTTATTTCATTCAGCGTTTCTAATCCAGTTAATCCAGGCATATTTTCATCCAGAAAAACAATATCAAAATTAGAATCATCAATAATCTCAAGTGCTTCAGTACCACTTTGGCACGTCGTTACGTTGTACTGTTTTTGTTCTAAAAAAAGGATATGAGGTTTTAAAAGATCGATTTCATCGTCAACCCAAAGAATATTTATAGTGTTCATGTATATTTGTTTAAAATTAATGTAAAAGCTATCGTTTGAAGACTAACAACAAACTTAAAATCTTTAACGACCCAATTTACGGATTTATTACGATTCCGAATTCTCAAATTTTCGATTTAATTGAACATAAATACTTTCAAAGATTACGTCGGATCAATCAAATGGGCTTATCCTATTTAGTGTATCCAGGTGCAAATCACACTCGTTTTCATCATGCCATAGGTTGCATGCATTTAATGCAAAAAGCCATCAATGTGCTTCGCTTTAAGGAAGTTACGATTTCTGAAGACGAAGAACACGCTTTGTATTCTGCCATTTTGTTACATGATATTGGTCACGGACCTTTTTCTCATGCGATGGAACACAGCATTGTAAACGGCGTTTCTCACGAAGAGATTTCCTTGTTATTTATGGAAAAACTCAATACAGAATTTAACGGAAGTTTAACGCTTGCCATCAGGATTTTTAAAGGTGATTACGAAAGACCTTTTTTATGCGAATTAATTTCAAGTCAGTTAGACATGGATCGCGCAGATTATTTAAAACGCGATAGTTTTTATACAGGAGTTGCTGAAGGCAATGTAAACAGCGAACGTTTAATCACCATGCTCAATGTTGAAAACGATAGGCTAGTGGTTGAAGAAAAAGGGATTTACAGCGTTGAAAAATTTCTGGTTGCCAGACGCTTTATGTACTGGCAGGTGTATCTTCATAAAACAGGAGTCGTTGCCGAACAATTGTTGACCAGAGTTTTAAAACGTGCAAAAGAGCTTACAAATTCAGGGGTAACACTTCCATCAAGTAAAGCCTTGCATTATTTTTTATCTAACGAAATAACTTTAGATAATTTTGATGATGCAACTCTGAAAACCTTTTCTAAGCTCGATGATACAGATATTATTTCAGCAATGAAAGAGTGGCAGTATCACGATGATTTTGTTCTGCGTAATCTTTCTGAAATGATTATCAACAGGAATCTCCTGAAAATTAAGCTAAAAAATAAACCAATTAAGCAGAAACTTTTAGACGCTCATCTTCAGAAATTAATTAACAAATATAACATTACAGAAGAGGAAGCAAAGTATTTTGTGTTTATCGATAGCATTTCAAATCAGGCGTATCAATCAAACATGCAGACGATTAAAATTCTTCAAAAGACAGGGAAGGTTGTCGATATTGCTAAAGCTTCCGATCAATTCAATATTAAAGCATTATCAAAACCAGTAACAAAATACTACATCTGTTTTCCGAAGAATTAATGGGTATTAATCCGTCTTCTTTCCTAAATGGTTCTGTAATTGTTTAGTTAATTTCAGTAGAAAAAACAGCAACTCCGTAGCATGTAACTTTACATCTTCAGTTTCTAAAATACAAACTACTGAAAATCTACTATAAATATGTGATACATTTTTTCTATTTTTGCGAGAATGAAGTTTACAGCACAACAGATAGCTGGAATCTTAGAAGGAGACATTGTAGGTAATCCTGATGTTGAAGTGTCTAAGCTTTCAAAGATAGAAGAAGGAACAGAAGGTTCTTTGACTTTTCTGTCTAACCCTAAGTACACCTCATATATTTATTCGACTAAGGCTTCAATAACTATTGTTAATAAAACGTTTGAGCCTGAGCACGATATAAATACAACTTTGATAAAAGTAGAAGATGCTTATAAATCGTTTTCTAAACTTTTAGAATATTACAATCAGGTTAAGCTTAACAAGCAAGGTGTAGAGCAACCTTCATTTATATCAGATTCTGTTACTTTAGGAGATGACGTATATGTTGGAGCGTTTAGTTATATTGGAGATAATGTTAGTATTGGAAATAGCGTTAAAATTTTTCCAAACACGTATATTGGAGATAACGTAACTATTGGAGATCATACCATTGTTTTTTCTGGAGCTAAGATATATTCTGAATCAATAATCGGTAAGCATTGTGTTATAAATTCAGGCGTGATTGTTGGAGCTGACGGATTTGGTTTCGTTCCAGATGAAAAAGGTGAGTATAGTAAAGTTCCTCAAATAGGAAATGTGATTATTGAAGATTATGTAGATATTGGTGCAGCAACCACAATTGACAGAGCGACCTTAGGTTCTACAATTATTAGAAAAGGAGTGAAACTGGATAATCAAATTCAGATCGCACATAATGTTGAAATTGGAAGAAATACGGTCATTGCTGCTCAATCTGGAGTTGCGGGTTCTACAAAAATTGGTGAAAACTGTTTAATTGGTGGTCAGGTAGGAATTGTTGGTCATCTCACTATTGGGAATAATGTTAGAATTCAAGCGCAATCAGGAATTGGACGTCATGTAAAGGACAATGAAATTCTACAAGGTTCGCCATCATTTAATTATGGTGATTGGAATAAATCTTATGTATATTTTAAAAATTTACCTAAGATTGTTAAAACAATAAATGACATAGAAAAGAAAGTAAATGGCAATAATTAAAACAGACGTCAAACAAAGGACGATTGAAAAAGAAGTATCTCTTACAGGTGTAGGTTTGCACACAGGAAAAGATGTAACACTTACGTTTTGTCCGGCTCCAGTTAATAACGGATTTTCTTTCAAACGTGTAGATCTTGAAGGTTCACCAATTATTGAAGCTGATGTAAATTATGTGACTAATACACAAAGAGGAACCTGTTTAGAAAAAAATGGTGTTACCATTCAAACATCTGAGCATGTGTTAGCCGCTTTAGTTGGTTTAGATATTGACAATGCTATTGTCGAACTTAACGCTTCAGAGCCTCCAATTATGGATGGTTCTTCTAAATTTTTTGTTGAAGCTCTTGAAAAAGCTGGCATCACAGAACAAGATGATTTTAGAGAAGAATATGTCGTTTCTGATGTTATCTCTTATTCAGATGAAGAGTCTGGAAGTGAAATTATTGTTATGCCTTCTAAAGAATACCAAATTACTGCCATGGTAGATTTTGGTACAAAAGTTTTAGGAACTCAAAATGCCACGCTCAATCATATTTCAGATTTTAAAAATGATATTTCAGATTCCAGAACATTTAGTTTCTTGCACGAACTTGAAACCTTGCTTGAAAATGGATTAATAAAAGGAGGAGATTTAAACAATGCGATTGTGTATGTCGATAAGGAATTGTCTCCTCAGACGATGGAAAAACTCAAAGTAGCCTTTAACAAAGACTCAATAGCAGTTAAGTCTAATGGCATTTTAGATAACCTGACACTTCATCATCCTAATGAAGCAGCAAGACATAAGCTGTTAGACGTTGTTGGAGATTTAGCATTGGTCGGAACGCGAATTAAAGGAAAAGTCATAGCGAATAAACCTGGACATTTCATAAATACACAGTTTGCCAAGAAAATTTCTAAAATTATTAAAAATGAACGTCGCAACAATGTTCCGCAAATAGATTTGAATCAAGAACCCATAATGGATATCATTCAAATTATGGATATGTTGCCTCACAGACAACCATTCTTATTACTAGATAAAGTATTTGAACTTTCTGATTCTCATGTTATCGGAATGAAAAATGTGACCATGAACGAAGAGTTCTTTAAAGGTCATTTTCCAGGAGCACCTGTTATGCCTGGCGTTCTTATTGTTGAAGCCATGGCTCAAACAGGAGGTATTCTTGTACTTAGTACAGTGCCAGATCCTGAGAATTACCTGACTTTCTTCATGAAAATTGACAAAGTTAAATTTAAACAAAAAGTCGTTCCTGGTGATACCCTTATTTTTAAATGTGATTTAATTACACCTATAAGAAGAGGAATTTGCCATATGCAAGGCTATGCTTATGCCAACGGAAAACTTTGCGCTGAAGCAGAGTTAATGGCACAAATTTCAAAAGTGAAATAAAATGAACCGAACGGAACATAGACTTTCAGCTTTATCAAAATTAAAATCATTACAATGAACCAACCTTTAGCATATGTACATCCTGGAGCAAAAATAGCTAAGAATGTAGTCATCGAACCTTTTACAACAATTTACAGTAATGTTACTATTGGAGAAGGAACTTGGATTGGAAGTAACGTAACTATAATGGAAGGTGCTCGTATTGGCAAAAACTGTAACATCTTTCCAGGCTCAGTTATTTCTGCGGTACCTCAGGATTTAAAATATAATGATGAAGATACTTTAACCATAATTGGCGATAATGTCACCATCAGAGAATGTGTTACCATCAACAGAGGAACAACAGATCGAATGAAAACCGTTATTGGTGACAATTGTTTAATCATGGCCTATTGTCATGTGGCTCACGATTGCATTGTTGGTGATAATTGCATTTTTTCCAACAACAGCACGTTAGCTGGTCATATAAATGTTGGAGACTATGTGGTTCTTGCTGGTATGACTGCTGTTCATCAGTTTTGCTCCATCGGAAATCATGCATTCGTCACAGGAGGTTCTTTAGTGAGAAAAGATGTGCCACCATTTGTAAAAGCTGGTCGCGAACCTTTGTCGTATGTAGGAATTAATTCTGTCGGATTACGTCGTCGCGGATTTTCAACTGAAAAGATCAGAGAAATTCAGGATATTTACAGAATGCTCTATCAGAAAAATTATAACAATACGCAAGCTTCAGATTTAATTGAAGCTGAAATGGAAGCTACTCCTGAACGTGATGAAATTCTTCAGTTTATAAAGAATTCTCATCGAGGAATTATGAAAGGGTATTTCAAATCTAATTAACTTAAAGGTTTAATTAATCAGTATAACTAATTAAAAATCAAAATAATAAAATTTTTATTGAGTTTTTAGTGGTTTAAATAATTAAAGCAACTTAACAACTCAATGAATATCAACTTAACACTACAAATATGGCAAGTACTTCAGATATAAGAAACGGATTGTGTATTAGATACAATCATGATATTTATAAAATAATTGAGTTTTTACATGTAAAACCTGGAAAAGGTCCTGCATTTGTAAGAACAAAACTTAAGAGTGTCACCACAGGAAAAGTAATCGATAATACATTTTCTGCTGGTCATAAAATTGAAGATGTTCGTGTAGAAACACACAAGTTTCAGTATTTATACAATGATGGCGAATTCTATCATTTTATGAATGAAGCCGATTATACACAAATCAGACTTCTGGAAGCTGCGATAGACAGAACCGATTTGCTTAAAGAAGGTGAAGTTGTTACCATTCTGATTAATACAGAAGATAATATGCCACTATCAGTCGATATGCCTGCAACTGTTGTTTTAGAAGTTACAGCAACAGAGCCAGGTGTAAAAGGAAACACAGCAACAAATGCAACGAAACCTGCAACTGTTGAAACTGGAGCAGAAGTGAATGTGCCTTTGTTTATTAATGAAGGTGATAAAATTAGAATTGAAACCGAAAAAGGAACCTATAAAGAACGTATCAAGGAATAATGAAGTTTCCTAAGCAATACACACTTAAAGAGATTGCATCTATCATTTCTACAGATTATGTAGGAGCAGATGATTTTCCTGTTTTAGGAATGAATGAAATTCATGTGGTTGAAGCTGGAGATATTGTTTTTGTCGATCATCCAAAGTATTACAATAAAGCTTTAGAATCGGCTGCAACGGTTGTTCTTATTAATAAAGAAGTGGAATGTCCTGAAGGAAAAGCATTATTAATAAGTGATGATCCTTTTAGAGATTTTAATAAACTGACCCAATATTTTAAACCATTTCAGCCGTCTCAAGCCTCAATTTCTCCTTCAGCAAAGATTGGAACGAATACCGTAGTTCAACCCAACACTTTTGTTGGGAACAATGTTGTCATTGGAGATAATTGCATCATTCATTCAAATGTTAGTATATACGATAACACTGTTATTGGAAACAATGTAACCATACATTCAGGCACAGTTTTAGGAGCTAACGGATTCTATTACAAAAAACGTCCTGAAGGTTACGACCAGTTATTATCTGGAGGACGTGTGGTTATTGGAAATCATGTCGATATTGGAGCATGCTGTACCATTGATAAAGGTGTTACTGGAGATACAACCATTGGAGATGGTTCTAAGTTAGATAACCAGATACAGATTGGCCATGATACTGTCATTGGTAAAAAGTGTCTCATTGCTTCTCAGACAGGAATTGCTGGTTGCGTGGTTATTGAAGATGAAGTGACAATTTGGGGACAAGTTGGAACAGCAAGCGGAATCACAATTGGAGCTAAAGCTGTAGTTCAGGCACAGGCTGGTGTTACTAAATCTATTGAAGGTGGTAAAATATATTGGGGAACTCCAATTCAGGAAGCACACCTAGAATTAAAACGATTGGCTTCCATTAAACAGATTCCAAAAATTTTAGAAGAACTAAAGAAATTAAAATGAATCCAAAAGACATAGTTAAAACATTTTATCAATCAGATTTGGCAAAAGATGACCATATTATGAGCTTCTTTCACAAAAACTGTGAGTTAAACTGGAATAGCAGCAAAGGTTTTACAAAACGGGATTATCAAGGTATTGAGCATATGATAACAAGTGTTCAGAAGTCATATCTTTCTTTTAAATTCAGAGTGAGTCATCTATTACAAGATAACAACACGATAACAGCCAGATATACAATTTATGCAACGACCATTGAGCGACCTGAAAAGGAAGATGCCATCGCACACTTTATCTCCATCTGGGAAGTAAAAAACAATAAATTATACAGAGGGTTTGAGATCAGTCAGTTAGCTGATGCCAGTTCTGAAAGCCTAAATTCCTATGCTGAAATAAAAGTTTAAAAAGGTTTAAAAATCAGTATCAAAAACTTACTTTTGCATAACGAATTACCAATTAAAAATTCAACAAAAAAATCAAACACAAATGAGCGTTTTAGTTAATAAAGATTCAAAAATAATAGTTCAAGGATTTACAGGAAGTGAAGGTACATTTCACGCTGGTCAAATGATTGATTACGGAACCAATGTTGTTGGTGGTGTTACTCCAGGAAAAGGAGGGCAAACACACTTAGACAAGCCTGTTTTTAATACAGTACAGGAAGCTGTCGACAAAGTAGGAGCAGATACCACTATTATTTTTGTTCCACCAGCATTTGCTGCTGACGCTATTATGGAAGCTGCAGAAGCTGGAATTAAAGTCATCATTACTATAACTGAAGGTATTCCTGTTGGAGATATGATTAAAGCTTCAGATTATATCAAAGGAAAAGACTGCCGTTTAATAGGTCCGAATTGTCCTGGTGTTATTACTCCTGAAGAAGCAAAAGTTGGTATCATGCCAGGTTTCGTATTCAAAAAAGGAAAAGTTGGTATCGTTTCTAAATCCGGAACCTTAACGTATGAAGCTGCTGATCAGGTTGTAAAACAAGGTTTAGGTATTACGACAGCAATCGGAATTGGAGGAGATCCTATTATTGGAACTACCACTAAAGAAGCTGTTGAATTATTAATCAACGACCCAGAAACTGAATGTGTGGTTATGATTGGTGAAATTGGTGGTCAGTTAGAAGCCGATGCTGCTAAATGGTACCAGAATAGCGG
>JAAEZL010000293.1:0-818 GCA_018222875.1 Algicola sp.
ATTTGTAAACTCAAATTATAAACAATAGGCTTTTATAATTTCTATGGTTTGGATTTTGAGTATTATCTATATCTTTAATATTGTATCTGAAAATATAAGATACTATCTTTGTCAACTTAAATAGAACCATTATATGATAAATATTACGCTACCTGATGGCACCATAAAAACTTTTAATGAAGGAATAACTCCTATTGAAGTTGCTAAAGATATAAGTGAAGGGTTTGCAAGAAATGTTATTTCTGCGAGTTTTAATGATGTAACTATTGAAACGTCAACTCCATTAACAACAGATGGCTCTTTAGTATTATATACATGGACTAATGATGAAGGAAAAAAGGCGTTCTGGCATTCAACATCTCATGTATTAGCCCAAGCACTCGAAGAACTCTATCCTGGAATTAAATTGTCTATTGGTCCTGCCATTGAAAATGGATTTTATTATGATGTCGATTTCGGAGATCATACTATTTCAGAAAAAGATTTCAAAACCATTGAAAATAAAATGATGGAAATTGCCAGAGGTAAGCATGACTTTAAAATGCGCTCTGTTACCAAAAATGAAGCGCTTTCTTTATACAAATCACAAAATAACGAATACAAGGTTGAATTAATTGAAAACCTGGAAGATGGAACAATAAGTTTTTGCGATCATGATACTTTTACAGATTTATGCCGAGGAGGTCATATTCCAAATACCGGAATCATTAAAGCGGTCAAATTGTTATCTGTAGCTGGAGCTTATTGGAGAGGTGATGAAAACAACAAACAATTAACACGTGTTTATGGTATTTCGTTTCCAAAGCAAAAAGAGTTAA
>JAAEZL010000293.1:828-1845 GCA_018222875.1 Algicola sp.
GAGTTAACTGAATACTTACACTTATTAGAGGAAGCAAAAAAACGTGATCATAGAAAACTTGGAAAAGAACTTGAACTCTTTACGTTTTCACAAAAAGTAGGTCAGGGACTTCCTTTATGGTTACCTAAAGGTGCAGCACTAAGAGAACGTTTAGAAAACTTTTTGAAAAGTGCTCAGAAAAAAGCTGGCTATGAAATGGTTGTCACACCACATATTGGTCAAAAAGAGTTATATGTAACATCTGGTCATTTTGCCAAATACGGAGAAGATAGTTTTCAACCAATTAATACTCCAGCTGAAGGTGAAGAATTCTTGTTAAAACCAATGAATTGTCCACACCACTGTGAAATTTATAATGCAAAACCGTTTTCATATAAAGAATTGCCAAAACGATATGCCGAATTTGGCACAGTGTATAGATATGAGCAAAGCGGAGAATTACACGGCCTGACAAGAGTAAGAGGGTTTACTCAAGATGATGCTCATATTTTCTGTACACCAGACCAATTGGATAAAGAATTTAAAGATGTTATAGATTTAGTACTTTACGTATTCGGCTCTTTAGGATTTGAAAACTTTAAAGCTCAAGTGTCTTTGAGAGATCCTGAAAATCCAGACAAGTATATTGGTAGTGATGAAAACTGGAAAAAAGCTGAAGATGCCATTTTAAATGCGGCGATTGATAAAGGTTTAGATTATGTCGTGGAAACTGGTGAAGCAGCTTTTTATGGCCCTAAATTAGATTTTATGGTTAAAGACGCGCTTGGAAGAAACTGGCAACTAGGAACGATTCAAGTCGATTACAATCTGCCTGAGCGTTTCGATTTAACCTATAAAGGTAGTGACAATGAACTACACAGACCAGTGATGATTCATCGTGCTCCTTTTGGAAGCATGGAACGTTTCATAGCAATTTTACTGGAACATACAGGCGGAAACTTCCCTTTGTGGCTCATGCCAACTCAAGCTATTATACTATCAATTAGTGAGAAATATGAAAAATACGCCGAAAAAGTT
>JAAEZL010000294.1:0-1080 GCA_018222875.1 Algicola sp.
AAGCAAAAATTCCTGCGCACTTATCGGAAAAATACGAAATGCTTACACAGCATCAAGACTTGCTTGTCGAACAAATGAAAAAACATTTTATTGATTTGAATAAAAAGGCTGCTGCTGGTTTTATAAGACTTGATAAAATAGAGCCTTTGATAAAGTGCCGTATTGAAGAAGAAATACACTCAATAATTGAGCTATCACCTGAAACATTAGAAAAGCATCATCAAAAAAAATGGACGTTATTAAAAGTAGCCTCCGAAGGTGTTAAAGTGGATGAAAGTGCTTTGAATTATATTCTTAATTCTGCTTTTAAAGGTGCTACCCATCATGGCAAAGACTTTTTGTTAAGTTACTCAAAATCTAAAAAGGAACAAGAATTAAATTTACCAGAAAATCGTGTAAACTAAGGTAGCAGTTGTTGTTCTCTGATTTTTTACTTTTCATAAAAATTGTTTCTTTCCTCTCTTATTTGCTTTAACTGTTCTAAAATAAGTTCGGGAGTTTCTTCGCTGTCAAATCTTTCGAGTTGTTTAGTTAAAGACTCTAAGTCAAGTTTATCCTCGAATTCAAAAAATTCTATCTTAGAAATATGGTTAATTTTTTGGCTCTTATCAAGCCTTATCAATTTCGTTTCTACGCTTTCTGTTGCTTTCTGAATTTGTAAATCGTTTAGTTGTTCTGTTGAAATTGCTACAATTTCCTTAAAGCAGGCAATTTTAGTTTTGAGTACATTTATTTTTTTACTTACTGTTTCTGAATGTTTTCTTTTTGAGAACGAGTCTAAATGCTCATTAATCTGATTTTGATAATCTTTATAGTACTTTTTTAGTTTACCTAATTGTTCATTAGCATGATTCAATTCTCCCTTTTTATCGGCAATTCTAGCGTTTAACTGGTTTGCTCTACTACTATAAAGCCTTGAAAATTTTTCTTCGGCTTTATTTTCTAAAGCTTTCAATTGATTTTTTAATATATATTTCCATGTAACAATTATTATAAATGAAACAGCAGCTATAATTGAAACAGTTAAAAAAACACTACCTGCGAAAAATGCAAATATTCCTCCTGCAATAATAGCAACCC
>JAAEZL010000294.1:1090-1845 GCA_018222875.1 Algicola sp.
ATGCTAAGTCTTGAGGGGTTTTAAATATCAATAATTCATGGGATATGTTATATTTGTCACGGATTTTTGCTTTGTAAGTTTCTTTATAATTATTTAAGTTTTCTTCTTTGCTAAGTTGAAAATCGACTACAAATCCGTCTATAACTGCTAGTTGCTCCTCCTCAAGAAACTTAGGAAATGAGTCGCCTCTTACTTGCAATTGTTTCAGGGCTTCTCCACCAACATAATATCCTTTGAAGATAGAATCCAAAAGAGACCTATAATTATTTACCGCCTTTCTTTGATGGGCTAAATCATTATCGAAGCGTTTTTCATTTTCAATAAGCTGCCTATGTGAAAGAATCAAACTCCTTAGTTTGCTCTTAAGCTCATAATCTAATGAATTATCTGTATTTATCATCTTTTCTATTTCGTCAACTTCCTCTTTATTTTTCATGTTAGTATCAGATTTAAAGTAAGTATAATCAGATGTTTAGGCTAATTTATTTCGTAGTATTGAAATTATCTACTTTTGTTTTCTTTCGTCTTTTTATGTAGGTCTGCATTGTCCTGAAATCTTGCTCACTGGCTAAAGTCGCTACCTCTTGTACTTGTGTTTTTTCTCCTTCTAACCAATCATATTGTGATAATTCTTCCTCAAGCTTTCGACCTTTGAAATAACTGTCGTGGATGTCCAAAACTGCATTACGTTGGTCTCTATAAACTCCATATTCTTCATAGGCTAATGCGCCTGCACTAATACAAAACAAAGAAAT
>JAAEZL010000295.1:0-382 GCA_018222875.1 Algicola sp.
TCTATATCAAGTTTTTTTTGAGGATAAATATTAATACGCTTATAATTCCAATAAAATTGAACATCAGGTGAAATCTTGTGAATATCCTCTCTGAAGTTTCTCTGAAAATATTTAAAGAAATTTAAATTTTCAAAATGAAAGTCTATACGACTATCTACAATAACGTCAATTCCTTCAAACGGACAATTATTAACTACTATAATGCTGTTATCTTTATATAATACAGTACTATCCTCCAATACTTCATTCAATACTCGATATAGACTCGGATAGAAAAAATCATATCTTTCATTCTTATCATTGGATAGGTATATCAAATCCGAAAAATTTTCTTTACCCGTGGATTTCTTTAGCTCTGAAGAATTTTTTATCGATTCTATTT
>JAAEZL010000295.1:392-1842 GCA_018222875.1 Algicola sp.
ATCAGTTTCTTTTTCAATTAATATACCCATTTCGCGATTATTCCGTTCTGAAAATTCATAAAGATTCATTGAGGTGATAATCATCGATTGTTCGTTCAGATAACATTTCGCATGTAGATTCTCACAGAAATAGATTTCGATATTTTTTAATGATTCTACTTTTTCCCTTTCTTCCTTTCTCAATTCACTTTTACCATAAATCAGAGTAATTTTTATATTTTCTCTGGCTGCATCTGTCAACCTTTCGATTAGATTTTTACTTAAATTTAAATAAGGTGTTATTAAAGTCAGGCTTCTTTCTGCATTAAGAATAATTTGTTCAATATAAAATGAGTTCCCTACTGTAGTTAGGAATTTTGCCATGTCGAATTAAGATTTGGGTATTTAGTGATTATTTTTAGACAAATACAATATTATTCAAACATATGGCATTTGTACTCACAAATCTAACGGATATTAAATAAAACTTAAGCTACTTTCGCAGTCAAATTACGTTTGATTTTTTCAATTCAAATTTTAAAAAACTTATGCTATTGAAAATGTGTTAATTATATTTAATAGTATTAAACGAAATCAGTTTCATAATTTATTATTTACTATCTACCTCTCATACTCTTTCCACAGAACTCAATTATGTTAAACATTCCGTAAATTCTATCTAATACCTTACCCCCATATCGATGCCCCAAACTGTCTAAAGCTAAATCAAGATCCAACGGGTGTTTTTTATCATAATTACATGCCACTATGGTTAAGCTACTGACCCCATATCGACTCTCAAGGATGTTTTGAAACAAATTCACCAACCCATAATTAGATGCGTCATTTTCATCACGTAAATCATCGTAAATCCTTCGACCAAATTTATGCTTTTCCATAAAGGTTGACCTATCTGCAGAGATTAGTGATTCGTACTCAGAAACTAAATCTACTGACAAGTCATATGAGAAATAGTTATTCGTAATAGCTGGAATTGTTTTTAATATAGTTGTTTTACCTACTCCATAATCTCCAAATATAAGTAGTCCCTTGCTGAAGCTTGGCGAATTCAAATCTTTATTTAATAATGGGGATCTAAAAAAACGTTTATCCCGCGCCAAATAGTAGGCTAAGGTTTTGACTTTGTTGATATTGTCACGGTTATTCATGAATACCTTATTAGTTTGCTTTTCAAAAGTTGAAATTAAGGCATTGTAAACATTGTCAGAAGTCCATTCCATTTTAGGTATTGATTTACTTTTGAGATAATTTTTTCTATTTTCTATAATTTCAATGTTATCGATATCAATTGCTTGATTCAAAATTTTTGCCACGTGCATTTCTAACGATTTTTATGAATTGTATGTTTAGTTGCATTGTTTTTTTCATTTTTTTTCCATTTCAATAATCGATTTTCAGTTTCCCAAAACTTTTCTGATTCATAACGCATAATATTAGTATTATTTGAATC
>JAAEZL010000296.1 GCA_018222875.1 Algicola sp.
CTGTTGGCGGGGTTATGTCTGGCGGAATACTGGGTATGTTCGTTGGTGCGGCATTTTTAGCAGCAGGATATCAAGTATTTATGCAATGGGTAGAGGATGAAAACACGCAAGTTTTAGAAACCATGGAAAAAACGGAATCCAAATATAAAGGCTCTAGTGAATAATTTGCCATTTAGTGTCCTTCTGGTGGCAGGATTATTAATCCGAAGTTTAAGGTAATAAAATTTTCTAGTCCAATTCGAGTCAGCGAGATCTGAGTTGACTCGTTTGTGTCTTTTTTTCATTTAGATTGATACCAATAGCGAACCTAAGCGTTATTAGTTAAGGCAAAATTGATATCTTTCTTAAACACTAATGCGGCAAAAAAGACAAAGTTAACAGGAGGGAAAAATGCGAAGATCAATGAGAATAATGCTGCAAGTTTTGCACTAGATAACTTACGCTTCCCTAAGTAGTAACCAGCCACCATGTTCCCTATAAGATATAGTGAGAAGATTACTGCTCCAATTATGATGTGTCCCATTCCGCGCTCCTATCTGATCATCAGGTAGAATAAAACACCAGATGTAAATCCAATAACGCTTAGGTTATTACTCAAAAAAATACTAATCTTTCCCTGCACAATTAAATCCTTTCGTTGGTTAATCAGATATCAACAGTATTAACGTATTCATTTAATTGTCAAATTTTGAATGGTTGCTGAAAGTACAGGCAGGAAGCTGCTTTTGGAAAATATACGTATCAAACGGTTCAGGTGTTTCAATATACCTCTTCTAATCTGGGAGCAAAGATTGAGGGTTATACGTCTAAATCGGTTCTGTCCAATAACGGCTTAGCTCTAGTCGCGACGTCAATGAGCCGCGACATCAACGTCCATGACCAACTGTTCTTGTTTGCATCATAAGTGTCCCTATATATTGGTCAGCGACATCCATTGACCCAGTTAATTTAATATTTCATTATCTATGAATGACTAATGTTATTTTCTTGGACGAAATGATGAAAAAATTAATGAAGACTTATTCTTGTATATTTGGTTTATTGATGGGCGTTTTGGCTATACAAGGCTGCTCGCCTGAAGTTGGAAGCAAAGAATGGTGTGCAGAAATGAAAGAAAAGCCTAAGGGAGACTGGACAGCTACTGAAGCCGGTGATTTTACGAAACACTGCATATTTTAAATTAAATATAAAGCTTGAGTCATATGCGGGTGTTAATTGCCCGCTTTTATCCCGGTTACAATTGCGTGCTCTCGGACAGAATAGGTCCGTCTTTAAATGTTAAGTCATTGTTTATATTGGTGTTGTTGGTCTTGGCATGAAAAAGCCTCGTCATTCGAAGAGGCTTTGGTTAGGGGGCAAAGCTAATTATAACTTTTCTTATGCACTCTGCTTTCGGTAAAAGTCGCGCATGGTTTTTATAAACAACGAGCGCACCTTATTTATTGAATGGGTCTTTTTGGTGATCGCCATTATTTCTACATAATAGTGTCTTGTATCTGGGGCGATTGGCACAAGTTCTCCATTATCGACATAGGGCTTGGCGTAGTTTTCTGGCAAGTAACCAATAAATCTGGACGAGAGTATCAACGCCATTCGAGATTCATAGTTATATGCCGTGGCTTTTAAGTTCATTTTAGATAAAGGAGAGTGGAGGAGCTCCTGTGGCTTTAATCCTGCGTAAACGACAGGGAAGCCGTTGATGATGTCCTCAGAAAGCTCTTTCTCAGATAGTTTGGCAAGTGGGTTATCTTTGCTGGCATAAAGGTAACAAATATCGGTATAGATGCGTTCGTATTCCAAGCCATCAAGCTCACGGTGAAAAGGTATAAAACCGATATCC
>JAAEZL010000297.1:0-625 GCA_018222875.1 Algicola sp.
ACGTTATTTTTCATCAGTTGATGCAACTTATGAATATGAAAGTTTTGATAATAAAATCAATCCAAGCAAAGGAATGACGTTTATGTTTAATGCAGGAGCAAAAACCGAATTAGAAAAGTTTAAAAACATATTTGCTTTTGTAAACTCAAATTTAGGGTTTTACAATGCTCTTGGTATGCGAGAGCTTGTGCTTAAAACAGATATCAGAACTCAGCTAAGATTTGGTGATGACTTCTTGTTTTATCAAGGTGCAATTATTGGTGGACATAATGGACTAAGAGGTTTTAGAACAGACCGATTTACAGGAAAAAGTTCCTTGGTTACAAGTGCCGATTTACGATACAGCTTTCCATCTTTTAAAACAAAAACATTACCATTTCAAATAGGTGTTTTTGGAGGTTTTGATGTAGGTCGAGTTTGGGCAAAATATGAAGATTCCGAAAAGTGGCACAACGACTACGGTTTTGGTACTTGGATAACTGCTGCCGAAAGTCTTTCAGGAACTTTCAACTTTTTTAATAGTGTCGAAGGTTGGCGATTCTCGTTTGGCTTTGGTGTAAACTTTTAATGAAGCTTAAAGCTATAAATGTTACTGCCTAAATCGCCATTGCGCTCCTCAGACATT
>JAAEZL010000297.1:635-1833 GCA_018222875.1 Algicola sp.
AACTGTGTTTTGGTCTTTAAAGCAAATGCCTTCTTTTTGAGAGTTATGGTCAAAATATTGAGCTTCTACATTACCTTTAAAAAAGTTATCTGAACTAAAGCCTGTGATTTTCCATAGCTTGTCATGGTTTAAAAGCACTACAGTTTTACCATCGTTACTAATATCAGCAGAGGTGATTTTATTGTCTTTTCCGTCAAGATTAAATTCAGTAACAAGTTTTGCGGTTTGCTTTCCTATTTCATTTTTCACCTTAAGCAATACACATTTTTTGGTTTCTTTACTAAAAAGATAAAAATGGTCATTAAACAGGAAAAAAGCTTCAAAATCCTTCTTTTTAATACCTTTTGGTAACGAAAACTCAATTTTTTCAGCATTAACGTCGTCATCATTCAAATTTGAATGCGCTACTTTATAAATAAAAAAATCATCGCGTTTACCTGAATTGTTCCCAAAATCTCCAATGTAAATATTGCCTTCAGTGTCCGAAGTCAATTCTTCCCAATCAATATTATCTGCATTATCAATGTCTATATCTCTACTTAAAGTTCCGTTAACATCAATTGCGTAAAGGTTGTTAGCATTTCCCTTATCTTCAATAACCCAAAACAAGTCATTGTTATCAATAGTTTCAATAGCTGAAACCTCAGTGAGATGTTCAGGTATATTGCAAACTACATCAAGTTTTCCTGTTTGACAAGCGGTTAAAATAAAGGCGAAAAATAAAATTTGGGCTTTAATCATTATAAAAATCTTCATTCTGACAAGATATTGAGATTGTTAACCAAACTAAAATTATTAACCTTAAAGTATTTATAAAATATGAGCTATTGCTTGCTCATTTTTAATAATTTTGAAACTGAAAAGCTTTTATGATTATGACAAAAGTTGAAGATTTACTCGAACTTCTCAATTTAAAATCCGTTGATGTTAATGTGGTTCAAGGGTATAATAAAACCGTAGGAAGCCCAAATGTGTTAGGTGGTCAGGTTTTGGCGCAGGCCATTAATGCAGCTTCGCAAACCATAACTAATAATAGAGTTTTACACTCTATGCATGCGTATTTTTTAGAAGCAGGAAATTTAGAACTTCCTATAATTTATAATGTGGCTTTGGTGAGAGATGGCGGAAGTTTTTCGGTACGTCGTGTCACTGCAGATCAAAACGGAAAAACCATTTTTATTCTTTCGGCATCGTTTCA
>JAAEZL010000298.1 GCA_018222875.1 Algicola sp.
GCTGCAGGCTACATGGCAAAAACGACTTTATTTATGAAGTCCATAATGTCAGATAAATTGTTTGACAAGTTTATTATTAGTACTTTCAAAAAAGAAAAAACAAGATAAAATATAATATTGTGTCTGATTTTTACTATTTTAATTAAGTCGCATTTATATATTAAGGCTGAATTTCCCATAAACCTTTAGAACCAAATTAGTAGGTTTATTTTTTTGTTCTATAATTTATAAGAGTATCACAAAAGATTTAGTGAAAGTTATGAACGATATTATTTCCATAAAATCTATTTCGCAAGTTCATCGATTACTAAAAATAGGTAAGCCAAAACATCCGTTTGTCACGATTATCTCTAACAATTGTATTGATGTCGATATAACGAAAGATAGTTATTGTACCGAGATGTATATGATTGCAATGAAGGATGAGGTTACAGGTACAATGAAGTATGGGAGAAATAGTTATGACTTTGAAGAAGGTGCGATGCTGTTTGTCGCTCCAGGTCAGATTATTTCTCCTTCAGACACTGTCATAGAAAAAGATACGCAAGGGTGGACATTGCTCTTTCACCCTGATCTAATTCGCAGAACTCCACTTGGAAAAAAAATCCATCAGTACTCTTTTTTCTCTTACGACGTAAGTGAAGCTCTTCATATATCAGATACAGAGCGTCAAACTCTTAATGAACTAGTACAAAAGGTTAACCGTGAGTTGGAACAAAACATTGATAGGCATACTGGAAGTCTCATTTCAGGAAATATCGAGTTAATGCTCGACTATTGCAGGAGATTCTATGATCGCCAGTTCTATACACGTTCAAATGAAAGTAAAGATAAAATAATCGAATTTGAGACGATGCTTTGGGATTACTTTAAAAATGGAAGAGCACTAGAAGATGGGCTTCCAAATGTGGCGTATTGTGGCAAAAAACTTGGTGTGTCACCTAACTACCTTAATGATTTATTAAAAAAAGAGACTGGGAAGTCAGCTATCGAACATATCCACTTGTTCATAATAGAGCTTGCAAAAAACAAACTACTTGGCTCAAAAAAAACAATAAGTAATATTGCGTTCGAACTCGGATTTGATTATCCAGCGCATTTCACTAGATTATTTAAGAAGAACACTGGTTTTAGTCCATCAGAGTTCAGAACGATTAAATAAAATTCATGACGTTGAAATGATTATAGTATTTTCTAGGTAAATTAATAAATCATTTCACTCAAATAAAACCTAGCCGATATCTAGAAATTAATATGAAAAATAATATTTACTATTTAGCGATTGTGATATTGACAACTGTCTGTATCGGATGCAGTTCAACTTCAATTAGTAAAACCCCATTAAACCAATCTGGGGACTATTACAACTATATTCAGCCTAACTTTGATCGTTACTTGCAGGAAACCAATACCTGGTTAAGAAACAACCGTCAGTACATCTCGAGTAATCATGATAAAGAATTAGATATGAATATGCCTTTTGAGATAATCCCCAAAACAGCCACCAACAAGGCAATATTATTTGTTCATGGTCTTGGGGATTCACCTTATAGCTTTTCTGATCTGGCAAATAGTATGGGTGAGCAAGGGTTTCGTGTTCAAACACTAATGCTACCAGGTCATGGTAGTAAACCAGAAGACATGATGCAGCCAAGCTATTTTGATTGGCAAGCCATCGTAGATCACTATGCTAATTTGCTCAAAAATGAGTATGACGAAGTCTGGCTTGGTGGTTTTTCAACAGGAGCAAACCTTGTCACTATCCACGCTATCGAGCGTGGTAATATACAAGGACTTTTACTGTTTTCGCCCGGTTTTCAGTCACAGA
>JAAEZL010000099.1:0-4116 GCA_018222875.1 Algicola sp.
GTATTATTTAGCGCAACAAGCAGGTGGCTTAACTGATGCTCAGTTTGAAGACAATGCATTTCAGAGTAATCGTGAGCGAAATTGGTTTCAGGTAAAGTGGTTATTGTACAATGTGAAATTATCTCATAAATTTTCTGAAAAAACCAATTTTACCTTTAATGCTTTTGGGTTAAACTCTGAACGTAATGCACTTGGTTACAGAGGTAATTTCAGATTGCCACAATCTAATCCGGTTTTAGATTCAGATGAATTCTTCAATGGTCAATATGATTTTAGAGATTTAATTCTTGGTTCTTATAACAATTATGGTTTTGAAACAAGATTGCTGTCTCGTTATAATATGTTTAATAATGAAAGTACGTTTTTAATTGGAGCAAAATATTACAACGCTAGTAATACTGAAAGTCAGGGAGCTGGTTCAAGAGGGATTAATCCAGATTTTAATCTTGTTGAGACCAATGATTACATAAGTTCAGACTTTGAGCTTCCAAATGAAAACATTGCCTTGTTTGGTGAAACTATTTTAAAGTTTTCCGAAAAATTTTCTGTGACTCCTGGTTTTAGATTTGAATACATAAAAACCCAATCTAATGGTGAATACACTAGAATCAACAGAGATGCTGCTGGAAATCCTATAGCAAGTAATACGTTTACCGATAACAGAATAAACGACAGGAATTTATTTCTTCTGGGTATTGGTGCAAGTTATAAGCCAAATACTTCTATAGAATTCTATGGAAATATATCGCAAAATTATCGTTCTGTAACCTTTTCCGATATAAGAACTGTAAATCCGTCGTTTTTAGTTGATGAAAATATTTCTGACGAAAGAGGGCAAACTATCGATATTGGAGTTCGGGGAAAATGGTCAAAATATCTAAACTATGACCTTAGTGCATTCGGACTCTTTTATAATGATCGTATCGGTGTAATTTTAGAAAATGAAGGTCCGGACAAAGGCGATAGATTACGAACTAATATTGGAGATGCCTTGATTTTTGGAATAGAAAGCCTTGTAGAATGGAATGTGCTTTCAACCTTCGATATTGATGATTCTAATTACAAGCTTACAGTGTTTAATAATTTATCTTTAATAACTTCAGAATATACATCTACAATCAGCAGATTTGGTGTTGAAGGTAATGACGTCGAATTTGTACCTCAGGTGAATTTAAAAAACGGACTTAAATTTGGGTATAAAAATCTCCTGGCAAATGTTCAGTTTTCGTATTTATCCGAGCAATTTTCTGATGCTTCTAATGCCGTTGAACCAGATGAATCCGGAACAAGAGGAAAAATTCCAGCGTATAGTATTTTAGATGTATCTTTATCCTATTCCTTTAAATCGCTTAAGCTCGAAACAGGAATCAATAACCTTTTAGACGAAACGTATTTTACACGTCGCGCAACAGGTTATCCTGGTCCTGGAATTATTCCATCTGCTCCCAGAAACTGGTATGTGACACTTCAGGTTAAGATTTAATCCGCTCATAACACTTTTACTGATCATAGTTGTATCTTTATTCGTGCAACTTTTATTTCCGAATAAGGTATTCATGAATCTACTTATATGACAGATTAGATATTTTATGTGAAATTAAATGCGTAGATTTGCATGCAATTATAACTGTAATTGCATCATGACAGCACACGAAAATAAAATTGTTGGAGAAGGTCTTACGTATGACGACGTCCTTTTAGTTCCTGCATTTTCTGAAGTATTACCAAGAGAGGTAAACATTCAAACCAAATTCACACGTAACATTACTATAAATATTCCTGTAGTTTCGGCTGCGATGGATACCGTTACTGAAAGTAAAATGGCAATCGCCATGGCTCAGGAAGGTGGTATTGGAGTGCTACATAAAAATATGACCATTGCGCAGCAGGCCGATAAAGTTAGAAAAGTTAAACGTGCTGAAAGCGGTATGATTATCGATCCTGTGACCTTGCCTTTAACGGCTAAAGTTGCTGATGCAAAGTTTAATATGGCAGAACACAGTATTGGCGGAATTCCTATTGTGGATGAATCTGGTACTTTAAAGGGAATCGTTACCAACAGAGATTTGCGTTTTGAACATGAAAACAATAGACCCATTGTTGAGGTGATGACAAGTGAAAACTTAGTCACTGCTTCTGTTGGTACATCTTTGAAAGATGCTGAGCAAATTCTTCAGCAAAATAAAATTGAAAAACTACTCATCGTTGATGACAATTATAAGCTCAAAGGACTTATTACCTTCAGAGATATTACAAAAGTGACACAAAAGCCAAATGCCAATAAAGACCAGTACGGACGACTACGTGTTGCTGCAGCTATTGGTGTTACAGGTGATGCAGTTGAAAGAGCTTCAGCACTGGTAAAAGCTGGAGTTGATGCTGTTATTATTGATACTGCTCATGGTCATACCAAAGGTGTCGTGATGGTGCTGAAAGAGATTAAAAAGAAATTCCCAAAACTTGAAGTGATTGTTGGTAACATTGCCACTGGTGAAGCCGCTAAATATTTAGTTGATGCTGGTGCTGATGCTGTTAAAGTTGGAATTGGTCCAGGCTCCATTTGTACAACCCGAGTTGTTGCTGGTGTTGGATTTCCTCAGTTTTCTGCTGTTTTAGAAGTTGCTGCAGCTATTAAAGGTTCTGGTGTTCCTGTTATTGCTGATGGTGGCATTCGATATACTGGTGATATTCCAAAAGCGATTGCAGCTGGAGCTGATTGCGTGATGCTTGGTTCTTTGTTAGCTGGTACAAAGGAAAGTCCGGGAGAAACGATTATTTACGAAGGACGTAAATTTAAGTCCTATCGTGGAATGGGTTCTGTTGAAGCTATGAAACAAGGTAGTAAGGATCGCTATTTTCAGGATGTTGAAGATGATATCAAAAAATTAGTTCCCGAAGGTATTGTTGGTCGTGTGCCTTATAAAGGTGATTTGGTTGAAAGTATCCATCAGTTTGTTGGTGGTCTTCGCGCAGGAATGGGTTATTGTGGATCTAAAGACATCGAAACACTTAAAGAAACTGGCCGTTTTGTAAAAATTACGAGTTCAGGAATTAATGAAAGTCATCCTCACGATGTAACCATCACGAAAGAAGCACCTAACTATTCAAGATAATGCTGTAGTTTGAAATATGGCTTGTTCTTAGGAATTAACTAAAATTTAGCAATCCTAAAAATGCATTAGCTGTATATTTACGCTTCAATTGAATTGTATTTATGCCAACCGACTGTATATCGTTTAAAGACACTAACTATTTTTCATCATTAATATGTGATTATTTAGATGAAAATGAGGTTTTAAAACCATTCTATAATCGCTTTCCGAAACTTGAAAATTTTAAAGCCCAAATTCAGGAAAAGCAATCCGGTTTTAATAACGATATAAGAAAGGTTCTGGTTAAAGTATTGAATGAACAATACAAAAACACTTCGGTTTCAAACCTTACACAAACGCATATAAATTTACTTGAACATTCAAACACCTTTACGGTTGTTACTGGTCATCAGCTGAATTTATTCACTGGACCATTATATTTTTTCTATAAAATCATTTCAACCCTAAATTTATGTAAGGCGTTAAAAGCTAAATATCCTGAGTATAATTTTGTGCCTGTTTACTGGATGGCCTCTGAAGATCATGATTTTGAGGAAATCAACTTCTTCAATTTTAAAGGTAAAAAAGTACAATGGAATCGAGAGGCCTCAGGTGCTGTTGGAGACTTAAATCTCAATGGGTTAGATAAAGTTTTTGAAGTTTTTGGCGCTCAGTTGAATGCAACTACTAATGCTTCCGAATTAAAGGCATACTTTAAAAACGCTTACCTCAATCATTCTAATTTAGCTGAAGCCATGCATTATTTGGTAAATGCACTATTTAAGGATTTCGGACTCGTAATTGTAGATGGAAATGACCATGACTTAAAGCAGCAGTTCATTCCGTATATAGAAGAAGAACTTGTAAATCAAACCTCGTTTTCGAAAGTGTCTGAAGCCAATAAAAACTTAAATGCTTTAGAAGGAAACTATAAAATTCAGGTCAATCCAAGAGACATTAACCGTTCCTATATCACTGAAACTATTCGATATGGTAGCAGCGAAAATGAAAGTAAGTGGTTGGT
>JAAEZL010000099.1:4126-11154 GCA_018222875.1 Algicola sp.
ATTAACCTCTTCTATATCACTGAAGGTATTCGTGAACGTATCATCGAAAATGAAGGTAAGTATTTTGTTAATAACACTGAAATATCATTCAGCAAGAGTGAAATAATAAAACACCTCAATGAGGTGCCTGAAAGCTTTTCACCTAATGTGATCATGCGACCTGTATATCAGGAAGTCGTGTTGCCAAATCTTTGCTATATTGGAGGAGGAGGAGAGTTAGCGTATTGGCTGCAGTTAAAATCCAGTTTTGAAAGTCAAAAGGTAGTGTTCCCAATGTTGTTACTTCGTAATTCTGCATTACTGATTACTGAAAAGCAAAAAGAAAAGCTAGACAAATTAAATGTCGAGGTAGCAGATTTGTTTTTAAACAGAGATCAGTTAAAAACGAAGGTCACGAATCAAATTTCTTCAATTGATATTGATTTTTCAGAGCAAAAGCAACATTTGATGCAGCAATTTAAAGCCATGTATGATTTAGCTGAAAAAACAGATAAATCCTTTAAAGGTGCAGTTGCAGCTCAGGAACAAAAACAAATTAACGGACTTGAAGCTTTAGAGAAACGTTTATTAAAAGCGCAAAAACGCAAACTTGCAGATCATTTGAATCGTGTTGCAGAACTTCAAAATGAGCTGTTTCCAAATCAGAGTTTACAGGAGCGACACCTCAATTTTTCTGAGTTTTATTTAGAATATGGTTTTGATTTAATTCAGAAACTCATGGCTAACTTAAAACCTTTAAATGGCGAGTTTTCTATAATTCAAGTATAACCTGTTCCCATTGAAAGATCAACTCCATCGTCAACTACAATTGAAAAGTCCTCCAAAACGGATTGTGAGTTTGGTGCCTTCTCAAACCGAATTGTTAGTCGATTTAGGTCTGGAACATGCCATCGTTGGCGTGACAAAGTTTTGTGTGCATCCAAATCATCTTCGAAAAGAAAAAACAATCGTTGGAGGTACTAAACAAGTCCATTATGATAAAATTAAAGCGTTAAATCCTGATATAATTCTTTGCAACAAGGAAGAGAATACCAAAGAGATGATATCAGAATTAGAAGAGATTGCTCCAGTTCATGTTAGTGATATTTATAACATTGATGATAGTTTAGAACTGATAGCAATGTATGGTGATATGTTTGACAAATCCGAAAATGCAAAACGTATGAGCACTGAAATCAAATCAAAATTAACAGACTTTAAAAAATTAAGTTTTGATAAAGCGAAACTAAACGTCGTTTATTTTATTTGGAAAAATCCTTATATGGTTGCCGCAAATCAAACGTTTATAAATGCAATGCTTTCCATAAATAATTTTGAAAATAGTTACCAAAATGTTAACCGTTATCCTGAAATTAACCTTTTAGAATTGAAAGATAAACAACCAGACCTTATTTTATTATCAAGTGAACCTTATCCTTTTAAGAACAGTGATATCGATGAAATTAAATCTGTTTGTCCGGAAGCTAAAGTGAAAATTGTAGATGGAGAAGCTTTTTCCTGGTATGGCTCAAGACTTTTAATGGCTTTTGATTATTTTAAATCCTTACAAAATACAATCTAATTTTGTTGAACTCTGCTAAAATCTCTCATAAGAAACTTAAGTTTGTTCATTTTGTGTAAAAGTTTAATGGCTTTATATTCTGAAAAATCACTTAGTGCAGAATCTGTTTGTCTGAAATTGTAAGCCTGTTCTACAAGTGTCTTGTAGCGTCTTAGTAACGAATTTTGGTTGTCTATAATTTTTTGTGATGGCTTCATTACTATAGTGTTGAGCTATTAAATTTATGCAAAAAATTTAAATATTACAAAAAAAAATCGACCTTAAAATTAAGATCGATTTTTTAACTAACTTTTTCTAATTCAAATAAAAGGTGAAGATAAATTCCTTTGCTAACTGTTACAAAGATGCTACAAATTGCGTACACTAATGTTATGTTAATATTAGCATTATATTAAGAATGATTTTATAGCTTTAGAGAACAACAACTAAAATCATCATGAAAAAATTATTTCTCTGCATCGCAATTTTATGTTTTATAACTGTTACTGCACAAACAAAACCTTGTAATTGTTGTACTGAAAAACATGCGGAATTTGATTTTTGGGTAGGTGAGTGGACCGTTACAAATCCGGATGGTTCAAAAGCCGGAACCAACAGGATTGTTAAAATTCAGGATAATTGTATTCTTCAGGAAAACTGGACAAGTGCAAAGGGAAACTTTACAGGAACGAGTAATAATTTCTATAATTATAAAACCAACCAATGGGAACAAATCTGGATAGATAATAAAGGTCAAAGTTTACATCTCAAGGGAAACAGAACAGGGAATCAAATGATTCTTCAAACGGACGAAGAAACCAATACAGATGGAAAATTGTTTTATCATCGCATTACTTGGACGTTAAACGATGATGGTTCTGTTCGCCAATACTGGGAAACAATTACAAACACTACAGAGGTCACTGTAGCTTTTGACGGACTCTATCAGAAGAAATAGTTTTGTTAGCCCTTAGTTTTGACAGTATCCTTCAAAAGATTTTAAAATTCTTCAATCATTTAATCCTGAAGCGCAAACACCTTCCGAAGTAAATCTGTTGTACGTGAAGAAACTTTATTACGAATCTCTTTTTCTTCCACAGCAATCATAGTGTAAACACCTTTTAATGCCTCACCTGTAACGTAATCAGTAAGATCTGGATTCACGTTGTTAGTAAACGGAATCGCATTGTATTTATTAATTAGATTTGCCCAAATCTGATCTGCTCCAACCTTATTAAAACTAGAATTAATCACAGGTTTAAATTTGTTGTAAAGTTCAGTTTGAGTTCGGTTTGTCAGGTATTGTGTTGCAGCATCATCACTTCCTAGTAAGATGTTTTTAGCATCGTTAAATGTAATCTCCTTAACTGCATTGACAAATATTGGAGTCGCCTCTTTTACAGCATCCTCAGCAGCTCTGTTTAAAACTTTCAAGCCTTCATCAGCCAGATTATCTAAACCAATATCACGTAAGCCTTTATCTACTTTTTGCAATTCTTCAGGTAATAAGATTTTTACCAGTTCATTTTTAAAGAAACCATCAGTTTGGGTGAGCTTGGTTACTTGTTTATCAATCCCTAAATCTAAAGCCTGACGTAAACCTGCAGCAATATCAGCATTACTTAACACACTTCCAGATTGTGGCAATTGATCAACAACGCCTTGTAATTCAGCGCATGCTGTGAGATTAAAAATAAGAACAAAAGCCAATAATTTACGCATCATAATTTGAGAGTTTTAAGAGTGACAAATATAGAAATTTACCAATGAAATAAATGGATATTTTATTTTTAGACACCATTAACCATAGTCGTGTCACATTTAAACACAGTGAAATTGAAATAAGTATTAAACTATTCTAAATCATAGAGGGCATCTTTTGAAAATTCCGTAAATTTGCATCCACTAAAACATACAATTTTACGAATGAAGCAAGTCGCACCATATCACCCGAAACATAAAGTCAGAATTGTAACAGCAGCCTCGCTTTTTGATGGCCATGATGCCTCAATCAATATCATGCGAAGAATTATTCAGGCAACAGGTGTTGAGGTCATTCATTTAGGTCATGATAGAAGTGTTGAAGAAGTCGTAAATACAGCCATTCAGGAAGATGTAAATGCCATTTGTTTAACCTCTTATCAAGGTGGTCATAATGAGTATTTTAAATACATGCACGATTTGCTTGAAGAACGAGGTGCAAGTCATATTAAAATCTTTGGTGGTGGTGGTGGTGTTATCCTTCCTTCTGAAATTAAAGAGTTGATGGATTATGGAATCGACAGAATCTATTCGCCTGATGATGGTAGAGAAATGGGATTACAAGGCATGATTAACGATTTGGTTGAACAATCTGATTTTGCCATTGGTGATGCTTTAAATGGTGAGATTGATAACCTTCCGAAGAAAAATCCTAAGGCGATTGCCCGAGTCATTTCTTCTGCAGAAAACTTTCCCGAAGTGGCCAAGGAAACGCTTAATGAAATTCACATTAAAAATAAAAATTCTAATACACCTGTTCTCGGTATTACTGGAACTGGAGGTGCAGGAAAGTCCAGTTTAGTAGATGAACTGGTACGTCGTTTCTTAATTGATTTTCCGGAAAAAACAATTGGTATTGTTTCTGTAGATCCTTCAAAACGAAAAACAGGAGGCGCACTTCTGGGAGATCGTATTCGTATGAATGCTATTAATTCACCCAGAGTCTATATGCGAAGTCTGGCAACCCGTCAATCGAATTTAGCATTGTCTAAATATGTCAATGAAGCAGTTGAAGTGTTAAAAGCAGCCGAATTTGATTTAATTATTTTAGAAACCTCTGGTATTGGACAAAGTGATACCGAAATTATTGAACACAGTGATGTATCGCTTTATGTGATGACACCTGAATTTGGTGCTGCCACACAATTGGAGAAAATCGATATGCTTGATTTTGCCGATTTAGTAGCCATTAATAAATTTGATAAAAGAGGTGCAAAAGACGCCTTACGTGATGTGAAAAAACAATACATGCGTAACAATAATCTTTGGGACATTCCTCAAGATCAGTTACCTGTTTTTGGAACCATCGCGTCTCAGTTTAATGATCCTGGAATGAATACGCTTTATAAGGCGATTATGGATAAGCTTGTTGAAAAAACAGATACCGATTTAAAATCGACCTTTCATATTTCAGATGAAATGAGTGAAAAGATTTTTGTGATTCCTCCAGCAAGAACACGTTACTTATCTGAAATTGCTGAAAATAATCGTGCTTACGATAAAACAGCAAATGAACAAGTTGAAGTTGCTCAAAAGCTCTACGGAATTTACAAGACGATAGAGTCTGTAACTGAAGCAACACCGCAACTGGATAAAGCAGGAATAGAAAGTGAGTCTGTCAGTTCGAGTGCAGTCGAGAACAAGGACTTCGTTAAGATGCTTATCGGAGAATTTGACCGCGTGAAACTCAACTTAGATCCTTACAACTGGGAAGTTATTACGGGTTGGGATGAAAAGGTGAACACATACAAAAACCCAATCTATTCGTTTAAAGTTCGTGATAGAGAAATCAAAATCGAAACACATACAGAGTCGTTATCTCACACGCAAATTCCTAAAGTGGCTTTACCAAAGTATCAGGCTTGGGGAGACATTTTACGTTGGACTCTACAAGAAAATGTACCAGGAGAATTCCCATATACAGCAGGATTATATCCATTTAAGCGAACAGGAGAAGATCCAGCACGAATGTTTGCTGGTGAAGGTGGACCAGAGCGTACCAACCGTCGTTTCCATTATGTAAGTATGGGATTGCCAGCTAAACGTTTATCTACAGCTTTTGACAGTGTTACGCTTTACGGAAATGATCCGGATCACAGACCAGATATCTACGGAAAAATTGGAAATGCTGGTGTATCGATTTGCTGCTTAGATGATGCAAAAAAATTGTATTCTGGGTTTAATCTGGCAGATGTCATGACGTCTGTGAGTATGACCATTAACGGTCCTGCACCAATGCTGTTAGGCTTCTTTATGAATGCTGCTATCGACCAGCAATGTGAGATTTACATTAAAGACAACGGTCTGGAAAAAGAGGTTGAAGCTAAAATAGCTAAACTTTATAAAGATAAAGAACGTCCAACCTATAATGGCGACTTGCCAGAAGGTAACGATGGTTTAGGGTTGTTTTTACTTGGTGTTACAGGTGATCAGGTATTGCCTGCTAATGTATATGAAGATATTAAGAAAAAGACTATTGCTCAGGTTCGTGGAACTGTTCAGGCAGATATTTTAAAAGAAGATCAGGCGCAAAATACCTGTATTTTTTCTACAGAATTTGCATTGCGATTAATGGGAGACGTACAGGAGTATTTTATTGAAAATAATGTACGTAACTTCTATAGCGTTTCCATTTCAGGATATCATATTGCTGAAGCAGGAGCAAATCCAATTTCGCAATTAGCATTTACTTTATCTAACGGATTTACATACGTAGAATATTACTTGTCGAGAGGAATGGACATCAATAAATTTGGTCCGAACTTATCCTTCTTCTTTTCTAATGGAATCGATCCGGAATATGCTGTTATTGGTCGTGTAGCCCGTAAAATATGGTCTAAAGCCATGAAGCATAAATATGGAGCTAATGCAAGAGCACAGATGTTGAAATACCACATTCAAACCTCAGGACGAAGCTTGCATGCTCAGGAAATTGATTTTAATGATATTCGTACCACACTTCAGGCCTTATATGCCATTTACGACAACTGTAATTCGTTGCATACCAATGCTTACGACGAGGCCATTACAACGCCTACTGAAGAATCGGTTCGTCGTGCGATGGCGATTCAGTTGATTATTAATAAAGAGCTTGGATTAAATAAAAATGAGAATCCAATTCAAGGGTCTTTTATTATTGAAGAACTTACCGATTTAGTTGAAGAAGCTGTCCTTATGGAATTTGATCGTATTACCGAACGTGGTGGTGTGTTAGGTGCTATGGAAACGATGTATCAACGAAGTAAAATTCAGGAAGAAAGCTTGTATTATGAAACATTGAAGCATAATGGTGATTTTCCAATTATTGGAGTGAATACCTTTTTAAGCAGTACAGGATCTCCAACGGTTTTACCTGCGGAAGTGATTCGTGCTACGGAAGAAGAGAAGCAATTTCAGATTAAAACCTTAGAGAATTTACATCAGGCAAATGATACAACAGAATTGCTAAAAGACTTACAATATAAAGCTATTAATAACGAAAATATTTTTGAAGCGTTGATGGAAGTGTGTAAGGTGTGTTCATTAGGCGAAATAACATCAGCTTTGTTTGAAGTAGGAGGTCAGTACAGAAGAAATATGTAATCAGACTTTAATTTTAAAGTAGAGTGCATTCCAAATTCTGAATAGCGCTCATCCTGAACTGGTTTCAGTAACTTCTAAATAAAAATTATCCCGTGTTTGTGCTCGGGATTTTTATTTATTAAGAAAATTTACTATATTTATATTC
>JAAEZL010000100.1:0-493 GCA_018222875.1 Algicola sp.
GCTTATATCTTTAGATTCGGAAGGAAAAAAAGTGCTGCTCATAGGTGTTTCTTTTGCATTATTGGATTTGGTTGAACAGTATCAGTTTCAACTTAAAAACACCATTGTCATGGAAACTGGTGGGATGAAAGGCCGAAGAAAAGAACTCGTAAGAGCCGAATTGCATACAATTTTAAAACAAGGTTTTGGCGTTTCAAATATTCACAGTGAATATGGCATGACTGAGTTATTAAGCCAAGCCTATTCTAAAGGCAACGGACAATTTGAATGTCCTGATTGGATGCGAATTCTTACTCGTGATCCAGAAGATGCTCTATCGCTTCAAACACATCAAAAAACTGGAGGCATTAATATTATTGATCTGGCGAACATCAATTCCTGTTCATTTATTGCAACTCAAGATTTAGGTCGTGTTTCTAAAGATGGAACCTTCGAAATTATTGGCCGTTTTGATTCCAGTGATATCAGAGGTTGTAATTTAATGGTTCTTTAA
>JAAEZL010000100.1:503-11119 GCA_018222875.1 Algicola sp.
TCTTTAACACTTTTTTAAGCCTTTTCTTTTGAAAGGTTCTCAAGGTATTTCCGACTTATTTATTGAAGCTATGGTTTTGGAATAGTTTAAGAGTTCTATGAAAAAGAGAGATTAGCTTCAAATAGTTGGTTGATTAATGTTAAACGCCTCATCACTTGACGAGGCGTTTTTCTATTAAAGAAGTTTAACTTCTATTTTAATCAACTTTTATGATATATGTATTTTTCTTTCCTTTATTAAGAATGATGTACTTATCGTTTATCAAATCATCTTCAGATAACTGATAATCCTCTGTTACCTTTTCTTTATTAACAGCGACTGCATTTTCCTTTAATGCGCGACGCGCCTCACTGTTAGAGGCCAAGAAATTTGTTTTAGCAGCTAAAGCTCCAATCATATCTAAACCAGACGCCAAGTCTGACTTCGGTAATTCAGCTTGAGGCACGCCTTCAAACACATCTAAGAAGGTCTTTTCATCTAAGGTTTTAATATCAGCTTTAAAGCTTTTACTAAATAAAATATTGGAAGCTTTTTCAGCATTTTCAAAATCAGATTTTGAATGTACCATTGTTGTAATTTCTTCAGCCAATCGCTTTTGTAATCCTCTCTGGTGAGGCACTTCCTGGTGCTTAGCAATAATAGTTTTTATCTCATCTTCAGTTAAAAATGTAAAAATCTTAATATATTTTTCAGCATCTTCATCACTGGAGTTCAACCAATACTGGTAAAACTTATATGGTGAAGTCCGATTAGCATCTAACCAAACATTTCCACCTTCAGATTTACCAAATTTTGAACCGTCACTTTTAGTAATCAACGGACAAGTAATAGCAAATCCTTTTCCCTGAGCAATGCGACGTATCAATTCAGTTCCAGTTGTAATATTTCCCCATTGGTCGCTTCCTCCCATTTGAATGGTACAATCATTTGCTTTGTATAAATGCAGAAAATCATAGCCTTGAACTAACTGGTAGGTGAACTCTGTAAAAGACATTCCGTCTGTAGATTCTGAAGAAATTCTATTCTTTACAGAATCTTTAGCCATCATGTAATTAACTGTAATATGTTTACCAACGTCACGAATAAATTCAAGAAATGAAAATTCCTTCATCCAGTCATAATTGTTGACTAAGACCGCTGAATTTGGCACATTACCTTCAAAATCTAAAAAGTGAGCCAGTTGTTTTTTAATCGCTTCCTGATTATGACGTAAGGTTGTTTCGTCAAGCAAATTTCGTTCGCTGGATTTTCCAGAAGGATCACCTATCATACCTGTTGCGCCTCCAACCAAAGCATAAGGTTTGTGTCCGCAACGCTGATAATGTGCCAGCAACATAATAGGAACAAGATTTCCAATATGCAAGGAATCTGCCGTAGGATCAAATCCAACATAAGCAGAGCGCATCGCTTCCATTAAATGATCTTCAGCTCCAGGCATCGTATCATGAATCATTCCTCTCCATTGTAATTCTTCAACAAAATTCTTTAACATCATAAGTCTATCATTAATATTGCGCAAAGATAGATGTATAGCTCAAAAGAAAAAAGACTAATTTTACAAAATGATTTTAGTAACAGGAGGCACAGGATTAGTTGGTTCACATTTATTGTACAAACTTGTTAATGAAAACGAGCAGGTTAAAGCAATTTACAGAAGATCACATACATTAGAACGGGTAAAACACGTCTTCTCCTATTACAGTGAACACCATAAAGCTCTATTCGAAAAAATTAAATGGGTTGAAGCCGACTTAAACGATATTCCAGCTTTAGAAGCAGCATTTGAAGATGTTGATTATGTATATCATTGTGCAGCATTTGTAAGTTTTGAACCAGATAAATATTACCAACTCAGAAACATAAATATCGAAGGAACTGCAAACATTGTTAATCTATGCATTTCAAATAGTATAAAAAAACTGTGTTACGTTAGTTCGATTGCAGCAATTGGTCACGAAGCAAATCCTAATCAATTGATTACTGAAGAAACCGAATGGAATCCCGAAGCAGACAATAGTGTCTATGCCATTACTAAATATGGAGCAGAATTAGAAGTCTGGAGAGGCACACAAGAAGGTGTTCCTGCAGTCATTGTAAATCCTGGAATTATTTTAGGACCTGGTTTCTGGAAAGGCGGAAGTAGTGGAAATTTGTTCAGATTAATCCATAAAGGTTTAAACTATTATACATCTGGCTCTACTGGTTATATTGATGTTTGGGATGTTTGTGATGTCATGCAAAAATTAATGCAAAGTGATATTAGGAATGAACGTTTTATTTTAATTTCTGAAAATTTATCCTTTAACGAATTTCAGAAAAAAGTAGCACAACAATTAGATGTAAAACCAGCACAAAAAGAAGCTGGTTCTTTAATTCTGGAACTAGGTTGGCGATTAGATTGGCTGATGAGTAAACTTTTTGGTAAGCGAAGGAAACTATCTAAACAATTAGCCAAATCGGTTAGAACCAAAACGGTTTATGACCATACAAAAATTAAAAATACTTTAGACTTAGAATTTAGTACTATTGATAATGCTATTGAAAAGGTTGCAGCCTACTATTTAAAAGACCATACACAACTTTAATCTTCTCTAAAAGCTCTTGCGGCCTTTTCACGGTTTATAGTATCTCCTATCTTTTTTATAGAGTCCAATCGTTTTTTTCTTCGGTCTTCTTCAAGGTCTATCTCGTTTTGAAACTTATCTTTTTTTGCCTTAATCTTTGCTTCTACCTGTGTTATCATCTCTTCGTAAGCTTTCATATCATAAGCATAATATTCATTACTTTTTACAAATTGAAGACTGTCGATTTGATATTTTTTATAGATGTAAACATCTGGAGTGACATTGTTATTTTCGAGTATTCGCTTATCAGTTCCTTTTGCAGCATTAAATACGAACACATCAAAAAGAATATCGACCATCTTATTCTTTTCAATTAAATCATCAGGTTTTTCAGGTTTTTCAATCGTATTACAAGCAAAGCATAACCCAAACATAAATATAAGAAGACCTACACGTTTTATCATCTGTTAAAAGTTAATCGTTTACCAGCTTTAACATCAATCACTTTAAAATTATTGTAAGCTAAAACACCATTTACGAATGTGTGTGTTATTCTCGACTTAAATGTAGTGCCTTCAAAGGGTGACCAGCCACATTTATACAAAATGTTATCTTTATTAACAGACCATGGATTGTTGATATCAATGACCACCAAATCTGCAAAATAACCCGGTTTTATATAACCTCGTTTTTCTACTTCAAATAAAATGGACGGATTATGACACATTTTTTCAGCAATCTTCTCTAAAGATATTTTTCCTCTGTGGTACATTTCAATCATGGCAACAAAAGCATGCTGAACTAAAGGTCCACCAGAAGGTGCTTTCGTGTAAATATTTTTCTTTTCCTCAAGAGTATGAGGTGCATGATCTGTAGCGATTACGTCAATTCTACCATCTAAAAGAGCTTTCCAGAGTTGATCTCTGTCTTTAGACGTTTTAACAGCTGGATTCCATTTGATAAGCGTTCCTTTTTTATCATAATCTTCATCACTAAACCACAGGTGATGAATACAGACTTCGGCAGTAATTTTTTTATCTTTTAACGGAATTTTATTCGAAAACAAATTGGTTTCTTTTCCAGTTGACAAATGAAACACATGTAATCTGGCCCCTGTTTTTTTCGCAAGTTCTATAGCTTTTGAAGACGATAAATAACAGGCTTCCTCGCTTCTGATAACTGGGTGCTGACGAATAGGAATATCCTCTCCATATTGATCAATGTGGTCTTGAAGGTTTTTCTTTATAGTTGCTTCATCTTCACAATGCACAGAAATAACCATATTCGTACTACTGAAGATTTTTTCTAACACTTTTGGATTATCAACCAGCGTATTTCCAGTTGATGATCCTAAAAATAATTTTAATCCTGCAACCGTTTTCGGATCGACTTTTAAGATCTCGTCCAGGTTATCGTTTGTGCCTCCAAACATAAACGAATAATTCGCGTAAGATGATTTTGAGGCGATGTTAAATTTATCTTCTAAAGCTTCAACTGTAGTTGTTTGCGGGTTTGTATTGGGCATCTCAATAAAAGATGTAATTCCACCTGCAATTGCAGCTTTAGATTCAGTTTCAATGTTAGCTTTGTGTGTTAAACCTGGCTCTCTAAAATGAACCTGATCATCTATCGCTCCAGGAAACACGTAGTTTCCTTCTACATCAATAATAACAACATCTGCAGATTTTGCACTTATAGAATCAGAAACTTCCTTAATAATATCTCCTTCAATTAAAATATCGCCTTCAATAATTTTGCCTTCATTAACAATTCTGGCATTTTTAATAAGTGTTGTTTTTGTTTTCATTTATATAAATTCTCAACCTTTAACAATTGTACTATGTGTTCAATACACTTTTTAGTTTCATATGAATTACACCAAAAATAGCTTCAGAAATAATACTTCCACTCATTTTTGATTTTCCCTTGGTTCTGTCTGTAAATATTACTGGCACTTCAACAATTTTAAACTTTTGCAGGTATGCTTTAAATTTCATTTCTATCTGAAAGGCATAACCCACAAACTTAATGCGATCTAAATCAATGGCTTCTAAAACATGTCTTTTATAACATACAAATCCAGCTGTTGTGTCGTGAATTCTCATTCTCGTAATAAATCTCACATATTTAGAAGCAAAATAAGATAACAACAAACGTTTCATATCCCAATTTACAACATTGATATTATTGTTAATATATCGCGAACCTATTGACATATCTGCACCATCAGTAGCACACGCATTGTAAAGCTTTGTTAAGTCTTTTGGATTGTGTGAAAAATCAGCATCCATTTCAAAGATGTACTCGTAATGCTTTTCCAGACACCATTTAAAACCCGCAATATATGCCGAACCCAATCCTGTCTTTTCTTGCCTTGACACTAAAAAAAGTCGGTCTTTAAATTCGTCCTGCAATGCTTTAACTTTCAAACCTGTTAAGTCTGGTGAGTTATCGTCAACAACCAAAATATCAAAGGATTTTTCTTTTGAAAATACCGCTCTAATGATAGCTTCTATATTTTCTATCTCATTGTAAGTTGGTATAATAACTATGGCATCTCTCATTACTATAGACTCGTCGTAACTTTTTTATCACCTGTGACAAAAGTAAGTTTTTAAACGATTAATTAAACAGTAAAAAATCATAAACAATGTTAATCTTGATAAATCTGTAAAAAGTATTGAAATATAAAATGATACAACGTCGAAATTTCTTTATAATTTTACCACATGCTTAGAGAAATTATATCTAACGACTGGTTTACTATTTTTCTAATTCTAGGATTAGCCTTTATTACCTTGTGTAAGTATTTATTTGCATCAAGATTCAAAGATTTTGTTTCAATAATTAGTAATTCTAAATACTTAAAAATATATGCCAGAGACCAAAAATTTATAGATGGTTTTGATGCGTTATTATTTTTAAATCTCATTATTTCTGTATCAATATTTTCCTACATTGTTTATGCTTCTCTGGTTCATCCATCAGCATTTAATCTCACTCAGTTTTTTAAACTTATTTTTGGTATTGGTGTTCTCTTTTTGATCAAGGTATTGTTTGAGCGACTCATAGGAAGTGTTTTTGAAATTGATACATTAATAGATTCTTACTTATTTCAAAAAACAACTTATAAAAATTATACAGGCTTGTTATTACTGCCTATTAATTGTTTATTAATTTACACGTTATCGCCTACAAAACCCATAATTTTCGCATGTATTGGAGTCATTGTGCTAATAAATCTGCTTGGATTTATTAGCTCATTTAAAAATCATCAAAAGTTGCTATTAAATAATTTATTCTATTTTATTTTGTATCTTTGCGCTCTTGAAATTGGACCCTATCTAATTTTATTTAAGATAATTAAAGATTTTAACGCTTAAAACACTTTAATGGATATGACGAAAGTGAAAACGATTTTAGTATCTCAACCAGAGCCTAAAATAGAAAACTCGCCTTATTTTGACCTACAGGAAAAGCAAAAAGTAAAAATAGATTTCAGACCATTTATACATGTCGAAGGTGTAGAAGCCAAAGATATCAGACAACAAAAAATTGATCTTTCCAACTACACAGCAATCATACTCACCAGTAGAAATTCTGTAGATCATTTTTTCAGAGTTGCAGAAGAGATGCGTTTTAAAGTTCCAGATACTATGAAGTATTTTTGTCAGTCTGAAGCTGTTGCTTATTACTTACAGAAATATGTTGTGTACAGAAAACGAAAAATTTATGTAGGTAAACGTACGTTTGCTGATTTATCACCTCTAATTAAAAAGTATAAAGACGAAAGTTTCTTATTACCAACTACAGATAAATTAAAACCAGAGGTTCCTGAAATCTTAGATGGTTTGGGTGTAAAATGGAAACAAGCAACATTCTACAAAACTGTAATTAGTGATTTATCAGATTTGGCTAATGTTTATTACGATATTTTAGTGTTTTTCAGTCCGTCAGGCATTGAATCGTTATTTCACAACTTTCCTGAGTTTAAGCAAAATGAAACACGTATAGCTGTTTTTGGAAACACTACAATTAAGGCTGTAGAATCACATGGACTAAGAGTTGATATAGCTGCTCCAACACCAGAAACGCCTTCTATGACTATGGCATTAGAGAAATATATTGAAAAGATGAATAAAGGAAAATAACAATTACTTTACACATAACATTATACAAAAAAAGCGATTTCTAATTGAAATCGCTTTTTTATTTAACACATATAACTACTTAAAAAGAGTAACGTTGAGGACCGCCTCTTCTTATCTCTTCGCTAGCATTTTCTTCAAACTTTTTAAAGTTCTCACGAAAAGCGTTTGCCAACTTGAATGCAGTTTTGTAGTAGGCTTCATCGTTATTCCATGTTGTTCTCGGACTCAATACCTCTTTAGGTACACCAGGACATGATCTAGGTTGTGCCACTCCAAAAACCGAATGAATGTGATAATCATCGTAATTGTAAAGTCCTAAATCGCCATTTAGAACAGCACTAATCATAGCGCGAGTATATTTTAGCTTCATTCTTGTACCAACGCCATAAGGACCACCTGTCCAACCTGTATTAACCAACCAGACATTTACGCCTGCTTCTTTCATTTTTGCGCTTAACATATCAGCATATTCTGTTGGATGTAATGGCATAAAAGGTGCTCCAAAACAAGCCGAAAAACTAGGTACAGGTTCAACCACACCAGCTTCAGTTCCTGCTACTTTTGCTGTATATCCTGAAATGAAATGATATGCAGCCTGACTTGGTGTTAATTTTGAAATCGGAGGCAATACGCCAAAAGCATCAGCAGTAAGGAAAAATATGTTTTTTGGGTTTTTCCCTATAGAAGGTACTCGTATATTTTCAATATGATAGATAGGATAACTAACTCGTGTATTTTGAGTGATTGTAGTATCTGCAAAATCTACTTCGCCTTGATCATCAATGATGACGTTTTCAAGAATTGCTCCTTTTTTTATAGCGTCATAAATTTCTGGTTCCTGCTCTTGTGATAAGTTAATCACTTTTGCATAGCAACCACCTTCAAAATTAAATACCGTGTTTTCATTTGTCCAGCCATGTTCGTCATCACCTATTAAACTTCGGTCTGGATCTGTAGATAACGTTGTTTTTCCTGTACCAGATAAACCAAAAAAGATGGCTGTATCTCCATCTTTTCCAACATTAGCACTACAATGCATTGGTAATGTGTTTTTAAATACTGGAAGAATAAAGTTCAACGCTGAAAAAATTCCTTTTTTAATTTCTCCGGTGTATCCTGTTCCACCAACCAAGGCAATCTTCTTCGTAAAATTTAAAATTGCAAAGTTATGCTGTCTTGTTCCATCTGTTTTGGCATCAGCCATAAATCCTGGTGCATTAATAACTGTCCATTCTGGTGAAAAGGTTTTCAATTCATCTTCCGTTGGACGCAAAAACATATTGTATGCAAACATATTACTCCATGGATATTCGTTAATCACACGAATATTCAGTTTGTAATCAGGATCAGCGCAAGCATAGCAATCTCTAACAAAAACTTCTTTTTCTGAAAGATAGTTAACTACCTTATCATAGAGTTTGTCAAAGGCATCTGGTTCAAATGGAATATTAATATTTCCCCACCAAACTTTATCCTTGGTGATATCGTCTTTTACAATAAATCTATCTTGAGGAGATCTACCAGTAAACTCTCCTGTATTCACAGCAAGAGCTCCTGTTGATACTTCAACACCTTGTCCTTTTTCAATGGTAATATCATGAAGTTCGTCTGGAGATAACTGATATTTAATTTTAGCGTTTTTAATGCCGTAATTATCTAACTCAATCGTTTTCGTAGTTTGTGTATGGTCTACCATAATTTGTTTATGTTGTTTAGACTGCAAAATTAAACAATATTTTAAAGTAGCACCTTTAATTTATAATTTATCAGTCCTCATTTTTAAAAAGTTTATTAACAATATCAGCCAGGCAAGTATCAAAAACAGACCTCCAACAGGAGTAATAAAGCCAATACTTTTAAAATCAAAAGTCGTTAACGTATTTGTTGCCAGTCCGTATATAGAACCAGAAAAAAAGACCAATCCTATAATTACCAAATAGTAAATTGTACGTTTTGCTTTTACACTTAAACGCTTCAGATTCCCAATAATTAACAGAAAAAAAGCATGATACATTTGGTATCGTACACCTGTTTCAAATGTGTGTTGAGATTCTAGAGGTATTAAAGATTTCAAACCATGAGCTGCAAATGCTCCTAATATAATTGCTAGCATTCCCAATATGGTAGCAGTAATAAAAATAGTCCTGTTCATATAATTGAAATTTTGGTTTTAATAACCCTTAGTATTTAGTAAATTCGTCATCACAAAATTACTCAACAAAAACCATTATGCGAAAGATTTTAGTTATTGGTGCTGGAAAGTCTGCATCATTCCTCATAAAATATTTATTAGAAAAATCTACAGAAGAGAATTTACACATCATCGTAGGTGACATTAACATACAAAATGCAAGGCAACTTATTGATAATCATGAAAACGGACAAGCCATCAATTTAGATGTTTTCAGTAGTCATTCAAGGCAAGATGCCATTGAAAATGCCGACATCGTAATTTCAATGCTTCCTGCTCGTTACCACATTGAGGTCGCAAGAGATTGTATTACCTACGGAAAACACATGGTAACGGCTTCCTACGTCAGCAAAGAGATGGAAGATTTAGATAAAGCAGCTAAGAATAAAGGGCTTGTGTTTATGAATGAAATTGGTGTTGACCCAGGAATTGACCACATGAGTGCTATGAAAGTGATTGACGAGATACGATCTAAAGGTGGAAAAATGATTTTATTTGAATCCTTTACTGGTGGACTTGTAGCTCCTGAAAGTGATACTAATTTATGGAATTATAAATTCACCTGGAATCCAAGAAATGTCGTTTTAGCCGGACAAGGTAGTGCTGCTAAGTTTTTACAGGAAGGCACTTATAAATACATCCCTTACAACCGTTTATTCAGACGTACAGAATTTTTAGAAATTGATGACTATGGTCGTTTTGAAGCCTATGCCAACAGAGATTCTCTAAAATATCAAGATGCTTATGGTCTTGAAAACGTAAAAACCCTGTATCGTGGTACGATGCGTCGTGTGGGCTTTAGTCGTGCCTGGAATATTTTCGTTCAATTAGGAATGACCGCAGATGATTACACCATTGAAGATAGCGCAAACATGAGTTATCGGGATTTTATAAATGCATTTTTACCTTATAGCCATACAGATTCTGTTGAATTAAAATTCAGGCATGCATTGAAAATTGATCAGGATGATATTGTTTGGGAAAAGCTTGAAGAATTAGATATTTTCAGTAAAACTAAAATGGTAGAACTTAAAGAAGCAACTCCTGCTCAAATCCTTCAGAAGATTTTAATGGATAGCTGGACGCTTCAGGATGATGACAAGGATATGATTGTGATGTATCATAAGTTTGGTTATGAACTCGATGGAAAAATGCATCAAATAGATTCTACAATGGTTGCCAAAGGTGAGGACAGAACTTACACAGCTATGTCTAAAACAGTAGGTTTACCTGTTGCTATTGCCACGTTAGCCATATTGAATGAAAAAATTACAACACCAGGAGTTCAGATACCAATACTCAAAGAAGTATATACACCTATTTTAAGTGAGCTGGAAGGCTATGGAATTAAATTTTCTGAAAAGGAAGTACCCTATTTAGGCTATAACCCTTTAAATATGTAAGTAATCAATTCTTGAAAAACAAGAACCTGTAATGAAAACGGTTAACCAAAACATTCAAATTGATGGTATTGATAAAAAAATACTGAGAGCATTAATGTCTGATGCCAGAACACCTATTTTAGAAATTGCTCGTCAGGTTGGTATTTCTGGAGCAGCCATTCATCAACGTTTGCGCAAACTGGAAAAATCGAAGTTAATTTCGGGTTCGAAATTTGTTATCAACCCAAAAGTTTTAGGTTATACCACAATGGCTTTTATTGGTATTTATTTAGATAAAGCCATTAGCAATCCTGAAGCTGTAAAACAA
>JAAEZL010000101.1:0-5693 GCA_018222875.1 Algicola sp.
CTTACATTGTGCTATTTACAGTGCAAATATATTTTTCGTTTCTATTTGCATATGATGTATCTTGGTCAAAGTTCTATATTTCAAATTTCTATCCTTGGGTTATAATTTTTTTTGTTATTACTTATGTGGTTACAACCAAAGAGCGATTTTACATTCTCTTGATGGTGTTCTTTGTCTGCAGCTTAAAGCTTGCATTAGGTACCGCGTTAATTTGGGCTAAGCGTGGCTTTGCATTTACGCCATGGGGCATCATGGGGCCTCAAGGATTTTTCCAAAACTCCGGCGAGCTCGCTATACAAATGTTAATTATGTTTTCACTCTCTGTTTATTTATTTAAAGCTTTTAAGGGCTTCAGGATAACACGTATAGAAAGAATAATTTTACTTGTTGCTGTTGTAACTCCAATAATGACGGTTCTCGGAGCCAGTAGTCGCGGATCACAGTTGGCATTACCTATTCTAATGTTGCTAATTTTCGGAAAGAAAATTATCAATTTAAAGAATCTCGCAGTTGTTCTAGTTAGTTCAGTACTAATATGGTCTTTACTTCCAGATGCACAGAAAGAGCGATTTAATAATATGGGTTCCGACGGGACCTCAACCCAACGCATAGTTTACTGGACGAGGGGTGCAGAAATGATCTTGGAACATCCTTTAACTGGAGTTGGCTACTACAATTTCATACCATATTTCACAGATAATTACAGGTCAGACATTGGATTTAGGAATCGTGAAGGTGAGTTGGTCGCAGAATTACCACATAATATTATTGTCCAAGTTGGAACAGATGCTGGTCTGCCCGCAATATTCTTATTTCTACTATTGTTGTTCAACTTATCACGAAGTAGGTCAAGCCAAAATGACTTATTATTTTTCAATATAGAAAAAGGCTTAGCATTAGGCGTAATTGGCTTTGCTATTGCTGGGCAATTTGTAACAGTAACGTATTATCCATTCATATGGATATCTGCTGCACTAATTGCAAGTTTAAGAGCATGTAACACCTCTCATGAAAGGAAAAAGCATGAGTTTAACGAATAGGCTTTACTATGCATCTCCAAAACCATTTCAAGAGCTATTGATTGCTGCTAAAGCTATGGGAATGCCATATAAATATGCTAAACCTGATAAAGAAATAATTCTTGATGAAGGGGAAGGTACTGGACAGCAAGTGGCTAGTATAGAAAAAATGTTAAAGTATGCTGCAGTTAATGTGCCTTTCTATAGTGAGATAATAAGAAGCAAAGGTCTATCTGAAACAGACATTAACATTAACAATTTCAAGGAGCTTTTCCCGATAGTTACTAAAAATGAACTGAGGGAAGATGAAAATCTTTTTACTTCCAGAATTGCTGCTCATAAAAACATTATAATTAATACCAGTGGCACTACTGGACAGCCTTTACGCATTCCAACTAATGCAGAAGATAGGGCAAGAAACTATAAGTTTTTTAATGCATTGCTAGCCAAATTTGATGTGGGGCCATTCAGTAAAAGTATCACTATAGCGGGTAAGAAAGTTGGATCTTCAAATCAACGGAACAGTATATATAGGTATGATCGATATAGTAAGACGTTATATATGTCAAACTATGACCTTACATATGGAAAAATCGAGCAGTACATAAATAAAATTATAGAATTTAATCCAGAGTATATTGATTCATACCCATATCCAATCGCTATGCTCGCAAAGTACATGTTGTTAAATAATATAGAGTATAGTGCCGAATCTTTAAAGTGTATATTAACATCTTCGGAAGCCCTAACAGATTCGGACCGCGTGATAGTGGAATCTGTTTTTAAATGTGTAGTTGTCGATCAGTATGGCAGCGCAGAAATGGCTGCTTTTGCATTCAATATAGGTAATGAATTTCGCTTCCCCAAAGCATATGCACTTGTGGAATTTATAGAAAACACGCGAGGGAATTTTGATATTGTTGCAACCAGTTCAATCAACAGGGGATTGCCAATGATTAGATACAATACGGGGGATGAGGTTGATAAGGTCATTAAAGATGATACTTGGTTCGTAAGTGCAAGTAAATTAATTGGAAGAGTTGAAGATCCTATAAAATTGAACAGTGGCGAATTGTTAACGCAGTTCAACCCTGTTTCGGGAGTACCTAACATTGTAAGTGCTCAAGTTATTCAGGATTCTAATAGGTTAATCAGTATAAATATAATACCTAAGCCTGAGTTTAGTAATGAAGAGATGTCAATGATACTAAGCAATGCTTCTCTAAAGCTAGGTGGAAAGGCAGAATTTATTTGCCAAACGGTTGAAAGACACCACTTAACGAGAAATGGAAAGTTCAAATTCATTGTGAATGAGTGTTTGCAACTTGAAAATGAACAAAAGTAATTCTATTTTATTCAAGCTTTGCTTAATTTTAGTGTAGTTTATATAACAGTTGCTAGGCTTGAAAGATAAAGTGTACAAACTACTTAATTGCTCTCATTATGAATGATGCACTTCTGCCAAGATAGTAAAAGTAAAATATTAGCGTATTGAATAAAACTAACTTATACCCATTATGTTTAAATTTAACAAAAGAACTTAAAAGTATTAGTGTGGTAATTAAGCCTATAGGTAGGGCTATAAAAAATAATGGTACAATATTGGTTGTCACTATCAATAATAGAAGGAAATGTAGTGCTATGAAAATAATAGCGGCAATAGCTACTTTTGATTGAAGAATCTTTTTTGGAGGCCATGCATCCCCTAGTCCATGCCAAGCTTCTCTTTTTATTAGTCCAAATAGAGATTTAGGGTAATCCCGATGAACTACTTTCAATGATTTTGCATTTACGATCTGGCTTCCAAGTGCTTTAGCTCTTGAGCAAATGTCATAATCTTCACCTGTTGCGATTGCTTCGCTAAAACCCTCAAGCCTGTCAAAGAGTTCCCGCGACATTATCAGATGACCTGACCCGATGTGAACAGTCGACTCTGACTGGCTGAATCTACTGAACCAGAGTTTGCTAAGCCAACCGTCGTCATCAGGCGCTGAGCAATGAGACCCCGTCAATAAAAGTGGATCATGCTTTATTGCCAAGAGAGCTTCGGAAATATTATCCTGCCAAGAAGTAGTCAGAGAAACATCTGCATCTAGAAAAATTAGTACAGATCCAGTTGCGATAGTGGCTCCTTTGTTTCTAACTGAACCAATTGTGCCTCCTATCTTTTTCATGACCTTAACATTTGCTTCTTTAGCGACTAGAAAGGTATTGTCTGTGGAATTATGATCTACAACTATGATCTCATGTGACAAACTACAGTTCAGTCGTATAGACTCGATTGTTTCCTTTATCGATGCCTCTTCATTTCTTGCTGGTATAATAAATGAAATAGATGGTGAACTGCTTGACATCATTGTATCCCTTTACTAGTGACATTCCTCAAAAGCCGTCTCATATTATGAAGTATCATCGGCCTTTCTAAAAGCAAATTGTGTCATTGCATTGACAAATTGTGTACTTTTAGTAATAAGCGATTTTCATCACGTTTTTTCTATTCTGTATGCTTGATACTCCTTTACTCTTCAGGGTGGGTCAGATGGAGGCAAGTACACAATGTGTTACATTTTTGAGCTAAGTAGATGTTAGGCAAGATAAAGGTGTGTATTGCCTAGATTAGACAGCCTCTTATTCTTTATGGAAATATACGACCACTGTATGAGATCGATTTATGCTTAAGTCACTTTGCGAGCTATTGGTCTGTAGCTGTTGCGTATACTGACTTGGGCAAGAATTTGGTATCTAACAATCTAGGGGGATTATTGATATAAAGATAATCTCGATTTTAAGTAATTTAGAGGAATTCGACCGATGTTGGACACGCATTTTGGTAAATTTTCGTCTATTGTTGAAAAAAATGAGGTATTCAATGTATAAGACAGCTTTGTTACTTGCCGTATTAGTACCTGCCAGTGCCTTTTCAATGGAGTTTAACGACTCTTTTGAGGGAGGCACACCTGGTAGTCGTCCAAGTTTGGGAAGTAGTGTATTCGAATGGACAGATTCTACAGGTGTCAGGGTGTCAAATGAGAAAGCATACTCTGGCGAAAATTCAATAGCATTTAGTTATGAGGGTAACCCGGATCTCTCGAAAGATAGCTGGGCGGAACAACGCTTCAGTTTTGATAGAAAGTACGATGAACTTTGGTTTAGATACAAGATGTGGGTTCCAGAAAACTATTTCCATCGGAATCCTGACGGAGCAAGTAATAACAAAGGTTTGCTAAATCTATGGGGTAACAGCTATTCAGGTTATACACCGGCAGTTAGCCTCCACTTCCAAAGAAAAGGTGACTCAGGTGAATCATATCTTTATTCAGCTTGGCGAGTGAACGGAAGCACTGTGTTTAACTTCTTTGATCCTGAGAGCTTATCAGCAGATGGTGCGCTATCTAACGCACCAACTGGAATATCAATAGAAGATAGAGGAACCTGGATTGACTGGGTAATCTACGTTAAAACCTCAACTATACCTGTAGCAAGAGATGATTGGAAAAATGGTCAGGGGAATGGAGCGGTTAGGGTCTGGAAGAACGGTTCACTTATTTTAAATATTTCGAATGCACACAATTACTACGATGGTGATAGTAGTGATGCTGGAGGAAGTGGTGACGGTTGGAACGCAGGCTACATTTTGGGGTGGGCCAATTCTGGGTTTGACGATGACACCACGATTTTTATTGATGACTTTATGATGGGGTCAACGAATGAGTCTGTTGACTTTGAGCTAAATCAGCCCGTTTTAAGAAGTGTCACTAAAATCATAAATTAGTAGAAAAATGCAGCCCTTTTTTAAGGGCTGATCTTTAATCTAGTTCAATACTAGTTGGTAGTAAGCTTCTTTCGCCGAATTGTTGCGAGAAAAAGAGCCTAACAACTTGAAAGCATTTGGTAATGGGACAGCGTTAGTAAGGTAGTGGTTTTCATAAAAAAGATGTTTAGTCCATTGCGACTGTGATGCGTATTCCACTAGTAATGCAGTTGAGCTTGGTGACATAGCAATAATGTCTCCATTACGATCAATATTTTGATGGCGAGAAACTTCTACCTCTTCGGCAGTACTTTCAAAATCATAGTTGATAAACCATTTCATTATTTCTATACTGGAAGCTCGCAAGGCTAAAGTGATGTCGTCTTGGCAAGACCTTCAAATGCCAAGAAACGAGCTTTTCAAAATTTTTTTAGGCAAAGTTTTGGTACGCGAAAAATATTACACTCTCCAATACCCATGCCAGAATCGATTTACAAGTCCGGATCTATTGGATACGGTGTTGACTATTCAAAGAAGCTGAGAAGGATCACATGGCTCTCCACAACAAGGCTGTATCAGCGGTTATCCCTACGCTTAATCGTTCGAATTACCTCCGAGAAGCAGTTATCAGTGTAATTAACCAGTCTTATCCCGTGTTTGAGATTATAGTGGTTGATGATGGATCGACTGAAGATATTCGGCAGGCATTATCAGACATCAATGGCCCCATCAAAATTGTGCGACATGAACAAAATAAGGGGCATGCCGCAGCTAGGAATACTGGGATTAGAGAAGCACAAGGAGACTATGTTGCATTTTTAGATTCTGATGATCTTTGGCTACCCCAAAAACTCGAAATACAGATTCCATGTTTTGACTACAGTGAAGATGTTGGATTGGTTGGTGGCGGGTATGAATACGTA
>JAAEZL010000101.1:5709-7972 GCA_018222875.1 Algicola sp.
GGCTAGTAGGCCAAAGCTACCACCTGAGTTTCCACAGTATGAAGATTTGGCCATCGGCCTATTTGCTTTTTCTGGGTCGAGTCCGATAGCTATATGCAAAAAGGAAGTTTTCGAGAAGGTTGGTCTATTTGACGATAGCTTATTACTACTAGAAGACTGGGATATGTGGATTAGAATAAGTGAGCATTTTAAAGTAATCAATCCACAGGAACGGTTGGTACAGGTTAGAATGCATAGTGAAGTTAGGTCTCATAGACCCCCATGGCGTGAAATGGTCAAATTGACTGAGAAGACAAGAAGAAAGATTAACGCAAGAATTGGTAGTAGAAAATTGAGAAAAAAAGCCAAGGCAGCAACATTGTTTAACTGCTATATTTTTAGTAGAAGAGCGGGTAGCTATCTATCAGCATTAAAGTACTTAATGCTATCTTTCTATGAATGGCCTCTAAAAATCCATCCAAGGTCTCCAAGGTTACGGCAGATAGTAGGAGAGTTAATAGGGCGATGGTAGTTTTTTATACCATTACCTTCAGTTGGATTTACTAACTGTCTGGTACGGGCGACTATTCACAAGAGCTCCTGCTTGTCCATATATTGGCCTAAATTTGTTTCTTATTTGTTTTCCATAGTATGGTTGCGAAAATCGAGACAACTCTCATACACACTTGGATTGATTAAAGAAGCCCGATATACTAAGCGGGTTAAGCTAGTGGACAAAAAGTATAGTTCTACTTATCCAGTTTAACTCAATTATCTGATAAATCTCGATAATTTAAGTTCAAGATGATGGAATATCTATGAAGAAACGATCGAAAAAGAATGTAATGCTAGTTGCAAACTGGAAATCAGACGTCGGCTATGCTTGGTGGTTGATGGAGAATTTTTGGGTGCAAATATCACTTCTTGCAGATAGTGCGGATAAAAACTGCTATTTACTTTACCCTTCGCTTTCAAAAATTCCTGACTCTATAGCCTCCTCATCAATAAGCTGCAAAGAACTCGATTTCAATGACACATCTATCAGTGGTAATCTTTATCTTTTACGTTTTATAAGAAGTAACAATATAGGTTGTATTTACCTAACCGATAAACATTATTTTAGTGCTCGGTATCTACTTTTTCGGTTATTTGGTGTAAAGAAAATTATCGTACATGACCATTCCCCAGGAGAGAGGCATGTACCAATGTTTGCGAAAGAGAAATTAAAAAGGATAAGAAACTCTCTACCAGTAATCACTGCCGATGCTATGATAGCTGTTACAAATTATGTAAGAAAGAGGCATTTATACTCTAGTTGTATCCCATCTTCAAAAATCCATGTGGCTCAAAATGGCATCAGGCCGATCGGAAGAAATCCGAAGTTAGGTCATTACTCACACACTGAATTCAATATTCCGACTGACGCAAAAATTGTTTTTACTTCAGGGCGTGCTAGTACATACAAAGGAATAGATTTCATTATCGAGTGTGCTAACGTAATAATCAATGTCAGAAAACTTGAAAATATCTATTTTCTTTATTGTGGAGATGGACCTGATATAGATGCCTTTAAAGCTCTGAGTGATAGTTATGGGTTGGGTAAAAGGTTTATCTATGCTGGCGTACGTAATGATGTAAGAGAGCTCGCGCAGTCGTGTCATATTGGTATTCAAGCTTCTTCCGGCGAGGTTGGCTATTCTCTTTCTATTCTCGAATACATGAGCGCCGGCCTTGCGACACTAGTATCCGACAATCCATCAGTATGTGCTTCAATTAGTGATGGTGTAGATGGGCTTGTGTTCAAAGAAAAAAATGTAATTTCGGCTTGCGATGCAATTGAAAAAGTAGCCTCTGATGTGGATTTATGTGAAAAGCTTAGTTTAAAAGCACAAAAGACTGTTACTTCCACATACAATCTTGATATTACTAATAGCTCTTTCATCTCAATAATGAAAATGTACATTTGAGTAAGCGAATTTTAAAATTTAGCATTAACAATTCCTTCGCGGGTCATGATGACGAGCATCGATCTATATGAACTTACTTAATTAGATCGATGCATTTTCTTAGTTTTCTAAAGCCTTGTCTAAAAATTCCATCGAGACCTCTCTCCAATCATTGAGTGCAATATCAACCCCTTCCCAATCAATCGGACGAAACATTTGCCTAGAAAGCTCGATAGCAGTTATATTTTTCCAAGAATCACTAGCCAAAATTCTATCAGAAAGACCAAGAGGGTTGAGGGCTGAAGTAAATCTACAATTTTCATGCGATTTAACACCAC
>JAAEZL010000101.1:7982-10995 GCA_018222875.1 Algicola sp.
AAATGGTTTCTTCATGATTATGGCAAATAAAGCGCCGTGGTATGAATTTGTTACAACGCAGTCTGCTTTGTGAAACGCGTTAAGCCAAGCTGAAGGTGAAGGCGTAAAAATATGCTTATCTGGTATTACGAGCTCTGCTCCCTGCATGGGTACAGCACGGAAATCGTATCCATAATTCTTTGCAAAGCCTACTGTAGAATCCCAGGGAATCTGACTAATAGAATGTATATTAACGAAATAGCCGAGTAAAAAAGGAGATGAATAAATTCTATCCTCGCCGCTTTTCGTTACAACACTGAGATAGTGTTGCTCATTGAGAAGCAATACGGGGTCAATCACATGAACTGGATTGCTTATTTGGAGATTCTTACATACTTGAAGCCCCTCAACCTCACGTACAGAGACAGCATCAAGTTTTGGTGTGAATTGAATTGCTTTTTGATACCAACCCTCGTTAAGAACGGGCCATGGAGCACTGACTGCATAGGCTACTCTTCGTATGTTTTCAGAGCCAAACCCCAGGAAGTTAAGTCTAGTAGCATCTCGCCATACTTGGTCGCTCCCAACAATGAGTGCATCTACATTTGGTGGTTTTTCAGTTAGCTCTTCAACCGTAAACTCGCTGGCTGACGTGGGAACGTAATCAGTCATAAACTCACTGAAGTATCGTGGGTTGCGTCTATTGAAATTGGTCATTCTTTTTGGAATAGGCCAGCCTAATATAGGCACTAACAGAAACCGAATAAAACTCTTAACGATTGATAGGGTGGTGGCGTACATTTTTTCACGTCGACTTCGATATGACGGCGTAGGTCGAGTTCTAATCCAGTGTGTTATATAACCTCGTTTCTGGAGGTGTTCTTGAAGTGCAAAATTTTGTAAAAGCGTTCCGTAGTTATCCCACAACTTTAACCAGCCATAAAGAGAAACGATGCCAATTTTCAGCTGTTTTTTCTTAGAATCGCTATGTTTAATACTCAAGTTAACTCCGCCCTTAGTCTGTATGTGTCTTGTCAGTAATATTCATGTATGATTATTTCTATATTAGTCGTAATAATTAGCTATTTTAATTAAACGCATTGTAAGACAATTAGCAAAGCAACTATTTTGAGTGAGCTTGTATGAATTTCTTAGTATCATTACCTTTTGATTCACCGGCTGAAAGTAGCAGCTGAAAATCTTCCGACTCTCGAACTAACTGGTCATAGGTGCCAGTTGCCTTTACACTACCATTCTTGAAAACAAGAATGTTATTAGCCTTTTCAACTGTAGTAAGTCGATGAGCAATCATTACGATAGTTCTCGTTTTAGCCAGATCGAGAATATCATTCATAATCAACCGTTCAGTTACGTTGTCAAGTGCGCTTGTTGCTTCGTCGAAAACTAGAATAGTTGGATCTTTGTAGAGTGCGCGAGCAATACCAACACGCTGCTTTTGACCCCCGCTTAATCGAGCCCCTCGCTCCCCTAGCCTAAAATTGAATTGCCCTTCACATTGGAGTATAAAGTCGTAAATGTTTGCCATTTTTGCCGCTTGCTTCAGTCTGAAGAAGTCTACTTCTTCATCTGGAACTCCGAAAGCGATATTCTCCTTAAAGGAGGCATCCAGTAAGAATATATCTTGAGCTACGTAACCAATATTCTTCCGCCAGCCTTTAATGTTGCTTTGACCTAAAGGAGTATTGCCAACCAAAACTTCTCCATGTTCTGGTAGCATTAATCCTAACAGTATGTCGACTGCTGTACTTTTTCCAGCGCCGGATGATCCAACAAACGCAGTGATCTCATTCTTCTTAATGGTGAAGCTACATTCATTTAGTGCAGGTTCTTTTGCCCCTGGGTAACTAAAAGCCACTTCCTTGAAGCAGACATTGCCATTTGGTGCAGGGTCATTTCCGAGGTCTTTCAATAAACTGACATGCTGTTTGCTTTTCTCAATTTCTTTATCTATATCTAATACAACGGATCCATTTGCTCTCATTTGTGAGTAGGACTTGTAAATGGCTTGGGCTGCTGGTAAGAGTTTGTATCCGGCCATAGCATATAAACTGATAATGCTCAGCGCCTCACTAGCAGTTCCTGAAGTCAGCAAAATAAATATTGAAAGTCCTAAGATGGATGAGAAAACTACTGTCTCAACAACGAACCTAGGTAGGTCGCCCGCAAGTGCAATGTAAGCTGAGGCAGACAATCCACGACGATTCACGGCGTCTACTTCTTTCTTATAGTAGTGTTCATTCCCTTTAAGCTTTACTTCCTTCACGCCAGCTATGCTTTCATCCAGTAACTTCAACTTACTTCTGTTTAGCTTTGTAATAAGCTGCCCATAATCTACTACCTTAGCTCTAATAATCTTGAAGATAAGGAAGTAAACGACTAATACAATTGAAGTGGCGATTAGTGCGATTTTTATATCTATTACTAATAGGCCTATTACTATTAATGTTGCAATGAAAAGTTGCGATATAAGAGTTAGTAGCGGTTGGACTACCATATATACCATTCGAGGTATTTCCTGGGTGATTTGGGATATCAGCCGGCTACTATTGTTCATAGCGAAAAATGTGTAGTCGTTATCTAAGTAGCTGTTGTATACAGTTCTTTGGACATGAGCTCCTAGCTTCATAGAAACCTGGAAGAGATTCCAAAGGCTATAAGAGGAGATTCCATTACCTACTACCAGTAGTATAACTACACCTATAGCGTAAGTAACCATGAAGTGAGTCGATGACTTAAAAGAATAAAGTGAGTATAGGTATGAAAGTAATGTGCTAGTTTCTATTGATTCCGGATTGCTCACCATTGTTATAAAAGGAGCAATTGATGCTATCCCTGCAACTTGTAGAAGAGCAGTTACTAGGAATAGAAACTGCAAAAGAACTAGGTTTATTCGGTTTTCACGGCCAGTCAACCTAAATAGTGCTTTGTAGAACATTATTGCGGTCCTTCGGAGGTTAGGATCTTTGATGGAGTTTTTAAACTCATAAGAAAGAAAGGTCGCATTGTTGTAATG
>JAAEZL010000299.1 GCA_018222875.1 Algicola sp.
AATTTGATCTGTAGGTGTCTAAATCAGTAAAGTATAAATCATCATAATTTAATGTGGTTTCAAAATCCTTTACTTTTTTATCAAAATAGTTTTGATAGTCTGTTTTTTGTACTACATCTTTAATGTCATTATTTGAATTGAAATCTCTAGATGTACTGCAAGATGACAAAATAAGACTTAGACCAAGCACAATAAAAAATTGAGGTTTTCTTTTTAGGTAGTTTTTTAATTCCATATCCTTTGTTTTTTATTGTTAAACATTATAAAAATTAGTTAGTTTTGCTAAACGAATTTCTTATTAATCATTCACAACTTTTGTGCCAAAAAAATAAAAATGAGTAAAAATCTTACAAGTAGAGCAGAAGACTATTCTAAATGGTATAACGAATTGGTTGTAAAGGCTGATTTAGCTGAGAATTCTGCAGTACGTGGCTGTATGGTTATTAAACCTTATGGTTATGCGATATGGGAAAAAATGCAAGCTGAACTTGATCGTATGTTTAAAGAAACCGGTCATCAAAATGCTTATTTCCCTCTTTTTGTACCAAAGAGTCTTTTTGAAGCAGAAGAAAAAAATGCGGAAGGCTTTGCAAAGGAATGTGCGGTTGTTACACATTACAGACTGCAAAATGATCCAGATAATGAAGGGAAGCTTCGAGTTGATCCTGAAGCTAAACTGGAAGAAGAGTTGGTTGTAAGGCCTACAAGTGAGGCCATCATATGGAGCACCTACAAAGGTTGGATTGAAAGTTACAGAGATTTGCCAATTTTGATCAATCAATGGGCAAATGTGGTTAGATGGGAAATGAGAACACGTTTGTTTTTGCGTACAGCTGAATTTTTATGGCAAGAAGGCCATACAGCGCATGCTACCGAAAAGGAAGCAATGGTTGAAGCTGAATTAATGAACAATGTCTATTCTGATTTCGCAGAAAACTTTATGGCAATACCAGTAATAAAAGGTGTTAAAACTGAAAGTGAACGATTTGCAGGTGCAATTGAGACATTTTGTATTGAAGCTCTGATGCAAGATGGAAAAGCACTTCAGGCTGGTACGTCTCATTTTTTAGGTCAGAATTTTGCAAAAGCATTTGATGTTAAATTTACCAACAATGAAGGTAAGCTTGATTACGTTTGGGCTACATCATGGGGAGTTTCAACACGATTAATGGGAGCTTTAATTATGACGCATAGTGATGATAAAGGATTAGTCCTACCGCCAAATTTAGCTCCTTCACAAGTCGTAATAGTTCCAATATATAAGACTGATGAGCAATTTGAAGTCATCACCGAAAAGGCTAATTCTATTATTAAGGATTTAAAAGCTAAAGGAATTTCCTGTAAGTTTGATAGCAGAACAACGCATCGACCAGGAGCCAAGTTTGCTCAGCATGAATTACAAGGCGTGCCTTTGAGGATTGCTATTGGACCTAAAGATTTAGAAAATGGAACGATTGAATTGGCCAGACGTGATACTTTAACAAAAGAGATTGTTGAGATGTCTGATTTAATTTCTAAAGTAGATGGTTTATTAAAAACAATTCAAAAGGAATTATTTGATAAAGCTTTAAACTTTAGAGATTCTCATATTACTGAAGTTGATGATTTTGAAACCTTTAAGAACGTTTTAGTTTCTAAAACCGGATTTATTTCTGCGCATTGGGATGGTAGCGCTGAAACAGAACTTAAAATTAAAGAATTAACAAAAGCAACAATACGATGCATTCCTTCTGATGGAAAAAAAGAAGAAGGGAAGTGCGTATATACAGGGAAACCTTCAAGTAGAAGAGTCTT
>JAAEZL010000300.1:0-607 GCA_018222875.1 Algicola sp.
CTTATGAAGAGTTAAGCAAAGTAAGTAGCCAATTTACAGTAGCTGCAGCTTTTGGTAACGTTCATGGTGTTTACAAACCTGGAAACGTAAAATTAACTCCAAAAATCTTAAAAAACTCTCAAGAGTATATTTCTGAAAAATATGGTGTTGAACACAATCACATTGATTTTGTATTCCATGGTGGTTCAGGTTCTACAGTAGAAGAAATTAGAGAAGCTATTGGTTATGGAGTAATTAAAATGAATATTGATACTGATATGCAGTATGCATTTATGAGTGGAGTGAGAGATTACATGGATGAAAAATCGGAGTATTTAAAATCTCAAATTGGAAATCCTGAAGGTGATGATGTACCTAATAAAAAGTACTATGACCCAAGGGTTTGGTTAAGAAAAGGAGAAAACACTTTTGTTGAACGTCTAAAAAAAGCGTTTGAAGACCTAAATAATGTAAATACTTTATAACTTTGCACTCTAACTAACTTCTAATTAAAATTAATTTTAATGTCTTGGTTTAAGAGAAAAACAAAAGGTATAACAACAACTACCGAAGAGAAAAAAGACACTCCCAGAGGGTTGTGGTACAAGTCTCCTACAGGAAAAATTGT
>JAAEZL010000300.1:617-1793 GCA_018222875.1 Algicola sp.
GATTACCATGTAAGAATTGGTAGTAAAGAATATTTTGAAATTCTTTTTGACGATAACAAATTCAAAGAATTAGATACTAAATTAGAGTCTAAAGACCCTTTAAAATTTGAGGATACCAAAAAATACCCTGACCGTTTAAAAGCTGCTCAGGAAAAAACAAAACTAAAAGATGCAGTACGTACAGCTGTAGGAAAATCTAAAGGAAAAGATTTGGTTATAGCGTGTATGGATTTTAGTTTTATTGGTGGTTCAATGGGAAGTGTTGTGGGTGAAAAAATAGCACGTGCTGCTGATTATGCTTTAAAAAACAACATACCATTCATGATTATTTCAAAATCTGGTGGTGCTCGTATGATGGAAGCTGCATTATCTTTAATGCAATTAGCTAAAACATCAGTAAAATTAGCACAATTAGCCGATGCTGGAATTCCTTACATCTCATTATGTACCGATCCAACCACAGGAGGAACAACAGCGTCCTTTGCAATGTTGGGAGATATTAATATTAGCGAACCTGGAGCTTTAATTGGTTTTGCAGGACCTAGAGTAGTGAGAGATACCACAGGACAAGAACTTCCTGAAGGCTTTCAAACCTCAGAGTTTTTATTAGAACATGGTTTCTTAGATTTTATATCGCACAGAAAAGATTTAAAGAATAAAATAAATCTCTACATAGATTTGATTACAAATCAACCTCTAAGAGCATAAAAAAAAGCGAGCCATTTGGCTCGCTTTTTTAATTAATTCTCTTGCAAATCACAAAAAAACACTATATTTGCCGCTTGAAAGAAAATCTTTCATATACATAACAATCATTTATAATAATATTAGCATGTATTTATCAAAAGAAAATAAGGAAGAGATTTTCTCAAAGTACGGTAAAGGTAAGAACGATACTGGTACTGCTGAAGCTCAAATTGCGTTGTTTACGCACAGAATTAATCATTTAACAGGACACTTAAAAAACAATCGTAAAGATTTTAATACAGAGCGTTCATTAGTAAAGTTAGTAGGTAAGCGTCGTTCTTTACTTGACTACTTAACTAAAAAGGATATCATGAGATATCGTGCAATTGTTAAAGAATTAGGATTAAGAAAATAATCACAATATAAGAGGCTTTTAGCCTCTTTTTTGTTTTAATATAACTCATACGTAAGAGTCTAACAATCGTAAAT
>JAAEZL010000301.1 GCA_018222875.1 Algicola sp.
CTATTAGATAACCTTGAATTTGAACCAAGCGAAAAATACGAATCGGAATCAATTGAATTCAAAAACTATTCTTCTGAACAGGCTCTTCATAACGCAAAAGACCTATCCGAAGAAATCTCTGCTTTGGCAAATAAAAATGGTGGAAAAATTATAGTTGGCGTAATTGACAGTTCAAATATTTCAAATCAAAACTGGCATAATCAATTAAATGGTTTTGTTTCAGTTGATTTAGATACTACAAAAGAAAGATTACAAGGAAAGTTAAATCCAAGAATTCCTTTAAAGTTAAGTGAATTCAATCATCGTTCAAAAAATTATTTGATAATTGAAGTGCCCAACATAAATCATACACTTGTTTCAACTAGTTCTGGAAAAGTCTGCATAAGACATGGTAAATCTAGTTATCCTGCACCACCAGATGAAATTGCAGAACTTGTAAAGAATCTACAGTCATATGATTGGAGTTCTCAAGAAGTTCAAGGAAGCGCAATGGATTACTTAAACAAAACAGCTGTAAATGAGGCAAAAAATGATTTATGCATTAGACGGGAAATAGATACTGATTCTTTATCTGACGAAAACTTTTTAGAGTCAATCGGTGCTACGAAAAATGGAGTACTAAATTTTGGCGGCTTACTTTTTCTCGGAAAGGATAATATTATAACAGAAATTCTAGGTACTTATGAAAGTAGATTCTCGTGGAAAACTAATGATGGCCAATTGAAAATTAATGATGTATGGAGCGATTGCATTTGGAATACAATTATTAGAGCTAAAGAACACTTTAAAAAATGTAATTCATCAATTGTAATCGAATACAAAAAAAATAATTACGAATTATGGACCCTAGATGACATTGCCTTTCATGAGGCTTACTTAAACTCAATTGTCCACAGAGATTATTCTATGGATGGTATGAATATTGTCAATTTTAAGGGTAATGAAATAACTATAACAAATCCAGGTACATTTTATGGTGGAGTAAATAGTGACAATATCTCATATCACGAACCTCGTCATAGAAACAAAACTCTTGCAAAAATTCTTATGGATTTTCAATTAGTAGATAGAGCTGGAATGGGAGTTTTAAGAATGGGGCTGAATTCCTTGAAATATGGAAGGGAGTTTCCTGTATTTAAAGAAAATTTGGGGAATATTGAGGTTACAATGGCTGCTGAATATTTTAAAAGTGGTGTGTTTATTCTAACTCAATCTAGAATGCCTAAATGTGGAATTACGGAACTATATATATTAAACAATTTGTACAAAACGGGAAAAGCTAGTTTAAGCGAAGTTGAAATAGATTTATCTAAAATTATTCCCAATACATGGATTGCGATTCAAAATGCATTAAATAGAGAGGAAATGAAAAGATATCTTGTGCTTAAGGGAAATAATGATGGAGTATTCATTTGTCCAAATGAAATGATTCAAGATTTATTTGAAGTAGATAAAACACCACGAGCATCCACAAATAGTCAGAAGCATATAAAATTGTATCAGTTTTTGAAAACTTATGATGCAGCATCAAATGAAGAAATAATGAAACATTTGGGTTTTGCTTCACCTGCATCAACTTATCAGTTTTTGAAGAAATTAAATTATGTTGAGAATACTGGTAAAAGTAGAAAAAGTAGGTGGAAATTAAAAAATAACTAATGCCAACAATGTGTATAGTTCATTGCTGCGCAAGTCCTTTAATTGGAAGAATTTTTCTTACATTTAAAAAATATAAATCGGAAAGAAATGTCCGTGCTCAGCCACTCGCCTTTCTTTCCAACGGAATTTT
>JAAEZL010000102.1:0-1677 GCA_018222875.1 Algicola sp.
CCTGCTCCAGGATTGTCCTCAGGTTCAAAACCTAGAATTCTTAATTTATTTCCAGAATTACTTAAATTTTGCAATAGTTTTTCTAATGCAAATAAGCCACGAGGACCAATGCCTATAATCGCAAGAGTATTCATTTTTAATACTTATAAGGTTAAGCCTAAAATAAAATTAAACCCTTTTTTCAAGCCAGCTTTTAAGCTCGTAAAAATTTTGAGGTGCTACACCATGACCAACAGGGAATTCAGAGTACGTATTTTTAATTTCTAAATTGTTTAAAAACTGTGGTGCTTTTCTTGCCCAATTCACAGGGATGACCTGGTCAACACTTCCATGTGAACAGTAAAAATCTAAATGTGAAAAGTCCTTGTTTTCAAAATTTTCAGATAACATGTCTTCACTAACATAACCACTTAATGCGATTATGTTTTTTACTTTTTCAGGATAGCTAAGCGCAACAGCATAACTTAAAATGGTACCTTGGCTAAAGCCTAAAAGCGTGACATTATTTTTGTCAACAGCATACTCAGAGCAAGCTTCATCAATAAAATTAGCAATCAGATCACGAGATTTGATAGCCTGTTCAACATCATTCCATTTGTTTTGATTGGCATCAAAATTAATAGCATACCAGGCGTTTCCGTAAGGTTGCATAGGATAAGGTGCTCTGACTGAAATAATGAATAATTCTTCAGGTAATTCATTGGCAAACGAAAACAAATCATTTTCATCACTGCCATAACCATGACACATGATAAGTAAAGGTGCATTTTCTTTTAAAGTTGAAGGTCTTGTAATGTGATGTAAAGATAAACTCATAAGTTATTGTCCGATTGTAGCGAATAGTTTTTGAAAGAATGGTCCTAAAACGGGAACTTCATTCATTTTTTTTCCAACAGCACCAAAGATGCCATATAAGAATAACACAATGAAGAAAATCCAAAATGACATAGAAATCATCCAGCTGTCAAATGCGCCAATAAAATAGCCTAAGACCATTTGCAGCAACCACAAGCCTAAAGCCTGACGAACGTGAAAAGACACCAATGGGTTACGTTCTTCGCGATTCATAAAGAAGGCAATTAATGTTCCTATAAGTGTGATGTATGCAACAATAGCTAAGCTATCATTAGTGTTATTGGTTGAGTTTTCCATGACGTGATAGTTTTAATTTGACAGCATTACTTTGTTATTGGCAATAATACCATAAGCCATTCCTTTTAATTCCTTGTTTTCAAATATTGAATTTTTTGATCTCGACAGGATGTGTTCTCTTGAAAACACATAATTTTCATTAGGATTGAACAAAGACAAGTTTGCCTTATTTCCGACTGCAACAGGATGCATTTCTATTCCAAAACGCTGTTTGCCTTTAGTAAGAAGTTCAATTGTTTTCTTAACTGTAAATACTGAATTCAATGCTCCAAAAGCACTTTCTAACCCTATTGTTCCATATTTGGCGTAATCGAACTCAATCTTTTTGCCTTCGATATCAATAGGATTATGATCACTTGTTACCATATCGATTGTGCCATCTTTAACACCTTCAAGCAATGCTTCAATATCACTTTGAGTTCTTAAAGCAGGCAGTACTTTAAAGTTGGTATTAAACGTAGTAAGCTGTTCGTCGGTAAAGATATGATTGTGTATTGCAACACTGCAAGGGACATCCAGTTTTTT
>JAAEZL010000102.1:1687-10365 GCA_018222875.1 Algicola sp.
TTAGCCGTAGAAATAGTAGGAATATGAAGTTTACCCTCTGTATATTCCAATAAAAATAAATCTCTTGCTACCTGTAATTCTTCAGCTAATGACGGGTTTCCTTTTAATCCGAGAGACGTGCTCGTTACATTTTCATTCATTACTCCTAAACCGCTAATTCTTGATTCCTGAGGAAAAGAGCACACTAAGCCATCGAAATTACTGGCATATTGTAAAGCCAGTTTCATTAAGTTTGGGTTTTCAACAGGATGCTGATAATCGTAAAAAGCGACTGCTCCAGCATTTTTCATATCAAACAATTCGGCTAAGTCTTTTCCCTGACTATTTCGGGTTAAAGCTCCAACAGGATAAAGGCTGGTCGCATGTTTCTCTGCTTTAGATTTTAAAAATGAAATATCAGCATTAGAATCAATAACAGGATTTGTATTGGCGTTTACAGCTACTGAAGTAAAACCAGAATACGCAGCAGTGTTAAGTCCGTTTTCAATAGTTTCGCGTTCTTCGAAACCAGGTTCGCCAAGACTTACACTGCTGTCAAACCAACCTTGCGATGCATGTAAGTTATCAAGTTTGATTTCTTTATAGTTTTTCGGATTTGAAATGCGTTTTGAAATATTGGTAATGACGCCTTTTTCAATTAAGATATCGACCGTTTTATTGTGAAAATCGCTTTTAGGATCAACTATAGTGGCAGATTTTACAAGTGCATTCATTTCAGGAATTTTAAGATGAGCATTTCAATACATAAAAAAGCTAGTGCAAAAATAACAAACCATTTCCATAGCTCGTTAACATTGGTTGCACTTTTTATATCATTTATTGTTGTTGTAATCGAATCACTTACTGTGGCATTTTCAATAGTATTCAAATTGGAGTAGACAAGGTTGCTCTCATTTCTATTAAAATTGAAACTCAGATTTTTTAAAAACCTCTCTTTGTTTTTTACAGAAATAATACCAGAAGACTTAGGATAATTACTTGTTTTTAATTCGACTTTATTCGTGTAAGTTTGTTGTAAAGGAATGACAGAATTATCACCATTAACCAGTGTTAAAATATCATCCTGCTGAAGTTTTGTTGCAATGTCAATAGTATTCTCTTCTCCTAAAGTATAATACAATTCAGGTACTTTTAAACTTTGTTTACCGATGTTGTATAACACAGGAACTATTAGAGGTGAATTTTTGAAGTTTGAGTTTTCTGAATTTAGAGCAGCAGAAAAACGATACACATTTCCTGATTGCGACAAAAAGGAAGAACCATCTTCAAAACCTAAAATAGAAGCACCAGAACTCGAAGCATTGCTATAAAACGAATTGACTTTTGGATACTGAAAATTTTTAATTTGCTTGTCAAAAACATTAGCTAATAATGGATGCGAATACTGTATTGTGGTGACTTTCTTTTCTTGTGGGTTTAAAGCATTGAATCCCGATAAATTATAATTTATAAATAATTGATTATAAGTATTTAACGTTGAATTATCTGAAGGGATTATTAACAACGTTCCTCCATTGTCTGTAAATGCCTTTAATGCCGTTGTAAGTGATACGGGAATGTCCTTTAATTCATTTAAAACAATTAAATTTTGATCATCAAGACTGTTGTAATTTAGAGCATTAAAAGGTGATGATGTATAATCAAATTCGTCGCTGGTATAGATTTTTTTTAAGAAGGTATCATCGGCTTCATTGATGGCTAAAACATTAATAGCTTCACGTTGATCGATGTTAAAGAACAATTCATTGTCATACTGAAGGTTTGCATCTTCAACAGTAATTTTTCCGTTAAATACCGAATTAGCAGGAATGGTAAAAATCGTACTAGATTCATCGTTAATGGTTACTGCACTTTTTGCAATCAGCTTATCGTCATTAAATAGAGATACAGGCAAGGTTTCAATAGGATCACCTTGATTTTTTAATCGGACAGTGAGTTCAAGATTTTCAACTGTTGATTTTGAAATGAAAAGACTATCGATGCTAATATTGGAAACGTTATTAGGTTTTAACTGAACCAGTTTCACATTGGTTGAACTATCTGCTGGAATAGTAAGAAGCTCATTTTTTTGTTGGAAATCTGATATCAACACTAAATTTTTTATGGAGCTATCATCTTCAGAAAATACACTTTTACCTTTTAAAAGTACGGCATCATAGCTTAATTGATCAGGAGAATGTTTAAGCTGAATTAAATCATTCTTAATCGCTTTGACACTGGTGTTGTAATAGTTAGCATCATTGGTAAATATAGAAACCGCTTCGTTTTCATCAATATTCTCAATGATGTCCTGAATGGCACTATTTAACAGAGTTCCGTTACTTCCTTGTGCTTGCATGCTGAACGAATTATCTAAGTAAATAACGGTTTCACTTTTTGTATTGAAACTTTCAGAGTTTGAAATATAAGGCTGAGCAAAAGCAATAATCACACAAGCGAGTAACAGCATTCTGGTTATTAGAGTCAGCCATTTTTTTAATTGTGAACTCTTACGGGTTTGTATGGTCAGTTCTTTTAAAAACTGAACATTGGTAAAAGCCACCTTTTGAAACTTTCTAAGTTGAAATAAATGAATAATGATAGGAATGATAAGCAGGAGTAAAGCGTAGAGAATTTCTGGATGTTTAAACTGCATTCCTTAGTTGTAATTTTTTAAATCATTATTGAATGCTCAAATATAGAAAATGATAAGGGATTTGAGGCTTTAGCTTTTGAGAAAATTAACGTTTTAACGTGAAATGACCTGTAAATGTTCTTCCATCGATAAGTGTAGCAATAAACCAGTAATCTGAAGTTGGTAAAGGTTGTCCGTTAAGTGTACCATCCCAACCTGAACTTAAATGATTGAGTTGTGTAATTAGTTTTCCGTAGCGATTAAAAATTTTCACATCAATACCTTGATTATAATCAGCATTTACACCATACACATGCCAGCGATCGTGAAAATCATCTCCATTAGGCGTAAAGAATTTCGGAAAGCCTAATACAGAAATATCCTGCTCTACAACACCACAGCCATTTACATCTCTTACATACACTGTATGAAATCCTGGTGTCACATTGGTAAACACATTGCTATCCTGAAAGTTGGTTCCAAATGCTTCTAATGCGAATTCATATACACCTTCTCCCGAAACGTCAACAGTTATGGTATTAAAACCTGAGCCTTCCTGAACATTAATGGCTTCAATTGTTGCGACGTTTGAAGGGGTAACCGTAATGGTTCTGCTTGAAGAACAACCGTTTGGATCTGTAACGATAACTGTATAAATTCCAGGTTCATTCACGTCATTAAAAGAAGTATTTACAGACGTTGAAACACCGTTTAATAACCATTCATAGTAATAATTACTTGGCGAGTCATTGAGTACACCTCCAAGTAAAGTTATGGTTTCAGGAAATGAATTTAAACAATAAATAAGCTGTTCATCATCAGAAAGTAAAGGTGTATATAAAACTTCAAGCTGCGCTGAAGCAATAGAATAACACTGATTATTGTTCTCTACTTTTACAAAAATGGTCTGGTTGTCTGGAATTATATTTTGATACATAGAATTTAGAGCATTCACTTCCTGAAAAGCATCATTTTCTGACTCATAAAACGAAACGGTTGCTCCAGATGGAATTTGATTTTGAATGGCAGCAGTAATTTGCGTCAAGTCGAAATCAGCAACACCATCAACAGGATTGCCATCACAGGCTTCCAAAACAGGAATATTTAAAACGTTGTTTGAGATTTGAAGTTCTATCTCTGCAATGGCAAAGCATCTTGCCTGATTTTCGACACGAGCATATATGATTTGAGACGGACTCGTATTCTGGAAACTTTCAGCATTTGCTATACCATTGGCATTTTGAAGCGCATCGGCTTCTGATAAGTAAAAGTCTTCAATAAAAATAGAATTGTCGTTATTGGTGACGATATCTTCAGCATCAAAAAGGTTGTATAATGTCAAGCCATCCTGATTTTGATCACATTCGATTAAAACAGTATCAAACACTACAGGATTGCTGGTGTATTCAATAATGACTTCACCGTAAGAAATACAATTATTATCTAAGGTGACTTCAACATTATAAGTTCCTGTTTGAGTAACTGTGTACGTTGCATTCGTTTCTGAAGTTAATTCAACACCATCTTTAAACCATTTGAAACTATCGCTATTGACTTGTGAAGCATCTAATACCAGTGTATCGTTTTCACACAATCCATTTTGAGTTGATAATAATCGATTTGGACCTAAGTCTGTTGACAATTGAAAACTTCCAGCTTCGAGAAAAACAGCTGAATCGTATCTGAAATTTTGTTCGTCGGCAATTACAAGTTTAACATGATAGGATTGATTTGGAACGACATCTGCAGTTGCTGTCAGCACTTTTGTTTGTCCGTTGAAATTAATAGGCACATTATTACCATTCCAGCTTTCAAAGTAAAATTCATTTTGAGGTTCGCATCCACCTGGAATTCCTGCATGTACAGTTGTCACTTTAACAGGCGTTTGTGTGTCTGGAACCAAAGCAATGTTGGTATATTGCTGCTCACCAATTGGACGAATTAAAAACCCGAATAAATCTGAAAACTGACACGTATTAGCATTTCCTTCCTGATATTCTTCGGAAGCAAATAAATATTTAAAACTGACTTGAGAAGCGATTGATGTAAAGTCGAATTCAAGAATTGTGGCATTGATGGTGTTTGATTCGTTGAGAACCAGTTCTAAATCCGAATCACCTGTCCACCCATCAGCATTGTCATCGCTAAGCGATGTATTTGGACCAGGAACATTTGATAAGCGACCAGTACTTAAAACGATACCGCTTTGAAACGGAAAGGAGGTTCCTGTGGCATCAAAATAGCCATAGCTTTGATCGATGTTGTTAAAATCACCACCAACGACATTGGTAACGACAACATTTTCAATACAATCGCTATCAATAAGAATATCTTCTATAAGTTCTTGCGCAGTAAAGCTCTGACTATCCACCTGAATATATTGTCCAGTAGCAGTCAAACTCACTAATAAACAAGTAAGAAAGAGTATTCGTTTCATTTGCAATTTTTCCGATTGCAAAGATACGCATAGAACAAATTTAAATAACTAAAAAATTGTTAATATGAACGATTAAGTTTTAATAGCGCAAAGAGAAATGACCTTTCACTTCAAAAGTATTACTTCCATCTTTAACTTTAGCCAAGAACCAGTAATCTGAGTTTGGCATGAGATTTCCATTGTAATAACCATTCCAACCTGGAGAATTAGAGGTTAGTGTTTTAAGAAGTTTTCCGTAGCGATCAAAAATATAAATAACAGTTCCAGGTAATGTTTCAACACCAGTAATGTGCCAGGTATCAAATTTACCATCATCGTTAGGTGTCATAAATTTCGGAGCATCGATGACAACAACCTCTTTTATGATGGTATCACATCCATTCAAATCAATAATTTTAAGCGTATGATATCCTAAACTAACGTTTTGAAAGACGTTTGAGATCTGAGGATCACCATCATCTAACTGATACACATAATCACCAATACCATTAACAGTAATAACAATATTATTTGGATCTGAGAAATTGATGGTTTCGGTTATGACTGTCGTGGCTGCCTGAGATTCTGAAACCGTAAATACTTCTGTTGTTTCGCAACCAAAAGGAGTTGTTACGACTACAGAATAGGTTCCAACTTCTGTTATTTCAATTTCTGGAGTGGTTTGATTTGTTGACCAGAGATATGAATCACCTGGTTGATTGGTATTAGCACTTACAAATAAAGGTAAGTTTTCTAGACAAATGACCTGAGAGCCGATATTAACAACTGGTTTCGGGTGAATAAAGATGTTGAAAGAGGTGATGTCATAACAACCTGATAGATTGCTTTCTACTCGAACATAGATGGTTTCACCATTGGTGGCTTCATAAATGGTGTTGATAGGATTTGTATTGTCTTCAGCGGAAGGCAAATCAGTGTAATAACTCACCGTAAATTCATCAGGATTTTGTCCGTTTAACACCATGGCATCCTGTAATGTCAGATCAAAGATGAATACACCATCATTATCGTTGTCACATTCCACAAGATCATCAGGAGGATTAGCTACAGGAAGCGGATTAATAACTAAGTTAAACTCATGAATGTAGTAGCAATGCGTTGTTGAAAATTCAATACGTGCGTAAACAGTATCATTTGTAGATTGGTATGCATAATCATCATCTAAAGCATTAATTTGATTTAAGGCATCAGTTTCGGAAGCGTAATAGGTCACCAGAACATTTGCAGTTTGTATGAGTAAAGTTGAATTGATATCAGAAAGTGTGACCATTCCATTGGTGTTTTCGCACAATTCAAATATTTCTAAAGCGTCAATAGCAGGAGGTAAGTTAACCTCTAATTCTAAAGGTACAAAAGTGTAGCAATTAGCAACAGTATTGAAGACTTTGATGTAAACGGTTTGAGGATTTAGCTGATTATTATAGCTTGTAGGATCTGAAATTGCATCAACATCATTTTGAAGGTCTTCTAGTGTTTCAAAATAAGAAAAAACATGATCTGGATTTGCTGTGTTGAAAAGTTCTGTTTCAGCTTGAGTTAAGTCAAAAGATGTGCTGCCATCATAATCTGTGTCACAATTTGTGATTAGAGAAGGTATGTTTGGATGCGGATTTACAATTAAGTTAAACTGGGTTAAACTATAGCAGCCAGTGGTATTGTTTTCTATGCGAGCAAAGATGAGTTCGCCATCAATTCCTGTGTAATTATAAGTAACAGGATTTGTTCCTAAATCAGCTTCAGCTTCAGAATTGAAATAGGTTACTGTAAAATCATTAGGATTTTGAGTGCCAAGCACAGCATTATTTACTGAAAACAGATTGAAATCTTCAATGGCATCGTTTGAATTGTCATCACAGGCTTCTAAATCAGGAGGTTGATTTGCAATTGGTAAAGGATTGACTACAAGTTCAAAAGGGTAAATGTAAAAACACCCTGTTTCAGCGTGTTGAACACGACTAAAAATAATATCATTAGTTGTGGTATATGTATAATTAAGATTTAGAGCATTAGAATTATTTTGAGCATCAGCATTTGATTCAAAATAACTTAAGATTACATCTGTATTGTCATCAATAATAACTGAATCAATTTCATTTAAATCAAAACTATTTGATGCATTAACACAGGTATTGTAAGTTTCAAAATTATTGATTAAAGGAGGTAAAATGACCGATAAGTTTATGGGTTCAATACTGAAACAGTTGGAGAGTGTATTTGTCACTCTGATATAAACTATTTGCGGATTTGATGTGTTGTTATAGAGATCTGGATTTACAAGGATATCTGTATTATTCTGAGCATTTTCAAAAGTCTCATAATAACTAACTCTGATATCGTCTGCTCGAACGTCAAGAACTTCGGTTTCAACTTGTGTTAAATCGAACGTGGTTAATCCATCATAATCGTCATCACAATTGATCAGGTCTGGAGCAGGATTTATTTCTGGTACTTGAATGATGTTTATTACAAATTCAGCAATAGCAGCACAAAGAATATCGTTATCAATTCTGGCATAGATGGTTTGCGGATTGAATTGATTGGTATAGTTAAGCGGTAATTCGTTGACATCTAAATCGGCATCCTGATAACTTGTGTGAAATGAAATATCTAGATTAATATTAATTCCATTACTAATTTCCTGTATTTTTTGACTGAGATCTAGAAGTGCAATTCCATCATTTGAACTATCATCACAAATAATGATATCTTGTGGTGGGTTATAGGTTACAAACTGGGTAACAACAATTTCAAAAGACGACACACCAAAACATGTAATATCTGTAATATTCTCTACACGAACATATATTGTCTGCGGATTTGTAAGATTTTGATAAGCTGCATTTTTATCGATAATGTTAATTCTGTCAATCGCATCCTGCTGATTTTCGAAATAAAGCACCTCTTTGCCAGTCTGATCATTTAAAATTTCTTCATCTTTCAGACTAAAAAAGAAATCGCTGAAACCATCTCCATCGCTTTCACAAACTTCAAAAACAGAAATAGTTTCAAATTGTGGTAATGTATTTACGATGATGTTAAGTTCAACTACACTGTGGCATGTTGTAATTAAACTTTCAACGCGCACAAATACTGTTTGAGTATTAGCATTATAGTTGCCTGGTGTAGGAATGGCATCAGTTCCTGAGTTGGCATCTTCATCACTGGTATGAAATGTAATCAATAAATCTGTTGTATCTGTTACTATTTCTGAAATACTATTGTTTAGATTAATAAAATAATACCCATCCTGATCGTCATCACAAATAATAATATCTGAAGGTTGGTACACGACAGGCGGATCGATAACTACAATTTCTAATGGCGCAATATCAAAACAATCTGTCAGTGTATTCGTAACTCTTGTGTAAATAGTAATAGGATTACTGGTATTTACAAAACTTGTAGGTAAGGCATTAGTATCATCTACAGCATCTGTTTCCGTTAAGTAATATCTTACATTTGGTGAGTTAATACCTTCACTAACATAGGCATTAAAAGTTGATAAAGCGATAGAAGTGGTTCCATCAAAATCAGTATCACAATACTCAACGGTTACTAAGTTTTGAATTTCAAAAGCAGGATGAATAATTAAATCAATGGTGTCAAACTGTACACAATCTTCTAGTG
>JAAEZL010000102.1:10420-10756 GCA_018222875.1 Algicola sp.
TGTCAAGAGCGTCAATATCGTTTAACTGATTAAATTCGGTTTCATAAAATTGAATGTCCCAACCAACATATTCGTTTAAAAGAGCAATTTCAACTTCAGATAAATCAAAATCAGCAATACCATCATTCGTTTCATCATCACAAACACCAAAGGGTTCGGTATTAAAACCCGTGTCAACAACATTGGTGTGTAATTCTATGGGTACGACCGATGAACATCCTGTGAGATCGTTTGTAACTCGAATGTAAACGAGTTGAAAAAAGGGTGTTGTATTTTGGTATGCAGTTGGATTGAGAATTGGGTTTATACCTTCATCTGCATCAGTTTGTGTTTCAT
>JAAEZL010000103.1 GCA_018222875.1 Algicola sp.
GTGTATGTAGCCACACCATCGATAATCTGATCCTCAAAATTAACAGTGATATTTAAATCTAAGTGTTTGATTACCGAAGCGTTAGGTCTTGCGTATGAATGTAATTCTTCAGCATAATTCTTAACCTGTTTTTCGGCTTTAGGTTCAGTTTTACAACTCAAAAGCATGAGCAATAGTATTGGCATAAAAAGTATGACTTTTTTTAAGGTATTCATTCTGAAAGTGTTTAATTAATTTTGGTATAATTGTCCTCTGTGAGGTTTTAATGCATCTCTGATTGGTTTCATGTCTTGTTCATCTACGACCATAAACGCTATAGCATGCATATCGCTTAGAGTTTCGAAACCAATGATGTTTATATTTAATTTTTGAATAGTAACGTATTCTTTTAAGTGAATCGTGTGATGTTCTGCAATTTTTAATGCATCAGGTCCACGGAAATCCCAAATGAGTTTTAGTTTACGCATTGGCTACAGACGTTCCGTTTTCAACAAAATTTTTGAAATCCTGCATGTATTTAATGGATTGTTTTTTGAAAGCTCTTGGCATTAAAAACAGCATAATTCGCATCGAGAAACTTAGAGGAGTAAACTCATTAACTGAAGTCCATCTGGTATGACCTTCTGGTGTTTCGGTAAAATAATTTTTTTGAATGTTATTCATGCCTTTAGTGGTGTAAGTAGCATGGAATTCATTAGGAAAATCACTTTTTGTAATGGTCTCAATAATTTCCATTTCTCGTTTATCAAATTTAAAATTGAGTTTTATTTTTGAACCTAAATCTCCTGGATTACCCGAAATGTGTTCGGTAGACTGCAGTCCTCTTTGCCAGTGTTTCATGTTATCGATGTTATTCATTTTTTTAATGAACACATCAAGAGGGACTTTAACTAAAATTTCAGTAGTATAAAGCATGTCGAGGGATTAATTTATTGCTCTAAATATACTGTCTTTTTTTAAATAAAAACAGCGATTGTTTAGTTTCAATCGCTGTTTTAGTTTATCGGTATTTAAAATCGGTTTATTGTAGTATGACCTTAATTGTTTCCGAGAAATTTTGTCCATCAACACGTATAAAATAGAGTTGATTCTTTTGCAAATCGAGAGGAATATTGAAACCGTTTTCATTGCTAAAGGCCTGAATGGAGTTCACCCTTTTTCCCAAAATGTCATATATGTTAACGTTTAGTGATCCTAAATAATTAGTTACACTTAAAGTGTTGTTAATTACTTTTAAGTTGGTTTCAGTGTTAAAATCTTCAATACTTAAAGTGTTACCATATTCAAAATTTGAGAGAAATGTGAAATCATTTCCACCAATATTTCCACCAGATATATCAGAACCAAATGCTTCATCTGAAGTAAACCCATTATTGGCGTTCAAATAAATTCCAATAAATTTAAAGCCTCCTGTAGATGTCAATCCTAATTCAGCCCAATCAACTTCAAGGGTAAATACCAAATCGCTGGACATCGTTAGCGTAGATTCTAATGGCGCTACAAACGGTAGTTCGTCGTTACCAACAGTTCCGGTTGCTGGAATAGACCATAATCCACCAAAATTGGTATCTACAGCCATGGCATAATCTGCTTCAAATCCAGCAGGAAATGTTAATACAGAAGCATTGTCACCAGCACTTGAAATGGCTCTTCTTAAAGGGTCGTTTTGATCGTTAATATCTCCATCAATAGCAGATCTTCCTCCAGGCGTAGAATCGATGTAAAAAACCAGTGCATCAAAGAATTCTGCTGGTCCTCTTGTAATTTCAAATGTAATGGTCGTCCCATCATCATCTATGGTCATTGATCCTGGTCCGATAACGCCTCCAAAACCAGAGTTGCCATTACCATTGTATGACGTTTGAGCAAATGCGAAACACATGAACAAACTGAATAAAAGTGTAAAGTAATTTTTCATCATATTTTAAGTTTTGATTTAATCAAAGCTAAGAATAATCAACTGATTTATGATTTTGAGTGCTAACTACATCGTTTTCGTGTTGATAACTTAATGATTACTAAGGTATAAAAAAACCAAATGACACGCATATTTAGTGATACTAAAATGAATATCATTACGTTTAAAAAAAAGCATCTTGTTAAATCTCTTATTTGTGTTATTTTTGCTGAAGTTTGTTACAATCACATTCCATATTTAATTCATAATAATAAAACAATGAAACAACTTATTACTGCAATTTTCTTTTGTTTATCAATTACAGCCTTTTCTCAAATTGCGAAAGACGATGTATTGTTTACAGTTGATGATGAGCCTGTTATGGCTTCAGAATTCATTAGAGTTTATAACAAGAATCTGGATTTAGTAAAAGACGAATCACAAAAAGATATCGATGCTTATCTCGAACTTTTTATTAATTATCAATTAAAGGTCAAAGAAGCGAGACGTTTAAAACTGGATAAAGAAGCTAAATACATCAGAGAATTTTCTAATTATAAATCGCAGTTGACAAAAAATTATATGTCTGATAGCGAAGTGACTGAAGTTTTAGTTAAAGAAGCCTATGACAGATCTACTATGGATGTCAAAGCATCTCATGTACTGATTCGAATTGAAGAAAATGAAAAAGATACCACTCAAGTCTATAACCGATTATTAGAATTACGTGAGCGTATCCTAAAAGAGGGCTATGCTTCGGTTCAAAAAGAAGTGCATGACGGGAAAACTGTTTTTGCAGAAGATTTAGGTTATTTTTCGGCTTTTAAAATGGTGTATCCTTTTGAAACAGCTGCTTATGATACTAAAGTTGGTGAGGTTTCAATGCCGTTTAGAACGCGTTTCGGTTTTCATATTGTGAATGTTACAGACAAGCGTCCTTCACTGGGAGAGGTTACTGTTGCGCATATTATGGTTGCTAACAATCAAAAAGATAGCTTACTAAATCCTGAAACACGCATCAAAGAAATTTACAAAAAGTTGCAACAAGGCGAAAAATTTGAATCCCTAGCCAAGCAGTTTTCAGATGATAAAAGTTCTTCTGGCAAAGGAGGAGTTTTAGCTCCTTTTACTGGAGGACAACTGGGTTCTCCGGAATTTGAAGATGTGGCCTTCAGTCTTAAAGAAAAAGATGAAGTATCAGCACCTTTTAAAACAGATTTCGGATGGCACATTGTGAAATTTATAAGCAAAAAAGAAACGCAGCCTTATGATGAGGTTAAAGGTATTTTTGAAAATAAAGTGAGACGTGACTCTCGTTCTCAGCTCATTAATTCAGCATTGGCTAAAAAGCTTGACCAAAAGTATAAGGTAGTTGATAATAAAGAAGCTTTGGCATATTTTGAAAGTATCATAAACGATAGTTTTTTTAAGCAGGCATGGACTGTTCCAGAGGATTTAGACAAAGACAAAACCTTCATAACTATTGGTAAAAGTACGATTACCTATGGTGATTTTGCTGAGCATTTATTTAAAAACCAGCGTAATTATGCCAATAAAAACATGAGTGCAAATGCACTTATCACTGGTGTTTATACTAAATTTAAAGAGGACGAAATTATTCGATACAACAGAGATAATTTAGAGTACGAGAATGAAGATTTCGCTCATGTATTAAAAGAATACAGAGATGGTTTGCTTTTATTTGACCTTATGGAAAAGGAAGTCTGGAATGCAGCTTCCAAAGATACTGTAGGCTTAAAAACGTTTTATGAAAACCACAAAGATGATTACATGTGGAACGATAGAGTAGATGCAGTTATTTTTTCTTCAGCCAGCAAAAAAAATGTAGAAAAAGTGATTGAATTGCTGAAAAAAGGCAAATCAGCAGAAACAATAAATGCTGAGCTTAACAATGAAAATGCTCAAAATATAATTTCTACTGCGAATGTTTTTGAATCAGGAGATCAGGCATTGCCTAATAATTTTGAGTTTAAAAAAGGCATTTCAGAAATATACAATCATAATGAGTCGTATCACGTTATTATGGTTAACAAGGTCATTCCTGAAAGCCACAAAACGCTTGATGAAGCGCGAGGTAAAGTTGTGAGCGATTACCAAAATCAACTGGAAAGTGACTGGATTAAATCACTTAATGAACGTTACACAGTAGAAGTGAATTCTAAAGTGCTTAAAAAGGTAAAATCAGAAATACTAAACTAATTGTTTAAAAAGTACAGCATAGGCATATTGTGTGCAATCGGACTTTCGTCTTGTAGTTTTTTTAAAACAACAGATGACAGAATTCCGGTAGCCAGAGTTAACGATTATTATTTATATGAAGAAGACATCAAAGCGCTTGTAGGTGAAGGTGTTTCTGAAGAAGACAGTACCTTTATAGTCAACGGATTTATAAATCGATGGGCAACCCAATTGCTTCTTGTTGATGGTGCTGAACGAAATCTTTCTGAAGAAAAACAAGAAAGTTTTGAAAAGTTAGTGGATCAATATAAAAAGGATTTGTACACCAAGGCATATCTCGAAGCATTAGTTAAAAAGAGCATTGATACAGCAATAACGGATAATGAAGCTCAAGACGTTTATGAAGCTAATAAAGAAACCTTTAAGCTCAATGAAGAACTTGTTAAATTCAGATATATCACAATACCTAATAACGCCATAAATGAGGATGAAATTAGAGAACGATTTAAACGATTTGATGATGAGGACAAACGCTATCTGGATTCAATTTCTGTTCAATTTAAATCGTATTCACTAAACGATTCCTTGTGGATACAGACCTCTCAGATTATAAACAAAATTTCTGCAGTAAACCCTGAAAATAAAAAAGAACTGTTAAAAAAATCTAATTTTATACAACTCAAAGATTCATTAGACCTATATTTGGTGCAAATTAAAGATGTTTTATTTCAGAATGATACTGCACCTTTAGACTATGTAAAACCTACTATTGATCAGATAATTCTCAATAAAAGAAAACTAGAGCTCATCAAAAAGCTTGAAACAGATATTACCAAAGATGCTATTAAAAATAAACAATTTGAAATTTATAAATAACTCCACATTAATAGTTGCAATGGCATTTGCGCTATGCACACAACTTGTTAAAGCACAAGAGATCATTGAAGATGAAGTGATAGACTCTAAAATGAAAATGGATACTATCAAAGCAAGTGATCGTATTAAAATTGATGGTGTTGCTGCTGTTGTTGGTGATTTTGTAGTGCTTGATTCAGATATCGATAAAGAGTTTATTCAGCTTCAGGCTAGAGGAGTTTCTACTGCTGATATTACGCGTTGCCAGCTATTTGGAAAGTTATTAGAAGATAAATTATATGCACATCATGCCATTCAGGATAGTATTCCAATTAATGAACTTGAAATTCGTTCCAGCATTGAACAACAGATCAGTGCGTTTTTAGAAACTAAAGGTGGAACAATGGAAGAATTACTGTCTTTCTATAATAAAGATAGTGAGCAAAGTTTGCGTGACGAAATGTTTGAACTTAACAAAAATGCTAAGTTAGCCGCAGACATGCAACGTAAGATTGTTTCAGAAATTGAAGTTACACCTGAAGAAGTACGAGAGTATTTTAACGAAATCCCTGAAGATGAGCGTCCAACCTTTGGTACAGAATTAAAAGTAGCTCAAATTGTTATCATTCCTGAAATTTCTGATGAAGAAAAGCAAAGAGTTATAGATAAACTTAAGGAGTTTAAAGCTGATGTCATTGAAAATGGCGCAAGTTTTACAACCAAAGCTGTATTTTATTCTGATGATATTGCGTCCCGAAAAGATGGAGGTAAATACACCTTAAATAAAAAGCGTCCTCGAATGGTTAAAGAGTTTAGAGATGTGGCTTTTTCATTACAGGAAGGTGAAATCTCTGATCCTTTTGAAACCGATTTTGGATACCATATTGTGATGCTTGAAAAGATTAGAGGACAAGAATATGATGTTAGGCATATCTTACTAAGACCCAAAGTTACTGAAGAAGCTAAAACTGCAGCTAAAGATAAAATTAACGAAATACGAGAGCGAATAGTTGCTGGAGAAGTCACATTTCAGGCAGCAGCAAAAGAATTTAGTGATGAGAAAGAAACTAAGAATGATGGTGGACAATTAATAAATCCTTATACGCAGGATTTTAATTTTGAACTGACTAAAATGGATCCGGAATTGTATGGACAAATTCAGGATTTGAAAGATAATGAAGTGAGTTTAGTGTTACAAGATCAAGATCGGGTGAATGAAGTGAAATACAAATTATTAACGGTTACAGATAGAATTAATGAACACGAAGCTAATTTTGCTAAAGATTACCTGAAAATAAAAAATCTGGCACTTCAAGATAAACAGATACAGGAAATTGCAAAATGGCAGGAAGAAAAAATTAATGATACTTACATCAAGATTAATGGCGAATACAGAGATTGTGAGTTTACGAGTAACTGGTTAAAAAAAGAAAAACAATAAAGTATGTCTGATGTTGCTGCAATAGAACAGTTTGTAAAAAAATATAATGCCTTAAAATCCGAAGTTGCCAAAGTTATTGTTGGTCAGGATGAGGTTGTTAATCAAATATTAATTTCAATTTTTTCCGGAGGACACTCCTTGTTAATTGGTGTTCCTGGTCTGGCAAAAACATTGATGGTTAATACTATTGCACAAGCACTTGGTTTAGATTTTAAACGCATTCAGTTTACTCCAGATTTAATGCCTAGTGATATTTTAGGTAGTGAAATTTTAGACGAAAACAGGCATTTTAAATTTTTAAAAGGACCAATTTTCGCGAATATTATCCTCGCAGATGAAATCAACAGAACTCCACCAAAAACCCAAGCTGCTTTACTTGAAGCCATGCAGGAACGTGTCGTTACGGTTGCTGGTCATCAATACAAACTCAATTTACCATATTTTGTTTTAGCAACGCAAAACCCTATTGAGCAGGAAGGAACGTATCCGTTACCTGAAGCACAATTAGACCGTTTTATGTTCGCTATTAATTTAGAATATCCTTCGTTTAAAGAAGAAGTTCAAGTGGTGAAAGCAACAACGACAGATGTTCAGGCGACTGTAAATTCGTTGTTTACTGCTGAAGAAATCATTGGTTTCCAAAATGTGATTCGTCGTATTCCAGTAGCTGATAATGTTATTGAATACGCTGTAAAAATGGTAAGTAAAACGAGACCAAATGCTGATACTGCTTCAGATCTGGTAAAAGAGTTTGTAGATTGGGGAGCAGGACCAAGAGCGTCTCAAAATTTAATTCTGGCTTCCAAAACTCATGCAGCCATAAATGGTAAGTTTTCTCCAGATATCGAAAACGTACAAGCTGTTGCTCAGGGTATTCTTCGCCACAGAATTATTAAAAACTATAAGGCTGAGGCTGAAGGCGTTTCAGATGAACAAATCATTAAGAGTTTGTTTTAAAAAACTTATTTTAGTTTAATAATAATCTACCAATATCGGTTTTCAAACGTTCGACGTCTTCACCAATCATTACATTGTAAAATCCACGGATTTGTTGTTTCTGGTCGACTAAAGCCACAAAACTGCTATGATAAAAATCTGAACCGTCTTCATTAGGTTTAAAATTTGTCATATATAGTTCGGCCTGTAATCTGGTTTTTTCTTCGGAAGCTCTGATAAATTGCCATGTGCTTTCCGGAATGTCTGTAGTTTCAGCATACGTCTTTAAAACCGAAACCGAATCATGTTCAGGATCTATTGTATGTGAGATAATTAAAAAGTTTTGGTCTTCTGAAAATTCTTCAGCAATTGATATTAGTCTGGTTCGCATTGGCGGACAAATACTTGGACATCGTGTGAAGAAAAAATTAGCAATGAAGATTTTACCTTCAATAGTTTTAGTAGAAAAAGATTCACCTGACTGGTTTGTAAACCCTTCGTACGCGATGTTATAATAGGTTTTTTCTCCTGAGTCATTTATGGTATAACTCAATATTGGTAAGTCTTTGGTTGATGTTTCGCAACTTAATAACACTATCAGAATTAAACCTGTTAAACATCTCAAGGCTTATACATTTTTAATTTGTCATGCATTTCTTTATCGTATAAAAATACAAACATACTGGCCATCATATCTTGATTTTTGTTGGTCGTATTATGTGTTTGAAGCACCAATTCATAATCATGATCAGGATACAGCATAATGCCTTCAGTACTTGAAAAATAAGAGACACTTTTAAGTCCGATTTTATCTGTATAATTTTCAGCTTCAGCAACAAACAAGGTCGAATCGGCAGTCTTATCTCTAAATTCTAAACGTTCTGCAAATGGATGTATATGTGTTGCAATTTGATGCATGCTCGTGCTGTCTTTTAGCTGAAGTTGATGCGTAATATCATAGCGATAGGTGTCCTTTCCAGGAAAAATTACCCAATGGCCAGACAGGGATTCACCATTTTCATTTTTATAGGAATGGTTTTTAGTTTCAACAGGTAAACACATATTTGGATTGTCATCGGTTGGACCTTGAAACGGGTTTTCAGAATCATAAGGAAGCATCACAAAAACGGTTTTGCTCATCAAAGGTTTCATGTCGTTGCTGTGAGGTTTAAAACCAATTTGAACTTCATGCTTTATGTCAAAAGGATCGCCTTCTATATTATGATTTAGTGATTGCGTGGCTAACATTAAATTTTCATTTGTAAACACCGGAAACCCAAATCCTTCGGGAAATGTGTAGCTTTCAATGCCATTACTCATTGACGTTAAACGAGGATATTGCTTACCAATCCTGTGATTTAGTTGCCATCTCGAGTAGTGCTCACCTGCATATAAATCGATATTGGTATGACAGATATAATCGTTAGAAAGCTGATCAACTTCATTTGTACTTAACGCTTTAGTTTTAAAAGAGGTGATCCAGACGAGTTCATTTTTGGTGTCATCTAACTGAAATGAACGTGCCACTTTAGGGCCTTCCATAGATTTGTAAATGTTATCGAGAACTAAAGTTGGAGTAATTAAACTGATTGAAGAATCATTTGACTGAATATTCCATCGTTCATCAACAATGCCAAAACCATGATAAAACAAAGTTTTTACAATCGCTTTGTGTCTGTTTGGAAGCTTTAAATAATAGATGCCACCAACAATAGTTAATAAAACTATGAACCACAATGTATATTTTAGTATTTTGGACTTCATTTTAAATAAACTACCTAAACAAAACTAAGACTTTTTTTGATGCGAATAGATTATGAAAAACGAATTTTTGGCTTAGACCTCATGAGAGCTACTGCCATAATTATGGTTATGTGTTCGCATATACTTTGGATTACTCCTGAAATGCGAGGTATAACCCGAAAACTGTTTAGTGTTTTTGGAATCTTAGGTGTCGATGTCTTTTTTGTGTTGAGTGGTTTTTTAATCGGAAGAATTTTATACAATATGTATGTCTCTGATAAATTTAGCTTTAAAGAGGTGACTTACTTTTGGATAAGACGTTGGTTTAGAACCTTACCTAATTATTACCTTACACTGGTTATCAATATTTTAGTAGCAATTTATATTGGAAGTCAATTGCCTGAACAACTCTGGAAGTATAGTTTTTTTCTTCATAATTTTAGTACGCAATTACCATGGTTTTATCCTGAATCATGGAGTTTATCCGTTGAAGAGTTTGCCTATATTTTGGGACCATTGTTGTTGTACTTGATTTTGTTTTTGAGAAAGAAAGCATCTCGACCACAATTGTTTTTGCAGGTCACCCTTTTTATTCTGCTACTTTTTATTATTACCAAGTTAATGTATAATCACGAGCAAACCATTCGTCACATGAGGCATTGGACACTCAATGTGAAATCGATTGTGATTTATAGAATTGATGCTATTTATTACGGCGTTTTAGCAGCTTATATTTCCATTGTTAAACCTAATTTCTGGCAAAATATTAGATACATATCCTTTGCTTTTGGAATTTTAGCATTAATTGGAATAAATTTTTTAATCCCTTTAAATGGTTGGTTTATTGATGTCTATCCTCAATTTTGGAACGTTTGGTACTTCGTCTTTAAATCACTGGCTATAGCTTGTACATTGCCACTGTTGAGTGTAATAAGAACAGCTCCAAAATCCATACGAATATCAATAACATATATCAGTATTTTGTCTTATGCAATATATGTGTTTCATTATTCAATAATTATGCAGTTGATGAAGTTCTTTATTCCTTCAGAACCTATGGAAGGTTTAGATTTAATTATTTATATAATGGTTTACATGCTTATAACTTTTGTAGTGTCTTATCTAGTGTATCGTTTCTATGAAAAACCGATGACTGATTTAAGAGATTCTCCTAGAATCAAATCGTATTTCAAATAGTAGATATTGTTAATTTATTATTTTATTTCCTAAAAAATTAACAATAATGTAATTTAATGTTGTAAAAATGATTTTTTATTGATTTATATTCAGTATTTAACACTTTTTATTACATATTTTTAAATCTGCCTAAAAATTTGTAATTTTGCAATCCTTGACATCAAATAAACAAACGAATATTCACCCTTTTAAATTATACATATGGCTTTTGATATTGACATGATAAAAAAGGTTTACTCAAATATGGCAGAGCGCGTTGATGCTGCTCGCGATATTGTTGGTAAGCCACTTACACTTTCAGAAAAGATTTTATACTCACACCTTTGGGATGGAATGCCGAACAAGGTATTTACCAGAGGAAAAGATTATGTAGATTTTGCTCCAGATAGAGTAGCATGTCAAGATGCAACAGCTCAAATGGCTTTATTACAGTTCATGCAGGCTGGTAAACCTAAAGTGGCAGTTCCTACAAC
>JAAEZL010000104.1:0-7544 GCA_018222875.1 Algicola sp.
GCCTACTATAAATTTTGATGAAAAACGCATTGATTCGGTTGAATTGTACCCTTATAGAAAGCTTATAAACAAAGGTTTGTCAAGTGTTATGGTGGCTCATTTAAATGTGCCTAGTTTAGAACCTCGAAGTGGATTTCCGTCATCACTTTCTGAACATATTGTTACAGATATATTGAAAGATTCGCTGGGTTTTAAAGGATTGATTTTTACTGATGCTCTTGAGATGAAAGGCGTTTCAAATTATAGTGTTCCGGGAGATATTGATTTGGCTGCTTTCAAAGCTGGAAATGATGTACTTCTTATTTCTGAAGATGTGCCAAAAGCTATCGAAAAAATTATTGAAGCTTACACTAATAAAGAGATTTCCGAAGAACGTTTAGCGCATTCTGTCAAGAAAATACTGATGGCAAAATATAAAGTCGGACTCCAACTTTATATTCCGATAGGAACAAAAACTTTGGTTGAAGACCTTAATCGTCTTGAAGATGATTTGCTTTATGAAGAACTTTTAGAAAATGCCATTACAGTGGTTAGAAATACATCTGAAATTTTACCATTGCGTAATCTTCAGACTAAAAAAATCGCCTATGTCCAATTTGGAGATGATGAAGGTTCAACCTTTTACAATGAATTAAAAAAATATACAAAGGTGCATCGTGTTGAAGCTGAAATGCTTGATGAAATGATCACGAAACTTCAAAACTACAATACTGTTATTATAGGATTGCATCGCTCTAATGATAATCCCTGGAAAGATTATGAGTTTACTGATAAAGAACTGGTATGGCTTTACGAAATAGCAAGAACCAACACAGTCATTCTCGATGTGTTTACAAGACCATATGCACTTATCGATTTAAAAACAGTTGAGAATATTGAAGGTATTGTGTTGAGTTATCAAAACAGTGAGATTGCTCAACAAAAATCTGCTCAGGCTATTTTTGGCGCTATTCCTGTAAAAGCAAAATTGCCAGTATCAACAGGTGAGTATTTTAAGGTAAACGATGGCATCACTTATAATGCACTTAATACGCTCAGTTATGGTTTGCCAGAACGCGTTGGAATGAGTTCAGAACTTTTAAAACGTGTGGATTCAATTGCGCAATATGCTGTAGATAAAGAAATGACTCCAGGAATTCAATTATTGATTGCCAGAAAAGGAAAAGTCATTTACAATAAGAATTTTGGTCATCATACTTACAGTAAAGAACGACCTGTCAAATTTGATGATGTGTATGATGTGGCTTCACTCACAAAAATATTGGCAACCTTACCTTTAGTCATGGAATTAGAAGAAAAAGGCGTAGTAACTCTTGATACTAAACTATCTAAAATGTTACCAGAGTATACGTCTTCAAACAAAAAAAATGTGACTATAAAGCAGATGCTATCTCATTATGCACGACTTAAACCATGGATTCCATTTTACGTAGCCACTTTAGATTCGGTAACAAAAAAGCCAGATTCAAAATATTACAGAACTGAATTTAGTTCTAAATTTAATATTAAGGTAGCAGAAAATTTGTACCTCAGACAAGATTATCCTGATTCCATTCAAAAAATAATAAAAGACAGTGATTTGCTTTCCAGACTGCGCTATCGCTACAGTGATATGCCTTATTATATTTTAAAAAAATACATAGAGAAGTATTACAATAAAGGTCTGGACGAATTGGTGCAAGATCATTTCTATCAATCTTTAGGCGCAAATTATACGACGTATAATCCTTCGGTTAAGTTTAGTGATTTAAATATTATACCTACCGAAATTGATGACTATTATCGTTATCAGGAAGTTCACGGTTATGTTCATGATATGGGAGCAGCCATGCAGAATGGCGTAGGAGGACATGCTGGTATTTTTAGTAATGCCAATGATGTTGCTAAACTAATGCAGCTGTATTTGCAAAAAGGCTATTATGGCGGAAAACGATATTTTAATACAGAAACCTTAAATAAGTTCAATACCTGTTACTATTGTGAAAGTGACAACAGACGAGGTATTGGTTTTGATAAACCTCAGTTAGGTGAAGAAGGACCAACATGTGGATGCTTGTCCATGACAAGCTTTGGTCACTCAGGGTTTACAGGAACCTACGCTTGGGCTGATCCTGAGGAAGAAATTGTGTATATCTTCTTAGCAAATAGAACCTATCCAAATGCAGGAAAAAATTTATTGCTTAGGGAAGATATCAGAACGAATATTCAAGAAGCGATCTACGAAGCAATTATAGATTAACAAATATCAAATCCTTTCAAAATGTTAAAAGGCTTCTCATTACACTGTATTAATCTTTATCTTTACAAACAGTCTAATGAAATAGTTGATTTTTCGGTTTAGAACTTTTAAAAACCGTCTTCAACTAAAACCAACTTTAAATGAGAATAGGAATTGTATGTTACCCAACTTTTGGAGGTAGTGGTGTTGTTGCCACAGAACTGGGATTGGAATTGTCAAAACGCGGACACGAAATCCATTTTATTACTTATAGTCAGCCAGTTCGATTGGAGCTGCTGAGCAATAATGTGCATTACCATGAAGTAACTGTTCCGGAGTATGCTTTATTTTTATATCAGCCTTATGAGTTGGCTTTATCGAGTAAGCTGGTAGATATGGTAAAACTCCATGATATCGAAATTTTACATGTACATTATGCAATTCCGCATGCTTATGCAGCCTATATGGCTAAAAAAATGTTGCAGGAAGAAGGAATTTATATTCCTATTGTAACCACACTTCACGGGACAGATATCACCTTAGTTGGAAGTCATCCTTTTTATAAAACAGCAGTCACCTTCAGTATCAATAAATCTGATGCTGTGACATCAGTGTCTCAAAGTTTAAAGGACGATACCTTACGTTTATTTGATATCAAAAATGACATAAATGTGGTTCCAAATTTTATAGACTTAGATAAATACGAAAATCATTTTACGGATTGCCAGAGAGGAATGATGGCAACAGATGAAGAAAAGATAATCACACATATCAGTAATTTTAGAAAAGTGAAACAGATTCCTGATGTCATTAATGTGTTTTATAATATTCAAAAGGAAATGCCAGCTAAATTGATGATGGTTGGTGAAGGTCCAGAACGTGAACCAGCAGAACAACTGTGTGAGAAATTAGGAATTAGTGATAAAGTGGTTTTCTTCGGAAATAGCAACGAAATAGATAAGATTCTGTGCTTTAGCGATTTGTTTTTGCTTCCTTCATTAACTGAAAGTTTTGGTTTAGCTGCTTTAGAAGCTATGGCATCTGGAGTGCCTGTAATTTCAAGTGATACTGGAGGAATCCCGGAAGTGAATACCAATGGTGTTTCAGGGTATTTAAGTCCGGTTAATGATATTGAAAACATGTCTAAAAATGCTATTCACATTCTCAGCGATTCTAATCGTTTGTCTGAATTTAAATCGAATGCTAAAGAAGCGTCTAAACGTTTTGATATTCATGCCATTGTTCCAAAATATGAAAAAATATATGAAGATACACTGCGTAAATGTTTAGTACTGTAAAATTATAATACCCATGAAAAAGACACTTCAAATAGCAAACGGATTGGCATTAGGTTCTACTGTATTTGTCAATTATTTGTCAAATACAGGTATGATGAATGATACGACTATAGGAGAGGTTTCAGGAGGTTTACGAAGTTTATTTACACCAGCTGGTTATGTCTTTGCAATTTGGGGATTGATTTATATAATGCTTTTTGGCTTCGCCATTTACCAAGGTAGAAGCCTGTTCGTTAACGTCAGAGATGATGCATTTGTAACTAAAACAGGTTGGTGGTTTGTCTTGTCTTGTGTGGCCAATTGTGCTTGGGTTTTTAGCTGGATTTATGGTTATACAGGATTATCATGTGTCTTTATTTTTTTGTTACTCTTCTCATTACTTAAAATAGTGTGGAATAACAAAATGGAATTATGGGATGCGCCAATCTCAGTCATAGCGTTTTTGTGGTGGCCTTTTGTCATTTACAGTGGTTGGGTAACCGTTGCCAGTATAGCAAACGTATCGGCTTATTTAGTGAAAACAGATTGGAATGGTTTTGGGTTATCTCCAGTAACATGGACCATCATTATGATAGCAATCGCTACAATCGTTAATTTAGTGGTCACCTGGACACGTAACATGCGTGAATTCGCATTGGTTGGTGCTTGGGCTTTGGTTGCAATTGGTATCGCTAATAAAAATTCAGAAGTTATTTTGATGAATACCGCTTACATTGCTGCAGGTATTTTAATTGTAAGTAGTTCCATTCACGGATTTATAAACCGAAAAACGAATCCTTTTAAGAAACTATTAGCGTTTAAAAACAATTAAACTCTAGCTATCGAATAAATTAGCACTACATTTGCCCAAAATAACAGAGATGATGTTTTAGTAATGCAGATGTTCATCTTAAACGCCAGTTATTGGCCTCACAATTATTATTTATGTCATTTCAATCTTTAGGCTTATCTGATGCCTTGTTAAAAGCTATTAGCAAAAAAGGATACGAAACTCCAAGTCCAATTCAACAGAAAGCAATTCCTCCCGTATTAGAAGGTCGGGATGTTTTAGCTTCTGCACAAACTGGTACAGGAAAAACAGCTGGTTTTACGCTGCCACTATTACATTATTTATCTGAATACCCAAAAGAGAAGTTTAGACCAATTCGTGCTTTAATCTTGACGCCAACGCGTGAACTTGCAGCTCAGGTTCATGAAAGTGTGAAAGATTATAGCGAGTTTTTAAACATTAGTAGTATGGTAATTTTTGGAGGTGTAAATCAAAAGCCTCAGGTTGCCAGATTACGTCAAGGTGTAGATGTATTGATTGCAACACCAGGTCGATTACTAGATTTACACAATCAGAATCTATTGTCTATAAAACGTGTTGAAGTCTTTGTGCTCGATGAAGCAGATCGTATGCTCGATATGGGATTTTTGAGAGATATAGAGCGTGTTATGAAATTAATGCCTGACAAACGTCAGAATTTGATGTTTTCAGCTACGTTTTCAAAAGATATTAGAAAGCTCGCCAATGGAATTTTAAATAATCCAGTTCAAGTGGAAGCTACTCCTGAAAACACAACCGTTGAAGCCATTTCACAGAAAGTATTTCGCGTTGCAAAAGGAAAGAAAACAGACTTAATTATAAAACTTATTTCTGATGGTAACTGGAAACAGGTCTTAGTTTTTACAAGAACGAAGCATGGCGCAAATAAGCTGACTAAGAAGATGATTTCTTCTGGAATTAGTGCTGCAGCTATACATGGCAATAAAAGTCAAGGTGCACGAACCAAAGCTTTAGCTGGTTTTAAAAATGGAAGTGTAAAAGCACTGGTCGCTACTGATATTGCTGCTCGTGGCTTAGATATTCCCTTATTACCTCATGTGGTGAATTTTGAATTGCCTAACATTTCTGAAGATTATGTACACCGAATTGGCAGAACAGGAAGAGCAGGCGCAAACGGACAAGCAATTTCGTTAGTAAGTGCCGATGAAACTACGTTTTTGAGAGATATTGAAAAATTAATCGGTGAAAAAATAGAAGTTGAGGTTTTAGAAAGTTTTGAACCCGATCCAAATGCATCTACAGAACCGATTAGGCCTGGTCAAAACAGACAACCACGGAATTCCCGTAAATCTGGATCACAAAACTCAAACACATCGGGAGGAAAAAGAAATAATAGGAACAAACGTAATAATTCAAGACGACGTAACGATAGACGAAATTGATTAGACTTATATGAAAACCTCAGTGAAAATTGAAACCATGATTAGACGATTTTAATGCAGACTCAGAAAAACAATCCTCTTCACGGTATTAAATTAGAACAGATACTTACTGATTTACAGGCACATTATGGTTGGGAATATATGGCTAACCAAATAAATATTCGTTGTTTTACGCATGATCCTTCAATAAAATCTAGTTTAAAGTTTTTAAGACGCACACCTTGGGCAAGAACTAAAGTAGAGCAGATGTATCTAAATTATTTGAAGAATAATACGTCGTTATAAATTGTGCTCTGCAATAAAATTAGCTAATTTCTTTCCTTTCTTTTTATTCAAATAGCGACGCAAAACACCGCCTTTAACACTATTTACATCAAACTCAATGATGAAAGCTTCTTCGTCAATATCTGCAACGAGTCTATACATTTTTTTGATATCAATACGATTAATGATGGTGTGAATGATGTCAAAATCTTCAAACTCACCTCTACTGCCAAACCCTTTTTTTCCTCTGTAAATAGTCATTCCTGCTCCCAATTCTTTTAAGATGGCTAGTTTGATGGTTTCATATTCTTTTGAAACAATAGTAACTCCAATAAAATCTTCAAAACCTTCAATAATTAAATCTGTGACTTTTGCTGTAACGATATAGGTGAGAATAGAATAAAGAGCAACTTCAACCGATAATAGGAAAGCTGTGATACTAAATAAAATCACATTAAAGACTAAAATTACTTTACCTATACTTATTCCGAAGCGATCATTAATAAAAACACCCAGAATTTCAGAACCATCTAAAACAGAACCATTTCTTATTGCAATTCCAATTCCTAAACCTAAAAATAAGCCTCCAAAAATGGAAATGAGAAGTTTGTCATCTGTTATAGTATCAAAATTTTCAAAATGAATAAATAATGCTAAACCTAAAATACTAACGATAGATTTCATTATAATTCGTTTTGAAACAGTAAAATAGCCCAGAATTAAGAACGGAATACTAAAAATAATTAAGAGGTAGGACAGGTTGATATCTACAAAAGTTTTAATTAGTAGAGCAACACCTGTAACGCCTCCGTCGAGAAAACCATTTGGTAATAAAAACGCTTTTAAACCAATACTTGCTAATACAATTGCTAGAAATAGTTGAAAATATTCAGACAGTGATTTATATATTTTAGTACGCCTTGAAAGCATAGATATAATTGTTATTGTTGGTTTTGCATGGTATTACTAATAAACATCAATCCGTAAGGAAGTGATTCTTTCCAAAATTCCCAGGTATGACCTCCGTTTCTCATCCGGAATTCGTGAGGAATTCCTCTTTTTGTCATATCTATATGTAATTGCGAATTGCCAATGGTTAGAAAATCATCATCACCACAATCAAAATAAACATGAACTGTTTTAAGTATTTCGGGATCTTTCGAATTTACAAGACGAAGTACATCATAATCTTTTACAGCAGCTGTTAATCTGTCTTTTCCTTTTTTTCCAATGGCTGAAGGTGATATTCTTCCGAAATAACTGTCAAAACTTTCTTGGTCTTCTGTTAAAATTTCTTCATCGGTTGAAATGCCAGGACTAAATCCTGCACAAGCTCCAAATAGTGTATGGTATTTAAATGCTAATCTTAAACTTCCTGATCCTCCCATGGACAGTCCACTGATAGCTCTAAATGTTTTTTCAGATTTGATTCGGTATTTCTGCTCCACATAAGGCATGAATTCGGTAATAAACATATCTTCATATGGATACGTGCCATCTTCTTTATTCATATAAAGCCGCTCATCTCCCTCAGGCCTTCCCATCACCATCGC
>JAAEZL010000104.1:7554-8014 GCA_018222875.1 Algicola sp.
GCATTACAATGACCATCGGAATGATGGTTTTACTATCTATAAGTTCATCTGCAATAGGTTTTACAGAACCAGTTTTAATCCAGTCTGTTTCATTACCACTCAGGCCATTCAACAAATAAACTATTGGATAGTTTTCGGTTGAATTTTCATAACCTTCAGGTAGATATACAGAAAATTTAACATCAGTATTAAGTAATTCGCTTCTCATGGTGAGACTTTCAATCACTTGACTTTGACCTGTTACAGAGAACGGGATTGCCAGAAAAGCTAAAATGTATAATACTGTCTTCATTTAGAGTGAATTGGTATGTCTTAAAGATATAAAATTATAGTTTCTTAAAAACTACAATATCCTGATAACTGGCATCTTTTGAATATTTGCTTTTATCTTTCCAGAAGCCATCAATACTATTTACAATTTCAAGATTCTCCTTGGCTAACATCGCTTTTAAAGTTGTTT
>JAAEZL010000104.1:8024-8752 GCA_018222875.1 Algicola sp.
TCTTCAGCTTTTAAATTTGAAGTATTATATAAATCATTGAAAAGCGGAACATATTTGAATTCAAAATTTGAGAAATCTTTACCGATTTTAGAATTACACCAATCCACGCCAAGTTTGACAACATCGAAGCCTTTGTAGTTGCCTTCTGGTTTAAGGTATTCAGTTAATGCAATAGCTGTTCTTCCAATGCCACTCCCAATATCTAAAATTGTATCATCTGGTTTTACATTGATGTGTGTTTTTAATAAATCGAGTTGACGTCTTCCTTGCTCAATGTAAGCTTCGGCATTTGCAGGAGATCCTGTGTATATTGAACCTCTTGGTGGAACATATTTATGACCTTTCCCTTGAATTTTATCTAATACATCTGCTGGAAAATAATACAATCGCCTTATCAAAAACCGATGTTTTGGAGATACATTGTACCAAAATTTTCTTAGAGATTCTTTATTCATAAAAACGGTTAGTTGTTAAGTTGTCTTAAACCTTCATAAATCACTATACTTACTGCATTTGCCAAGTTTAAGCTTCTGATGTGCTCACTATATAAAGGAATTTTATACAATTGATTTTTATAGGTTTCTATTACTGATTTATTTAATCCAACTGATTCCTTTCCGAAGATAAGAAACAAATTATTTTCAAAGGGAATCTGCCAATGTGATTTATGACCATGACTGGAAAAAAATACAAATCTTTTATCGTGTTGTAGGTTGAAAAATTCTTCG
>JAAEZL010000104.1:8762-10711 GCA_018222875.1 Algicola sp.
CATATATCGTAACATCCAGATGTTTCCAGTAATCAAGTCCAGCACGTTTTAATCTGCTATTGCTTAATTCGAAACCGAACGGTTTAACCAAATGTAATTTTGAACCTGAAGCTAATGCTAATCGACCAATATTTCCAGTGTTATTAGGAATTTCGGGTTCAAACAAAACGATGTTAAGTGTCATTTGTTCTGAAGGATTTAATAATAATTATACGAATTAGAAGTATCCAAGGAAAGCCATGAAGCAGGACGTCAAACCAATCTTTTGCTTGCATACCATGTGCACCACCTGAAATCCATTTTAATTTTCCCCAAATATGTGGTTCAGGAAAAAAAGGCGCTAAGCCTAATGTTAAGCACAGAATGATGATAAGTTTAAAGTTGTTGAGTAATTTCATAAAAAAAAAGCCTATTCAAAAGTAATGAAAAGGCTTGAGAAAATGAGCTAGTTTAGTAATTAGCTATTAGTTTTATTTTGTTGTTTTTTTATCGTCTTTTTGTCGATATCAAAATCGTTTGTCTCATTTTTAGTATATCCTTTCGGATTTGCAGGATTTGTTTGTTCTTTTGTCCTTTCAAATTTCTTTCTATCTTTTATAACTCCCATGATTTCTTTTAGTTTTTATGATTCATTATAATATAGGAAAAAGAATACAGGAAATGTCACAAAGCCTTGTTAATACTGAATAAATGGTTGTTAAATTATCTTAAAACAGCATCTGTAAAAGCTGAAATTTCAGAAATACCATGCTCTGAAAGGGATTTTATAAATGCACTGCCAATAATGGCACCTTTTGCATATTGAGTAGCTTGAGTGAACGTTTTATGATCTGAAATTCCGAAACCAACAATTTGTAGATTTTTAAGATTCATGTCTGCAATGCGTTTAAAGTAGGACGTTTGTTCGTTTCCAAAACCAGAACTACTTCCAGTAACACTTGCAGAACTTACCATATAAATGAAGCCATTAGAAATGGAATCGATAAATTGAATGCGTTCAACTGATGTTTGTGGCGTAATAAGAAACACATTAATTAGTCCGTAGGTTTCAAAAATACTTTTGTATTGCTCGTTGTAAACATCAACTGGCAAATCAGGAATTATGAGTCCGTCGATGCCTATCTCTTCGCACTTTTTACAGAAGGCTTCAACGCCATATTGTAGTATGGGATTAAAATAACCCATAATTATCAATGGAATAGACACTGTTTTGCGAATGTCTTTTAGTTGATTAAAAAGTATTTCAGTTGTCATTCCATTTTTTAAGGCTTGCGTAGAACTCGCCTGAATAGTTGGTCCGTCTGCTAAGGGATCACTAAAAGGCAACCCAATTTCAATCATATCAACACCACTTTTTTCAAGGTTTTGAATGATAGAAACTGTATCGTTAAGGTTAGGATATCCTGCGGAAAAATAGATGGATAGAAGCTTTTTATCTTCTTTTAGTTTTTTATTTATTCTGTTCATACTCATTCTTGTCGTCACCCTGAATTTATTTCAGCATGACGATTTAATTAAAATTGGTCGTCAACCTGAACTTGTTTCAGGTTCTCATTATTTGTGTTTTGCGTTAAGGATTGTAGCGACATCCTTTTTTGCCATCGAAAGCAAAAAAGATACAGCGAAAAGCCTGACCCTTGTGGTAACGCCATTGTTCTATAATTTAAAATAATCGATATAATTCTGTAAATCTTTGTCACCTCTACCAGATAAATTAATAACGACGATATCATCGGGTTTAAATGTTTTCTGATTAAATATAGCCAACGAATGAGATGTTTCAATAGCTGGAATAATCCCTTCTAACTGACTCAACTCTAAACCAGCGTTCATGGCTTCATCATCAGTAATTGAGATAAATTCGGCACGACCAGAAGTGTATAAATGTGCATGCATTGGTCCGACACCAGGATAATCTAAACCAGCGGAAATGGAATACGGTTCAGTTA
>JAAEZL010000302.1 GCA_018222875.1 Algicola sp.
GTGTCGCTCCCGTTATTGAAGGATTTGCTGAACTCAACAGCTATTTAGCTGAAGGTGATCAAGTTATTGCTATTCTTCCTGATTCGATAGCTTATGGAGATGAAGAGAAACATGGTGTTCCTGTAGGCTCTACTTTGATTTATAACCCTTATGAAGTAAGATATGTGTCTCAGCCAAAAGAACTTTTAAAAGATACACTTTACAATCTCACGACTACTGTAAACTCAAAAGCTGCCACAGATTTTTATGAACGTGTTCTTAATAGCGACCTTAAAAATAAATACCATACAGATGTTGAAGGTTTAGCAGAATTAGTGATCAACCTCAGCAATGACAGTCTTTTTGCAGAATCTGAAGATTTAGCTGGTTATTTTTTAACCAAAACGGATGATAATGATATGCTACAGAGTTTTTCTTTTTATAAACTTCTTGCTCTTGAAGCTCAAGGCAAATATTCAGAAGCTCTCAGACTGGTTGAACCATTAGCACAGCAAGTTACAAATCAGGAGTGGTGGCATAATAAAATGTTACAATTAAAAACTAAAGTAGAAACGGATAGTACTAATTAATAAGTCACTATTCAACTTCAAAATCAAAATAAGTTTCAGGAAATGGTTCCCATCGCAAGGTGAAGTGCCACCATTCTTTAGCATAATTCCTGAAATTATGTTTTAACATCACTTCCTGTAAAAGCTTTCGGTTGGCTTTTTGAACGTCAGTTAGATCAGCATGATTTACCCAAGATTCCTTTCCGAAGAAATCATAAGGGCTTCCCATATCAAGAGGCTCACTTGTAATACCATCGATAATAGTGAGATCTACAGTACTGCCTCTACTGTGCCCAGAACGCGTGGCTATATATTCTTCACGAAATAAATAACGTTTTTCAACATCTGGATAAAACTGTTGCTTGTTAATCGTATCGTTCAGGTCTTTAGCCCAACGCATAAAATGATTTACAGCGCGTTGTGGCCTGTAACCATCGTACACTTGTAAACATAAATTTTGCTCCTGTAAATCGTGTTGTACTTTTTTAAGAGCTTCTGCCGTTTCTTTTGTAAGTATCAAAACATTAGCATTATAACCATCAATTGTATCACCAACAAAATTGTTAGCAGAATAATACCGTAACTCAATATCTAAATCGGGAATTATTTGCTTTACATACACAAATCCATCAGGAAGCTTAATGGATTCTTGATAGCCAAAAACAACCAGGAGCGTTAGGAATGATATACTTATAATTTTGAGTTTCATAGGATATAAGCTAATTTAGATAAAAATTAAGTGATGGACTTATTTTCCGAAGAAAAAACGATTTTAAAATTGCCAGATGCGGAATTAATTTACATTCCAAATTTCCTAAATCTACAAAAAGCCAATCTTTATTTTGAGCATTTAAAAACGAATGTAAACTGGCAACAGGATGATATTACCATCTTCGGAAAAACCTACAAACAACCAAGATTGACTGCGCTTTATGCTGAAAACGATGCCTCATACTCCTACTCTAACATCACCATGCATCCTAATCCTTTTACATCTGAATTATTAGATTTAAAACAAGCCATTGAAGCTGAAGTTCAACATAAATTTACAACAGTATTAATTAACTTGTACAGAGATGGTAACGATAGTAACGGCTGGCATGCAGATAATGAAAAGGAATTAGGAGAAAACCCAATAATAGCCTCTGTAAGTCTGGGAGCGACAAGAGCGTTTCACTTTAAGCGTAGAAATTTAAAAGAAGAACGTCATAAGATACAATTAGAACATGGCAGT
>JAAEZL010000105.1:0-5594 GCA_018222875.1 Algicola sp.
CTATCGTAACTGCTGGTATTGCTGCTTCCTTGTTTCAAGGTGTTTTCAGTATTGAAATATGGACTGTCATCGTATTAGCCATTTGTCTGTTTATATTACTTATTGGAAAGTATAAACTTCTGGACAAACTGATCAAACTTATTATTATAACACTTACTATAAGTACAATTGCTGCGGTTTGTTTTGCCTTGATAAATGAAACACAAACCTTATCATTACAACAAACATTACCAAAAAACAGTTTAGAAATTGGTTTCTTAATTGCTTTTATGGGATGGATGCCTGCACCTTTAGACATCTCTGTATGGCATTCGCTTTGGACATTGGAAAAAGAGAAATCCTCCGGCGAGTTTTCACCAAAATCAGCATTGTTCGATTTTAATGTCGGATATATTGGTACCATCATCTTAGGACTTGCTTTTGTAGCCTTAGGTGCTTTAGTGATGTTTAATAGTGGAGAAACTTTTAGCAGTTCAGCTGGAGCATTTGCTGATCAACTTTTAAACATGTACACCAACAGTCTTGGAAAATGGGCATATGTTTTTATTGGTATTGCTGCATTTACAACCATGTTTAGCACAACATTAACCACATTAGATGCTTCACCCAGAGCTATGGCCAGAACAACCCAGTTACTTGCTGGCAATATTCTGAAAAAAGGCTATCTCTTCTGGATTCTCATCTTAACGGTAGGTACGATTATCATTTTCTTTTTATTTGCCTCTGGAATGGGATTACTCATTAAAATAGCAACAATTCTTTCATTTTTAACAGCTCCTTTTTATGCCATAATTAATTATGTTTTAATCTCAAGCAAACATACTCCTGAAGCATGGAGACCATCAAAAGGCTTACATTTTCTTAGTATTTTAGGAATTGTATTCTTAATTAGTTTTAGTATTTGGTATCTTATATATTAAGATTTATTTAAAAGAATACTTTGTATCTTTGTACTCGAAATTTGCAAGAATGAATACAGAAACAGCTTCAAGAACTACTACTGAGCGTCAACCGAAACCAAAATGGCTGCGTGTTAAACTACCAACAGGTAAAAAATACACAGAGCTAAGAGGTCTAGTTGATAAGTACAAATTAAATACGATTTGTACTTCAGGTAGCTGTCCAAACATGGGAGAATGTTGGGGAGAAGGTACTGCAACATTTATGATTTTAGGAAATATTTGTACGCGTTCCTGTGGTTTTTGTGGCGTGAAAACTGGACGACCTGAAACTGTAGATTGGGATGAGCCTGAAAAAGTAGCACGTTCTATCAAAATTATGGGTATTAAGCATGCTGTTTTAACCAGTGTCGACAGAGATGACCTTAAGGATATGGGAAGCATTATGTGGAGCGAAACAGTTAAAGCTGTACGACGAATGAATCCTGAAACCACGTTAGAAACACTTATTCCGGATTTTCAAGGTTTAGAACAACACATTGACAGAATTATTGATGTTGCTCCAGAGGTCGTGTCACATAATATAGAAACTGTAAGGCGATTAACCAGAGAAGTTCGCATTCAAGCCAAGTACGATCGTAGTATGCATGTACTTAAATATTTAAAACAACAAGGGCAGCGTCGAACGAAATCTGGTATTATGTTAGGTTTGGGTGAAACGCGTGAGGAAGTGATTGAAACGCTTCATGATTTGAGAGCAAATGATGTCGATGTGGTGACTATCGGACAATATCTTCAGCCAAGTAAAAAACACCTGCCTGTAAAGCAATTTGTAACACCTGAATAATTTGATGAGTTTAAAGCTATTGGATTAGATCTCGGTTTCCGTCACGTAGAAAGTAGTGCTTTGGTAAGATCTTCATACAAAGCGCAAAAACATATCAATTAGATGATTAATGTCGCTATTAATGGTTTTGGTCGCATCGGAAGACGTGTTTTCAGACTCATTCAAGATCGAGAAGACCTTCAGGTTGTGGCTATTAATGATCTTGCTGATACCAAAACGCTAAGCCATTTACTTAAATACGACAGTATTCATGGTGTGTCTAAACATCAAATTTCCTGTTCTGAAACGACTATCAATATAAACGATAAAACCATTCCGCTTTTAAATTACAATCATCCAAAAGCTATAGATTGGAGTCCTTACAATGTTGATTATGTGATTGAATCTTCTGGAAAATTTAAATCAGCGTCAGATTTAGAATTCCATATTAAAAACGGAGCAAAACAAGTGATTTTAGCTGTGCCTCCAATTGATGACGATATCAAAACTGTAGTTTTAGGAGTTAATGACAATGAAATTATAGGAAACGAGCCCATTATCTCCAACGCTTCCTGCACAACAAATAATGCCGCACCAATGATTGCTGTTATTGATAAATTGTGCGGAGTTAAACAAGCGTATATTACAACAGTCCATTCTTACACTACTGATCAAAGTCTACACGACCAACCTCATAAAGATTTAAGACGAGCTCGGGCAGCTGGACAATCAATTGTGCCAACGACAACAGGAGCTGCAAAAGCATTAACTAAAATATTTCCTGATTTATCTAACGTAATTGGTGGTTGTGGTATTCGGGTTCCTGTAGCTAATGGTTCGTTAACCGACATTACCTTTAATGTAGAACGAACAGTCACTATTGAAGAGATTAACTCAGCCTTTAAAATTGCGTCTCAAACCAACTTAAAGCATATTCTTGAATATACCGAAGATCCTATTGTATCTATTGATATTGTAGGAAATCCTCATTCATGCATATTTGATTCACAAATGACTTCTGTTATAGGAAATATGATTAAAATAGTGGGTTGGTATGATAACGAAACCGCTTATTCCACAAGAATTTTAGATTTAATTTGCAATTTATCGATGAAATTAGTACGTTTATCGAATAAATAATTATATTTGTCCAAATAAAGTGGCAAAAATATGTCCCAAATTAAATATTACATATTAGCTTTTTTAATCACTTTATCAACGTTTGTTTCTGCTCAGGAAGATTCAGAAGAAGACATTGATATATTAAAAATGCGCATTGAAAACCTAGTAACTCAATCAAATTTTGATAATGAGAGAGGTGATTATTTTAATGCCAAAGACAACCTTGAAAAAGCACTTTCAATAGCAGAACAAATTAGCGATAGAAAAAGTGAAGGCGAAATTCACACTAAAATCGCTAAACTTCAATTCACTGTAAATGAGCACGAAAATGCTTTAGTGTCTCTTACTAAAGCAGCAGAAATCCAACGCGAAATTAATGATTATGGCAATCTGGCCATGACCTATAATATTAGAGGAGCACTTCATGCCAGCAAAAAAGAATACCAAACAGCTTTAGATTATTTTAATTCTGCTAAAACCAAATTTGAAGAAGAGGATCTTGAACGCTTTATTCCCGAAGTGACCTTAAACGAGGCCAAAGTAAATTTAGAACTCAAAGATTATAAAACAGCCAAATCACTGCTTGAACGCACTATCGTACTGGCAAAAAAATATGATCAAAACAACATTTTATCAAACGCTCTTATTTATAGCGGAAAAACGATTGATAAACTGGGTAATAATAAATTAGCCATTTCAATGACTCAGGAAGGTCTGGATATTGCTGATGCAAACGGTTTTATAGAAAACACTAATGAAGCCTATTTAACCTTGAGTACCATTTACGAAAATGAAAAAAACTATCAATTAGCTCATGATTATTTAGCAAAACATGTACGTCTCTCTGACTCTATTTTAAATATCAAACGAGAAAATCTAAATCCAGAAAAAAGAGTTCAATACATTGATGCATACAACGCAGCCGATTATGAAAAATTAAAAACGATTATTGAAGAACAAGAATCTGAAAGTAGTCTGGCCAAAATCACAACCATTCTAAGTATTGCATTAATTACAATCTTATCTTTATTAACATTAGCGCTTTATAAAAACAATAACATTCGATTAAAGTCGAATAATATGCTACATGAAAAAAATGACGATTTGATTGAAGCCATGCGTAAAGCAGAACAAGCTTCGAAAACCAAGGCAAACTTTTTGTCTACAGTAACGCATGAGCTTCGAACACCTTTGTATGCTGTGACTGGTTTAACAAATATGCTCTTAGATGAAGACCCTAAAGAACATCAAATACCACATTTAAAATCTTTAAAGTTTTCAGGTGATTACTTATTGACTTTCATTAATGATATTCTTCAGATTAACAAAATTGAAGCAAATAAGGTAGAACTTGACCCTGTTCTGTTTAACTTAAAAATGAAAGTCGAAAACGTAGTATCGGCTTTAAATAATTCGGCATTAGATAACAATGTTATCATGCACTACGAATATCAAAAAGATTTACCTCACACCTTTATTGGTGATAATTTAAAAATATCTCAAATATTAATCAATCTTATTGGTAACTCTATCAAGTTTACGAAAGATGGAGATATTTGGGTAAGAGTATATAGCATTTCTCAAAATGGTGATAATCACATGCTTCGATTTGAAATCGAGGATAATGGGATTGGAATCTCTAAAGAAAAGCAGGAAAACATGTTTGAGAGCTTCTCCCAAGGCTCCATTCAAATTAATAGAAAATATGGAGGCACAGGACTTGGTCTCTCTATTGTAAAAGGATTAATTGAAATATTAAAAGGAAAAATTTACCTCAAAAGTGAACTCGGAAAAGGAACAACCTTCATTTTCGAAATACCATTAACCTACGCTCCAGAAGAAGTTGAAATTATTAAAGAGGATTACTCTAAAAACATTAGCAAATTGGACATTAGCAACATTAAGATTTTGATTGTTGAAGACAACAAGATTAATCAAATGATCACCAAGAAAATCTTGAATAAGATGGGACTTGAGTGTGAAATCGTAGACAATGGTGAAGCCGCAGTTGAAAAAGTGAGAGAAAACAACTATGATGTTGTACTCATGGACATTCACATGCCAGGAATTAGTGGATTAGAAGCCACTAAAATTATTAGAACGTTCGACAAAGAACTTACCATCTTTGCTCTAACAGCTGTAACTTTAGAAGACAAAATGCATGAGTTTGATGAAGCCGGATTTGATGATATTATATCTAAACCTTTCAAACAGGAAGACTTCGAGAAGAAATTATACGAAGTCCTTTCTGAAAATGAAAAGACAACACCATCATTATAGTGCTGTTTTTAAATAGGTATGTAAAACCGCTTCAAATTGCTTAGATTCATCTACTTTAAACGCAATAGGTAAATAAAATAAGGTATTATCGTCTTCAAAATAAGGAAATAACCTCACATAATCTTTTTCGGTAGCTAATAGCTTACCCTTCGTTTTCAAACTTAAAATTTCGTCATCAGTAAAATGGTGATGATCCTTAAAATTTAAGTGTTCAAATTCTAATCCTTTCTGTTTTAAATACTGAACTAATGGCTTCGGATTAGCGATTCCAGTCACTAAAGTAAATGGTTCGTTTTTTAATTCGGTTAAACTCAGACTCACATTGTTATTCAGAACATGCTCAGAATAAACAATAGAACTAAAAAACACTTCCTGATTTGGCAAAGGCTTCAATTGCTTAATGATCGAGGCTTTTTCGGCCTCAGACAACGTTTCAGGACATTTAGTGACTACAATGACATTTGCGC
>JAAEZL010000105.1:5693-10686 GCA_018222875.1 Algicola sp.
TGGGCAACACAATATCATCACTGTAAAGGTTTCCATAAGCGGTAAGCAAAATATTAAATCCAGCCTTCACTTTTCTATGCTGAAAGGCATCATCTAACAAAATGATATCTGGTTGTTTGTTCTGTATCAAGTTTAAAATACCTCGACGTCTGTCTGAATCTACGGCAACAATCACATCTTCAAACTTGTTATAAAACTGAAAAGGTTCATCTCCAATAGAACGTGCAGTTGCCTGATCATCTGCAATAATAAATCCCGAAGACTCTCGCTTATAACCTCGGCTTAGTGTTGCCACTTTGTGCGTCTGACTCAAAATTCTGATGAGATATTCAATGGTAGGTGATTTGCCAGTACCACCAACGCTAAGGTTTCCAACGCATATAACAGGAATGTCAAAAGAGGTTGAAGACTTCCAACCTAAATCATACAATGCATTACGCAACCAGGTTACGATATAATAAATTGGTACAACAGGTAATAGTAAGTTTCGAAGTAGCTTCATTTTGTCAAATCAATTGCTAAGATAATCATATCAAATGACTATAAAATTTTATATTTGAAACAAATTCACAATTATGATTGTAAAAGATGTCATCACCTATTTAGAAGAATTAGCACCTCTTAATTATGCTGAAGACTTTGATAATGTCGGACTTCTGGTAGGAGATAAACAGGCAAAAATTTCTGGTATATTAGTCACATTAGACACTTTAGAAGCTGTAGTTGACGAAGCCATTGAAAAAAAATGCAATCTTATTATAAGTTTTCATCCTATAATTTTCAAAGGCTTAAAAAAAATCACGGGAAAAACTTATGTAGAAAGAACCGTTTTAAAAGCCATCAAAAATGACATCGCTATTTACGCCATTCACACCGCTTTAGATAATGCACTTAAAGGTGTTAATGATATTATTTGCAATACCTTAGGATTAACAAATAAACGCATCTTAATTCCGCAAAAAGGAACCATCAAAAAATTGACAACTTATGTTCCTACGAAAAATGCTGAAGCCTTAAGGACTGAATTATTTAAAGCTGGAGCCGGAAACATTGGTAATTATGATAGTTGCAGTTTTAATACTGAAGGCAAAGGTACGTATAGAGGCAATGCATCTTCAAATCCTAAAGTTGGGAAAAAAGGTGAATTACATGAAGAACCTGAAACTCAAATCTCTGTGACATTTAGTAAACATGTAGAGTCTCGACTTTTAAGTACACTTTTTGAAAAGCATCCTTATGAAGAAGTTGCGTTTGAAGTCACAACCCTTGATAATTACAATCAGAATATTGGAATTGGAATGGTTGGCGAATTAGAAAACAGCCAACAAACAGAAGCATTTCTTCAGTTTGTAAAAGAAAAAATGAATGTGTCTCGCATCAGACATTCAAAACTCATTAAAAAAAATGTATCAAAGATTGCTGTATTAGGAGGCTCCGGAAGTTTCGCAATAGCAGCAGCTAAAGCAACAGGAGCTGATGTTTTAATCACTTCCGATTTAAAATATCACGATTTCTTTTCAGCAGAAAACGATATTATTTTAGCCGACATTGGACATTATGAAAGCGAACAGTTCACAAAAAACTTTTTAGTTGACTATCTCTCGAAAAAAATTACTAATTTTGCAGTCGTTTTATCAACGACGAATACAAATCCGGTAAAGTATTTATAATTATGGCAAAAAAAGCTGAAACATCTGTTGAAGATAGATTAAGAGCATTGTACGATTTACAATTAATCGACTCTAGAGTAGATGAAATTAGAAACCTAAGAGGAGAATTACCTTTAGAGGTTCAAGATTTAGAAGATGAAGTTGAAGGTTTAAACACTAGATTAGAGAAACTAAGTACAAACTTAGAACTTATTGATGATCAGATTAAAGGAAAGAAAAACCTTATTGAAGAAGCTAAAGCGCTCATCAAAAAATATAGTGAACAGCAAAAAAATGTTAGAAATAACAGAGAATACAACTCTTTAACTAAAGAAGTTGAATTTCAAGAATTAGAAATTCAGTTAGCTGAAAAGCACATTAAAGAATTTAAAGTTCAAATCGAGCAAAAGAAAGAAGTTATTTCTGAAACTAAAGATAAACTTAAAAATCGTCAGACACACCTTAAGCATAAGCGTGGTGAGTTAAACGAAATTTTAGCTGAAACTCAAAAAGAAGAGGATGCATTAATTAAAAAATCTGAAGATTTCCAGAAGAAATTAGATGATCGTTTAGTAAACGCTTACTTAAGAATCAGAAACAATGTGAAAAACGGATTAGCGGTTGTAGCCATCGAAAGAGGTGCTTCTGGTGGATCTTTTTTCACAATTCCACCACAAATTCAGGTTGAAATTGCTTCACGAAAAAAAGTAATTACAGATGAACACAGTGGAAGAATTCTTGTAGATGCTGAATTGGCTCAAGAAGAAAAAGAAAAAATGGAAAAAATGTTTGCTAAACTTTCATAGCAAATTTCTTATAAAATTAATTAAGCCTTCATTTTATGAAGGCTTTTTTATTTTAATAAAACTTTCACAACCTTAAAATTAAGGTTTCTTATCTTTTATCGACTTATTGAAAAAGAAAACCACACATAACAATGAAAACATTTTTTACAACATTAGCAATCACATTACTATTCAGTTGCCAAAATATGGCACAGGTAAGTCAGGAACAACAAACCATTATTAATGCAGATCCCATTGAAGTACCAATGAAAAACGGAAAAGCAAAAGCCTATTTTGCAAGCGGTTGTTTCTGGTGTGTTGAAGCTATATACGAAAGCGTAAAAGGTGTTGATGAAGTCGTTAGCGGTTATTCTGGAGGTTTTACCGATAATCCTACATACAATTCAAGCAATACAGGAAGAACTGGTCATGCAGAGGCTGTAGAAGTTATTTACGATCCAGATGTAGTAAGTTTTGCAACCTTGGTTGATGTGTATTTCGCTTCTCAGAATCCAACACAAATCAACGGACAAGGACCAGATCGAGGTTCACAATACCGTTCGATTATTTTTTATCAAAACAACGCTCAAAAAAACATCATAGAAGAGAAAAAAAGAGCCTTAGCAAAAGAACTTAATGCTGACATTGCTGCTGAAGTCTATCCGTTTCAAAAATTCTGGGTCGCTGAAGCGTATCATCAAAATTATGAACGACTTCATCCAAATAATAGCTACATAAGAAATGTATCAATCCCAAGACTGAACCGTTTTAAAGCTAAAATGCCAGACGTTTTAAAAGAAAATCATTAATTTTTAGTCGCTTTAATTTCAAAAATAAGAGGGTATAATTTAGCCTTTGTAGCATACATGCCAGATTTGGTTTTTACTAAATCTGGTAACACGCCATACGGACTTTCATCATATTCGTTTAAGTAGTCAATGGTTAATCCAGCTTCAATAAGTGCATTGACTACCTCACTTAACCCATGGTTCCAGCCATATTCTTTACTTGTCATTTTAGAATCTTGATTAGCATAGGTACCTTCATACTCTTCATAGATAGCTTCATCTTGCATATAGCCATATTTCATGATTTGCTTACCATCTATGTAATCAAACATCCAGACAATTGGGTGAAATTCAACCATATAAAATGTACCTCCTGTTTTTAATCGTTCAGCAATCATTTTTCCCCAGGGTTTTAAATCTGGCAGCCATCCAATAACTCCGTAAGATGTAAACACCACATCAAATGTATCGTTCACATAATTTGAAGTTTCTAAAACATTACAACGCACAAATTCTACATCAAGTTGAAGCTCTTCATTTAATTGCTTTGCTAAATCAATGCCTTCATCACTTAAATCTATACCTACACATTTAGCTCCTGCTCTACTCCAGCTCAACGTGTCTTGCCCGAAATGACACTGTAAATGCAATAGAGATTTTCCCTTTACATCACCAAGAGCCTTCAACTCATAAGGCATAAGAGATGACTTTCCTCTTTTAAAAGCTTCCAAATCATACATCTCACTTTTGGAATGCACTTTAACTTTTTCATTCCATGTTTCTCGGTTGACTTCAAAATAATCATTACTCATAACATCACTATTAAAGTCCAAAATTAATAATAACTATGAAAACACAATACTTTAGTACCTTTACAAAAAAACAAATCATGCGACTACTCACCTTTTTATGTTTGCTTACGTTGCTTTTAGCCTGTAAAACAGAAACTAAAGAACAAAATACGCTGTCTGAAATAGTCTCAGAGGAGAAAAAAGAGCTCACTACAGCTAAAAAAATTGCACAAGCTCATGGTATTGAGTATTGGAAAAACGTAAATGAAATTCAATTTACATTCAATGTTGATAGAGATGATAATCACTTTGAGCGCTCATGGTCCTGGAAACCAAAAACTGATGATATACAGTTAATATCAGAAAAAGACACTATTCGATACAACAGAAAATCTGTCGATAGCTTATCACTAAATGCAGACAAAGCATTTATAAATGATAAGTTCTGGTTGCTGGTTCCTTTTCAACTGGTTTGGGATGAAGGCACAAGCATTTCAGAGCCTGTAAAAGACCTTGCTCCAATTTCTAAAAAGGAATTAAGTAAAATCACTATCACTTACAGCAATGATGTAGGTTACACACCAGGAGATGCATATGATATTTATGTTGATGAAGATTACATAATACGAGAATGGGTATTTAGAAAAGGAAATACAGAAGAACCTTCAATGACGACAACATTTGAAAACTATGAAGATTACAATGGCATTAAAATCGCCAAGGATCACAAAATGGCAGAAGGCAACTTCAATCTTTACTTTTCAAATATTAAAATAAAATAATTTTTATGACCAAAACATCTAAACCATAACTATCAGACGTATATAAAGTATAATAATATTCCGCAGTATGCGTCTATATATATTCAAAGCGCTTCAATTAATTAGTTGAAGCGCTTTTTCTTTAATGGCTGCATGACTTATAAATCAGCCTTGAAATTGATGATCAACATGAGCACCATCACAATAGGGTTTATTTTG
>JAAEZL010000106.1 GCA_018222875.1 Algicola sp.
GGATTTAAATGCGCCAGTATCTAATTGGCATGGAGTTGTTATTAGAAATGATAAAGTTGTTGAATTGAATTTAGAGTTCAATAACTTAACAGGAAATTTACCATTTGAATTTGGTGATTTAGTTAATCTTGAAAAAATTAACTTTTTCAGAAATAACATCACAGGTAGCATTCCTTCTTCAATAGGAAAATTAAAATCCTTAAGATATTTAAACATAGCTTTCAATAAGCTTAATGGAGAGTTACCACATACAATTACTGATTTAACATCATTAGTTTCATTACAGTTGTACATGAATAGTATTGAAGGAACAATACCTTCTCAAATTGGTAACTTAACAAGATTAAGAACATTAGAATTATATAACAACAATTTAAAAGGTTCAATTCCTGCTTCTATTGAAAAGTTGACTAACCTAAGAGAATTTTTAGTTAGCAGTAATAACTTAACAGGAAAGCTTCCTTCAAGCATTTCTAATCTTAAAAAACTTAAAGTACTAAGCGTTTTTGATAATAACTTATTTGGAATAGTGCCTTCTTCAATTGGTGACTTAACTAATTTAGAAGAGCTAGTACTTGCTGATAATGCCTTTTATGGTGATTTACCATCTGAATTAGCAAGCTTAACAAATCTAAAAGTTTTATTATTAGGAAATAATGCATTTAAAGGAGACTTAGCATCTTTACAAGATAAGTTTCCAAATATTAGAAACTTTGATGCTCAAAATAATAACTCTAAAGGAAGCATTGCAACTTTAGATACTGAAGATTAAATTTTTAAAGTATTTTAATTAGTTATTTCTCCCAACAGATTTTTCTGTTGGGAGTTTTATTTTGAATAAAGTTTTGTAATCAAAAAAAACGTATTATATTTGCAGTCCAATATCGCGGGATAGAGCAGTAGGTAGCTCGTCGGGCTCATAACCCGAAGGTCACTGGTTCGAGTCCAGTTCCCGCTACTAGATTAAATACTTTCAAAATCAACGGTTTAGTTCACGCTAAACCGTTTTTTTATGCAAACTATTTATGAAATGATTACCTTAGAGGTTCAAAATGAACACGATTTAGAACACGAATTGGTACACAAAACTACTTTTACAACTCCAAAAATCTATGATGCCAATGGCGACCTTAGCAAACGTTGGTACGTGTATTTTTCTTACTTGAATCCCAAAACAGGTAAATTACAGCGCATGAAGAATATCTATGGAAGAACCAATAGATATAAAACAAAAGAAGCCCGCTATTCCATATTGATGGTATATAAAAAGCGACTGACCAAATTGTTAAAAGAAGGTTATAGCCCTTTTGCTAATAACACAGAACTTCACAAGTCAAAATTTGAAGTTAATTCAGTAAAGAAAAATAATGTAGTTTTAACCGACAATACTAATGTAAACATTAGCCTTGAGGAAGCTATAGAAAGTGCGCTTAAACTTAAAACAAATGTTGTTAATAGCAGGACTTATATTGACTATCAAAGTAGATGCAATACATTTGTCAATTGGCTAAAAGAACAAGGAATTGATATATCTGATGTGAATGAATTACCTAAGAAGTCCGTCATTGATTTCCTAAATTCCATTCAATTGCGAACATCTCCAAGAAACAGGAATAATTACAGAACGTGTCTTAGTAGTATTTTCCAAACGATGGAAGACAACGAATTAATCGCAAAGAACTTCATTAAAAATATTAGTCAGTTAAAAACTAATCCCAAGAGGAATAAAACATATTCGCTAAAGCAGCAAGAGGAGATATTCGAATATTTGAAAACAAAGGATCCAATTTTATTACTGTATATTAAGTTTATATCGTATAATTTGTTACGGCCTATTGAAGTTTGCAGGTTAAGAATAAAGGATATAGATCTTGATAATGGTACCTTACAATTCAAGGCCAAAAACAAGGCATTGAAAACTAAAATAATACCTGAAATATTGATTGAGGAATTACCGAATCTTTCTGAACTTGATAGCAATTTTTTATTATTTACGCCCGACGTTATAGGGGGCGTTTGGGATGCAGAGCTCACTAATAGAAGAGATTACTTTAGTAAGCGATTTAAAACAGTTGTTAAAGATCACTTTGGATTGGATAAAAATTATGGTTTATATAGTTTTAGACATACATTTATTACTAAGCTTTATAGAGCCATGGTAAAAAAGTCGTCACCATTTGCGGCTAAAAGCAATCTGATGCAAATAACAGGTCATACGACCATGACAGCCTTAGAAAAATATTTGCGAGATATTGATGCGGAATTGCCTAATGACTATTCAAAATTACTGTAACATATGGCATTAAATAAAGACATGCTTGACCTTATAGCTACGGTTCATAAACCAGTTATATTTTACTTGCCTGAACGATTATTTCCGAATCTTCCACCAGATGTGATAAAAGGATTTGAAGCAATCAGTTTATTAAATACACTATTTCTTATTGATGAAAAAGGAACGCCTGGTCCAATTGATGGTTCCATCAAATATGTAACACTATTAGGAAAACCCAAAATTTTAAAATCTAATATTTTTCAATTATTAGAAATGAAATCTAATCTAAATAAGGACACTTTTTTATATTTATTGAATGATTATAATAAGGAAGTTAGTACATGGGTGTCGGCTACTGAGGTTATTAAAAATGACGCTTTACATGAGACCGTGAACTATGCAAAGACTCTACAATCTTATTTGGATTTACAGTACCAATGTTTAAGAGATCACCAGTTAGAATTAAACTCCAAATTTGGTGAATGGAAGTCTGACGTAGAATTTGAACGTATTTCGAAGGTGTTTAAAAAATCCTCATCTATCAATTCAAAATCAAATGTGTCATTAAAAGCGAGTGTTGAAGATAAAAGGAAAACGACAATTAGATTAAACAAAAGTAAAAGCTTAATATCTGATGAAGAAGCAGACAAATATTTACTAAATACGATTTTCAATGTTTATATTTAATATATTAGCGTAATATAAACGTTTGTTTGACGAATAAATGAATAATCAACGCTATTATATTTGTGCGTACTGTGTAAAGGAATTTGAGCCTAAAAGGAGAGGCGTGCAAAAGTATTGCAGTAATAGTTGTCGTTCAAAGGCATACTACTTTAGGCTGAAGCACAAGAATAAAAAATTAGCCGCAACACAATCTTTTCAATCAAAATCGATAAATAAAGAATTACCAAAAGAAAAAATGTCTATTGCAGGAGTTGGAAATGCTGCTGCCGGATCTTTATTGGCAGAGAGCTTAAAATCCGTGTTTACTTCAAATTCAAAAAAACCAGCAACTAAAGGCGATATACTGACATTATTGGAAAAACTACAAGGTCGTTATCACCTAGTGAAAAATATACCTGTTGATCAGTTTGGACGACGAGCATATTTTGACTTAACGAACAGTGTTGTTGTTTATTTCTAGTTTCAATGCTGATAACATTTGCCATTTGAATTTTTGGTTCTTCGTTTACATCTTTGTCCTTTTTTTGTTTTTCCAGTACATTGCGATGAAGTAGTTTTTTTATTAGGCGTATTTGGTCTTTCTGACTTCGATGAATTATTAAATGACGATGACGTATTGGTGATAATCTTTGTGTTCTATGAAATTTGGGCTTTTTGCAAATTCATCGAATCGAATAGAGTAGTAGCGAGTATTTTTATTAAACGCAACTCTTGGAGGAATATGTTCAAAAGTCAGTTTTTCTCTTTTTTACAAATTCTGCATATACCAATTTCAATTTTCTTTCTACCCATTTTTCTATAGCTTGCGGGTAAAGATCAGTGTATTAAAAGCATCTGAATTTAACAGACCTTTAATTTATTCATTTTCCTTCTGATTTATTTATTTTCCTTCGATTAAGCAATTAAACCGCTATTTTTTATATGCGTTGTTGGGCACTTTTTTTATTTAAATGCTTCATCCAGTTTCCATAATAGTTCTAATGCTTCAGTCCATCCACTTTGGACATATAAATCAAGAATTGAAACTAGTTGATCTAGTGATTTATCATCTCTTAATAATTCTTTGTGGTCTGCAAAAAACACTTCCGTAAGGCTTACTATTTCTTTAATAGAAGAAGGATCAAATGTATATCCCGTTTTATATGAAAGTTCTGTAATCTTTGAAGTCATATCCAAAATTGATTGAGCTTCTTCTGGATAAAACTTAATTATACCATTTAATGTCTGTGCCAAATAGTGAGCCGTATGAGCAACCATAATACCTCCTCCGATTTCCTTTGAGTTATCAACGATATCGGTCAAAATAGGCTTAATTCTGTCATAGAATGCCCTCTTATTTTTTTGATTTGGTTTTAAATCATTCTTCCCTATTCTTTCATTTATATGCAAACCGAAATAAATACGCTGAACTATAAAATCAATCAGGAGTAATCGATCTCTTTCCGGACTTTTCTCAATTGAAAATTTAGAAGGGTCATCACTTTTTAGCATTTTGATATTTTCAAATGCTGCATCCTTAAATAGTTGTATTAGTTCCTTTCTTGTGGATTCTACTGTATAATCATTGTCAATATATTTAGGGTCGATAAAATCGAACAACCTAAAAATAAGTGTTTGTATAAAATCGGAATTATCAAGATGGTCATATATTAACTTTTTGGCAACTGCATTTTTCTTTTTGTCTAGTAGAAATAGTAATAGTCCTGTATATGATTTTGTAAATGAGTCTCTTTTCTTGAATTCTTGAATTCTAGAAGCGGCTATTTCAATAGCATTAACGATTTTTTTCTCATCATCAATAATATCCTTTCGATATACATTATTTAAAACAATTGCAATAGTGAAAGAATCTATTTCATTCTGAAGGCGTTCTAACACTATTTCCCAATATTCTTCGGGTTTGGATTCCCATAGGAGAGCAATATTTTTCAGCACGTTAAACCTTACAATTGGGTTTGAATCTATAACAGCCGCTTTTATATTTTTATAAATAGAATCTTCATTCTTATACGAATACAATCCTAATAATGCATTTGAAGCTTCTATTCTTGGAGTTGGAGAATAACCAGATGATGGTGATCTTGATTCATCAAAAGATTCATCATACTTAGATATGTATTCTAATCCAAATTGAATGGCTTTCTTAACCTGTTGATAATCTGGTTCTTCAATTTGTGAGGCATCCCGAGTAATAATAGAATAAAATTGAAATACCTCTTTAAATGCTGAAAACTCCAACTCTTTATCATACCCACCATTTTTAGTCAACTCAAACAATTCGTTTGCAATCGGTAATAGCTCAATAAAATCCCCTCGAGATGCAGAATCATTCATCCTTTGGCTATTGAATGGTTGTAACTTACTTATTAAGTCATAAACTTGTTTGTTATCTTCTTTATGTAAATCAACTCCTTGATCTTTGAGCCATTTATCTGTTGTATATGGTTCACTAGACCAGGAAGTTTTGAAAGTTGGTTCATTTTTTACAGATGATGAATTCTCAACAATACTTATTGCTTCTTCACTTTTTAATAATTCTTTTGGTATACAATTTAAGAGCCTATTTACTTTGTGTTCTGCGTATTTTTTTTCTTCTTCCCCTTTTACATTTAACAAATCCAATATTATTCCTTCAAGTTTATCGCGCTGCTCTACTTTTAATAAGGGGAAAACCTTATGGATAGAAATTCCTGTTTCATATGTAGTATCACTACTAGTTAAAAGAATTGGGTTAAGTAGTAATTCATATAAATAATTATGCAATAATTCAGGATATTCATTTGCGAACTCTAACAATTTCTTCCAAATAAAGCCAACTATTGCATTAGCTACATAAACATCTATATATTGTGTTAGTTCCTCTACCTTATTTTCTTTCACCAATAATTTAAAGAAATCTATTATTTTCTCAATTAATTGTGCGGGTTTGTTATAGGCAAGTGTATCATGCCACATAGAAGACAAATCAGACAAAAAATAACTTGATAAATCCTTTACACTAACCTCATTTAGTTTTTCATTACTATCGTTTGTATCATGGAGTTTATTCTGCTTAACATGCATGTTTACTATACCAACTCCTGCTTCTATAGCAATATTTGGTGCGGCTGAGAGGAATTTTGGAAACAATTCAACTAGCCGATAATAGCACATGTCAAAATCCTGTCTTCTATTACTCACAAGATTTAAAGTGACTGTTCCCATATTTGTCTTTGCGTCACTGATTTCTGTATGAAAGAATATTCTTCGATATATTTCTGCTACAAATTCAGGAGCATCTGCAATAAAATATTCTAAATCATCGGACAAGCTTGAGAAATACCAAATTTCAAAATTTGGTTCTTCTAGTAAATCGAGAACTTCTCGAAATAATTTGATTGATTCTTCTTTATTCGAATTAAATGTCTTTGAGACAAATTCAATACCTCTAAAACTTCCTAGCCGGTCTAAAGATTGATTTCGCTCAGCCTGCTTTTTTTGTTCTTCTAAAATATATGCAAGAAATCTTCTACTAATTATACCACACTTTTCAGTGTCCTTTGCATTTTCGCTCTGAAGTACCTTTTCAAATATGAATGCGTAATCCCAAAGAAAACGAACATCTAGCTGGTTCGATAGATAATACAAAAGTTCAATGTCTTTTTGCTCAATTTTTCTATTTGACAAAAATCGAATTGACTGAAGTAACTGTTGAATAACATCTTGGTCGCTAAAGACAGGTTCAATATCTTTTATACTGTCATATTCATTTGCAATAACAGAAGTTGGAATTAACCTTTTAAAGAGCAATATATTTGAATCCGATTCCTTTCCAAAATAGTTATAGTTTTTCCAAAATGAATCTCGATGTTGATACCACAGATTTGTGTAATAAAATATGAAACTTGGCCTTAAAAAAAATGGACGAGACTTATCATTAGTAATGAAATCAAGCAGATCTTTAGGTTCAATTGGGAAAACTAATCTTCCTACCATATAATCAAACAATATATTGTGTGAAAAAGCTATATTTCTCTCTCCTACTCCTACTTCAATTATTAAATCATCACTCCTTAATTTTTTGAATGTTTCTTCATCACTTATAAATTGTTCCTTTTTACAGCTTAGGCTTTTATTCTCTACAAGCTGTTCGGCAAGGCTTTTTAAGAAAGCTTCTTTCTTATATGAGTCATCGGTATTGGTAATTTTACTATTCCAATACTTATTGAGTATATCAGTTTCTGACTTTATCAGTTTTATTTCTTCAAGCTCTGATGAACTTGCATTTTCCTGCACAATCTCTAATAGTCTAAGAAAAAAGGGAATCTTTAAAATTCTTTTTAACTCTATATCTGCTGCTTGGTATAATTTTTCAAGAGTAGGATTGTCTTTAAATACACTATCCAATTCCGAATCTATTAAATCCGGAATTTCAAAATATCTACAAGACAAGCCATTACCAAAATTTTGATTCCCAAAAAGCCTTAATAATTGAGGTGATTTTGTTGCATCATAGGTTCTAACACTTACTAAAACATTCCATTTATGTAGTTTCGAAATTGCCTTTTTGATCTGAATTAACATTTCCTTTTTTAGCTTTTCATCTCTTGCAGCATCATAAGCATCAAATACCAAAACCGCTTTTTCTCCTTCAGTTAGTTTTATTTTGTCTAAATATGATATCCAATTCCCATCAGATTCTATTTCTGATTCAATAGATGAATCTGTTCCATCAAGAATAGTATCAATTGGCAAAATAACCACCGGGATATTTTTATTGGCTAACATTTCAGCTAACTCTGCAATTGAATAACTTTTACCAATACCTGGTTTTCCGATAATCACCCCATTGCCTTCCTGCGAAAACTGGAATAGTCTCTCAATTATGTGTGAACGATCTATTTTCATTTTCCTTTTAATTCCTCCACAGTTTTTCTTGTTTTTGCAAGTAACTTATAATTTATATCTTCATCTTCTTCCTTAGTTTTAGAAGTTTTAGGTTCGATAGTCATAGTGTCGTCAACTTCTGAAGCAGAATGATCCGGTTGAATTGAATCAGGAAGAAAGCTATTTTGGGATAACCCTTGGAAGAACTTAAAGATTCCTCCATAACTTGTGTCATCATTAAAGAAAACAAGTTCAACACCTTTAGATCTCCATGCTTTTTTCTTTGTCAAGTAATCCTTTCTAGTCCAATCTTTTGAGCCGTTGTTACTCATTAATGCGAAATGATTTGTTTCTAGAGGATCAAAGTCATCTTGTATATCATCAATTATTTTATTTAGGAAATCATCTCTAAGTCCAAAACCAGTAAATACTAGCCTTTGACTTGCGAAAAGCATATAAATTGCTTTATAATGTAAAGTTCTGAAAGATTGCTCTTTTAACTTTGATTGTAATTCAAAATCAGCAATACTAAGACTACCTCCAGTTAATTTTTCATATAATTCTTCAGGTTGTCTTATGTCTCTGCTATTATACTTCTCTACATAATCTCCATAGGACAATATCGTAGATGAAGAATTGTTGTACTTCCCATGTAAATAAAGGTGATATCTTGAAGTCAAATCTTTGTTATGTACAAGTGAATTCAAAAAATAATGTACATCTGATTTAAATTCTTCAGATACCACAACACCATATTCTGCTGATGGTATTTGAATTTCCTTTAGCGCACATTCTATGATTGGATCATAATTTGTAGTTACAAAACCCTTAAATCTAACACTTACAAGTAATTTATGAAATTCGTCATGAGTTGGATCTTTTGGTCCAAAGAACTTCTCAAATGCTGAGTTGTATAAACTAGGATCAATGTTACTTTTAATTATTTCAGCAGCGATAAGTAGCTCTTCATTACTGATTTTAGCTTCTATAATATTTTTAATAGTATCTGCTTCAATGTTATTAGCCAAATCACGTAGAACTTCTTCCCATGAAGGGTATTTTAATCTAACACTACTGCCTGACCCTACAAATAAAACACCCTCTCCACTTTCAATTAACTTAAAGAGTTTATCCTGACTTTCTTGATTCTCGTCACAACTTACTATGTCAAATCCTTCATTCAATTCTGTTTTATTTTAATTGTGCCCAACGGTCTTGGCTATGGTTTCGTTACGGAATGGTACGCGAGTATCATTCCGCCGTAACCATAAATTTAGCAAAAAGGCTTGAAATTCTGATTAGGAATTTCAGCCGTAATGAACTATAGCCGTTGTTGTAGCCAGTTTTTATTCAATTCCTAAAAGTTCTTTAGCTAAATCTTTGTCCGCTGGGTCAGTTGCATTTAGAAGTCGTTCCTTGACGCTATCTTTTAATTGGTCAGCACGTAAAGTTGCTTTTAAATTATATCCTCCAGGATATCTGTGTCTATCATATTCGTGAAGAACTTCTCCGTCTTCGTAAAGTGTGTAATCATCATCAAGGTCGCCCTTCATTTTATGTGAATAAGCAATTACTCTTTTTTCCATTTTATTTAGATTTTGTCAATCAAGTCAGGTAAATTTTTAAACCCACTTGAAAGTTGTTCGTAAACTTCTTTTACAACAGTTTCTTCTAATGTTTTGCTAACTGTTAAATCAAATAATTTTCCTTTTAATAGTTGAAACCAATTCTTCTTTCCGAGATTTAGGTGTGCTTTTAATTCGTCCAGTTCGTCAAAAATGATTTGCTGTCCAAATCCTAATTCAGTCAATTTATCTTTTATTTCATTAAGTGAATTATGTAGTTCTGATTTCTGTTCTGAACTAAATTCGTCTCCGTATTTGGGTTCATATTCGTAAGATTGAGAAATTTCTTCAATTTCTTGGTCGATAACGAATAGTCCAGTGTCTTTTTCTTGTGAAAATCCGCAATTTGTTTTACTGCACGTTTTTTCGTGTTTTAATTTTTGGTTTACAACTTCTTTTCTTAAAACATTGAGGAAAAACAATTTATCTTTTTTTCTCCTGAAACTGTAGAGCCTTGATGACAAATCGCTTGTTAAGTTATCAACTGTGGAATGAAGTTCTCCATTGAAGAACTCATATTCTGCGTATTCGACTGCTTCTTTTTCTACTATATTCATTTCTCAAATTGGCTACAACACATTATATAAATACCAAAAGCATGCATACGCATAGCTATTGACTGGATATACGTACTTTTAGCTGAAAAGTTAATTTTAAAAGTACTAAAAACCGTACACATACGTAATACGTAGTCCTACGTATTTTTATTTGCAATAAAACAGTTATGATAAGACAAAAAATATAGATACTGTTAAGCTGTAAATTTCATTCTCAGAATCCTCTGAACATCTATGCTATCTTTTTGCCTTATTAAAAATTTGTCCAGATCATCCTCTGAATTGATTGTTTCAGATTTATCGACGAATCCATAACCTAAGTAAGTACCCTCTTTAATTAGTATGAACGCATCTTCATGTTCTGTTCGTCCTTTCTCTTTGATGATATCAAAAACAATGTTGTTGTTGTTGTTGTTGTTGTTGTTGTTGTTGTTGTTGTTGTTGTTGTTGTTGCAATTGTTGTTAATAGCACTTATTGCTTGAATCACACGGAGATTGTACGTATTTGACGATTCCTGTCCTTTGCAAATACCTTTGCAAGTTTTTATGCTATAGTGTGAGCAATGCGAAACACCTTCTTGTAAATGGCAATATTTCGGACATAAGT
>JAAEZL010000303.1:0-447 GCA_018222875.1 Algicola sp.
TTAAAGACAGTAATGGCAATATTTGGTTAAATAATATTTCAAATGGTGTTTCTTATTAAAAAATTCCCCACTACAATCACAGTACTTTTTCAAAAATTTAAAAGTTCAAAAAATAAACGTATTAGATAGTGTGTTTTACTCAGGGATAAACAACAAGGGAATTTATAAATTAGATTTGGATACACATCAAGAAAAAAGACTGTTACAATTTGATGTACCTCATAGTGAAATTTATCAAATAAAGGAAGACAAAATATCTAACAAAAAACTAGCGGTTATAGCAAGACATACATATGAATTAACTGAAAACAATGTAGAGGAGATAAAAATTAATAATACGACAGATAATTCAATTAATAATGAGTTTTCTTCTGGTGGGAAAGACTATTTTTCATTTAATGGAAACGACTATATTGTTAATTCAACTGGGGTTGTAAAATGTGGTTT
>JAAEZL010000303.1:457-1776 GCA_018222875.1 Algicola sp.
GCTTATATATGTGGGAGTGATGGATTATTCCTTTTTAAAAATGAAAAACTAAACCCTTTTAATAATCACATTTTAAACTTTCCTATAAACACACTTTTTTCAGACCAAGATTTTCTTTTTATTGGAACTGATGGTCGTGGTCTTTTTTTATTCGATGAGAAAAACATCCACCATATAAAAGCTTCTGACGGACTCTCCATTCAAAAAATTATTACAAAAGACAACTACATTTGGTTGGCTTCTCAAAAAGGTGTTTTTAAAATTCAATTAAACCAACATAATAAAGAACAATCTACAATTGTAGATGCTTATTATGAAAGTGATGGCCTATTGCAAAACAATACAAACGATATTTATTTAGATAACAAATTTTTATTTGCTGCAACCGATATTGGTTTGGCAAAACTAAATTTAAATAATACCTTTTATAAGCAACAACCCAATGTTTACTTTAAAACTCAAAACGATACTTTAATCTATAAAAATGGTGAACGTGATAATGTTACCATCACCTTTGCTTTGCACAATTATATAAACCAAGAACATGTTAAATATCAATACAGGCTGTTGCCTACACAAAAAGATTGGGTAAATACTACAACCAAAACTCTCAATTTTAATAACCTTTCACCAAATTTATATACCCTAGAAGTAAAAGCTACTGACCAACATAACAACCAGAGTATTACTAAGCAATTTTTAAAAGTTGTTCCAGCTTGGTGGGAAACGGTACTGGCGAAAATCGGATTTGTTCTGTTAGGAGTATGTAGCCTTTTTTTACTGGTTAGATATACCAAAAATAGTATTCGTAAAAAAGAACAAGCTAAAGCAGAACAGGAAAAACGAATAGCTGGATTAGAACTTCAGGCATTGCGTAGCCAGATGAACCCTCATTTTGTACATAATTCTTTAAACGCCATTCAATATTTTATACAACGAAACGAAGTAGAATTATCAGAGAATTATTTATCTAAGTTTTCTCAACTCATTCGTTTGTTTTTTGAGTATTCAAGAAGGCAAACTATTACTATAAGAGAGGAATTGGATCTTTTGACTAATTATTTGGAAATTGAGAAATTGCGTTTTGAAGAAAAGCTTCAATACAACATTTCTGTTTGTGATAATATAGATATTGAAGAACAACTTATTCCATCTATGCTTTTACAACCAATAGTTGAAAATGCTGTAAATCATGGATTATTCCATAAAAAAGAACAGGGAAACGTAAAGGTTTTATTTAAACAGCTTGAAGATAGCTCATACCAAGTAACCGTAAAAGATGATGGTATAGGTATAAAAAAATCCAAACATATATTTAA
>JAAEZL010000304.1 GCA_018222875.1 Algicola sp.
ACTCTCCACTCAGATGGAGCACTGCCATCAATTTGAGATATATCAGTATAAAACTCTGTACCAACTAGCTCATTTAACCCTAATTGATCTAAGCCTACGTATAATTGCTGATATGTTGGAATCGTTATTATTGCAGTCTTGTCATCTGTAGTGCTTGGGTAAATTTTAACTTTATTAGATGATGGCAAGTTAATTGCATGAATACCACCTAAGAAATGTACATCCCTCCATGCTATAGGCCAATAACTCAATTTTTTCTCCTTCTTTTTATACTAATTTATAGTAGTGCCCGAATTAGATCTTATACGGCTTTAACATACTGTTTAGATAAAGTTTTGTCTCTATTAATTAGGAAAAGTAGGAGATATCTTCTTTCCCTAATTACGTACATAAATGAATCTGACTGACATTTTGCATATTAATAAAGTCTATATCTCGCTCAAAGCAATCTGCTTTGATACAGGAGAAACCTGTCAACTAGCACTGTCGGATTAAATATGAGCTACTACACATTAACTCATCTTCGAGGTCTTTCACATTGTAGTGATTTTGTTTATATCAAGAGCCTCAGATAGTGATATGGTACAACCACCTTTACACCGACAGTCAGCTAACGGAATTTCCGGAACTTCGCTTAGACTATAATTCCCAACTCTATGCTTTTCACATGCAGAGCAAAAATCCCCTTCGAACCGCATAGTTTTCATGATATACGGCATACCAAGTTCTTGAGACTTTAATTTAGCATCAAATATACGAAACTTGTTTTGTGCAAAGAATAACATCATGCGACATACGCCATCAGGGTCCAAGTGAGTTCCATTGCTAGCTAATTTCTTTCTTAATTCATTATCCAACTTTAACCCCCAAAGAAACATACTAATTGCTCCTTGACGCACTAGAGGCTTTAAATCAGGCTGTATCTCAGAAAGAATGAGTGGCCAATCATCAAGAATATTATTAATTATAAAAACCTCTCTTGAACCACCAAAATTAGACCAGTCAACTCCTAAGCCTGATGGAAATGGTAAACTCAGTTGATGTTTCCTAACTGGCTCAAAAGCATCTTCAAAGTTTCTATTTAGAGCTGCATTTACTGATACCTCAATTGCAGCAAACATTTCATTTTTGATGATTTTTTCTTTAGCTTCAATTTGTTTCGCTCCCTCACAGGAACAAACCAAAAAATCATGTTCTAATGAATTACCATTAAAATAATTTGGTGCTGCTTCCAAAATCCTACGAACTAAAACAGGTTTTGTACCAGAAGTTGGCAGGTTAAGGTTTTGAGAAATACTTTTTAACTTTGGAGCAGAATAAGTCGCTGTGACAACTTCCTGAGTATTAGCTGACTGTAAAACCCCCTCTTTTTCAAATTTATTTAAAGCGAGCTCTGCATCACATCCTAAGTAACTAGTCCAATCTCTCATTCTCAACACTTTCGATAAGCTTTTAGGTTTTAAAAAGCTCTTTAGAAAGTAGTATTCGTTAGTATCCATCATTCGCTTCCTATTGCTTAGAACGATGAATATTATAGCATTTACTTGATGGAAAAATGATTTACCTGAATGTTGACCACTATCAAGCAAAACAATGTCCAATCATATAGCAACAAGCTTTCCCGCTTAGAAGTGAAGCTCAGTAAAAGGTAAGGGATTAATCATATCAAGCATATAGAGATGTTTTCCGCTATACTAAAAGTAGCACAGAGGTAGCACAGGGTAATTTCTGTTAGTAGGTGTTTACTTGGGAAGCTTGTAAAAATGGTGGCCC
>JAAEZL010000305.1 GCA_018222875.1 Algicola sp.
CGTTGTGCTTCATTATCAGAAACCGCTAACCAATGATAAAATTCTTTAGAAAAATTAGACAAAAACTACTCTCTGAAAATAAATTCAGTAAGTATTTAATTTATGCTGTTGGTGAGATTATTTTAGTGGTAATTGGAATTTTAATTGCCCTATCAATAAATATTTGGAATGAGAATAAAAAAAGGGCAAATCAACTCAATAATATTTATGATGATGTTAAACTAAATTTAAAGTCTGACCTCTCAAATATTGATAATGTCATCAAACAATATGAACAATTGGATTTAAGACTTGAAAATATAGTTGACGATAAATATTCAAGTTTTCTTTTAGATTCAATTAATGCAAATAATTATATAGAATGTATTCCTTGCGAAGGAGACATAAATTCCTATATACCCTTTGAGATTCAAAATAAAGGTTTAGAGTTACTTAAAACATTTAATGATTTTAACTCAACTGGGAATAAGGAACTTACGATTGAAATTATCCAATTCTATAGCATTTTAGAGTCCTTAAATAATGTACTTGATAAATTAAAGGAAGAGTCATTTAATAATGTAAAATATTTTGAGCAATTCTCTTGGTATTCTGACTTTATGAATGGTAGATTTAATCCTTTAGCGATAGAGTTTTTTGCTAAAAATGAAATTTTCAAAAACAAGGTTATCACATATAGATTAGTAGCAATTCAAAATTATTTGCCTTTATTAAAATATTACAAAGAATCAGCCACTATACTATTAAAAAAAATAGAAATATCTCATTAAAATAACGAAAGCACAACACCGTGTATAATCCATGCTTAACTTTAGCTTCAGTTTTAATTCTTATATTTAAACTTTAGAATCGTAACGACGGAAAATAACGAGCGTTTCCAATCGCACGATATCATACACAATTACGTTGTGCTTCATTATGACCAACCAATAACCAATGATAAAATTCTTTAGAAAAATTAGACAAAACTTACTTTCAGAGGGGAAAACTGGAAAGTACTTTAAATATGCTATTGGCGAGATTATTCTTGTGGTTATTGGAATTTTAATTGCACTTCAAATAAATACTTGGAATCAAAATTTAAAGGACGACAAACTATCTAAAGATTATTTAATTCGGCTTCAGGAAGATTTCACAAAAGACAAAGAACTTCTTACCACAAGAATTGAAGAAGTAAATTGGGTAGTACACCACGGGACCAGAGCATTGAGTTATGCAGAAATCAAAAATGGAATGGATTCAGACTATTGGGCATTGATTATTGACTTCTATCAGGCTTCTCAAATGCAAAACTATTATGTTGATGACTTCACATTGGAGGAAATAAAATCAACTGGAAAATTAGAACTTATTAAGAATTTAGAACTGAGAAAGGAAATAGGGGAACATTATAAGTGGACAAATTGGTGCATTGAAGAATTCTGGGACACCAACCCTGAATACAGAATAAAAATAAGAGGTATAATCCCAACTAATGTTCAAAGCTACTTAAATGGTAGCGGCCAAGGTGGTGGTCAATTACAAGCCAAGGAATATCCTTCTATACTAAATTCAGTAGAGGAAAGTCAAATTATTGAAAAAATAGTTAATCGAAATGAGTTAATTGAGGACTTGCGATATTGGGTAAATGACAGAAAGAATCTTTTGCTTCTTTCAGAATGGCAACTGAAATCGAATGAGTCTATTCTGGAAAAAATTGAAAATGAATTAAATAAATAACGAAAGCACAACAATGGCTATAAGTAATTGCTTGTTCTCGCCTACTTCT
>JAAEZL010000107.1 GCA_018222875.1 Algicola sp.
CTCCAAACGAAGTATTGCCTTTTATTTTTGAAGTGACCTCGCCTCAATCATTAAAAATTTTTAATGCTGAAGAAGTGATTTTAGTGAATGATATTACATACTCAAATGATACCATTGTATTTAAAACGCCAGTTTTTGAAGGATATATCGAGGCTAGTATTAATAAAGGAATTTTAAAAGGAAGCTTTATTAAAGAAAGTTTAGATCGCGTGGTTCCGTTTTCTGCTGAATTTGGAAAACATGAACGATTTATATCTGAAACTAACAAAATAAATCAAAATGTGACTGGAAACTGGGAAGTTGTATTTAGTCCTGATTCTGAAGAAGACCGTTATATGGCAAAAGGGATTTTTGAACAAAAGGGCAAAAAAGTTACAGGGACTTTTAGAACCACTACAGGTGATTACAGGTATTTAGAAGGTATCATGGATGGCAATACGATGAAGTTGTCAACTTTTGATGGTGCTCATGCGTTTTTGTTTACTGCTGAAGTTAAAGATGATACAATGAATGGCATGTTTTATTCCGGAAACCATTGGTCAGAGCCTTTTACAGCAAAAAGAAATGACAGCTTCGTATTGCCAGATCCTAATGACCTTACATTTTTAAAAGAGGGTTACGAGACTTTAGAGTTTTCGTTTCCTGATGCTGAAGGGAATATAGTTTCATTACGTGATGAACAATTTAAGAACAAAGTTGTTGTTGTCCAAGTAATGGGAACCTGGTGTCCAAATTGTTTGGATGAAAGTAAATACTATTCTGAATATTATAATTCTAATCAAAATAGAGATGTAAAATTTGTAGCCTTAGCTTTTGAATATGCTAAAACTAAAGATAAAGCATTTCAAAGTATCAAGCGTTTAAAAGAAAGTCTTGGAATAAGTTATCCTGTTTTATTGGCGCAATACGGAACTTCAGATAAAGTGAAAGCGCAGGAGAAGTTGCCAATGTTGAATAACGTGTTATCGTATCCAACTTCAATTTTTATTGATAAAAGAGGTAAAGTTCGAAAAATTCATACAGGTTTTAACGGTCCTGCGACAGGTGATAAGTATGTTGAATTTAAAGATGAATTCACCAATTTTATTGATGAATTAGTGAATGAAGATTAAGTTTTCATCCGTCTTAAAAAACGTTAATTAACAGTCTTTCAGTGCTTTTTAACGAAATGCTAACAACTGACATTTACATTACTCTCTAACTTGTAGTAAACAAACCAAACAATCAATCAAAATGAAACATTACTACAACATTCAGTTATTGGTGTGCTTGTGTTTATTTGTTGGATTCAATTCAACAGCACAGATTAACACGCCTAATGTCAGTCAGAAAGCAAAAGTATCTCAACGCGTTGGCATATCAGACATTACAATTACCTATTCTAGACCTAGTGTAAATAACAGAGAAATCTGGGGAAATATAGTGCCTTATGGTATGAATAATCTCGGATTTGGAACTTCAACAGCTGCACCTTGGCGAGCTGGAGCAGACGAGAACACTACCATTACATTTTCACATGATGCTAAAGTAGAAGGAAAGCCGATAAAAGCTGGTACTTACGGACTTCATATAGAGGTGAAACCAGATAATAAGGCAACACTTATATTGTCTCACGATACAGATGCCTGGGGAAGTTTCTTTTACGACAAAAGTAAAGATGCTTTACGTGCAGATATTACAACGACAACTGTGCCTCATCATGAATTATTAACTTACGAATTCAATGAGGTTACTACAAATTCGGCAACAGCAACTTTGGCTTGGGAGAAAAAAGGATTTCCGTTTACTATTGCATTTGATGTGACAAGAATTGTCTTAAATGATTTTAGAGAAAAAACTAGAGGAAGAACAGGATTCGTCCGACAGAACTGGGAACAAGCTGCAGCATATGCTTTAAATAATGGAGGTGATTTAAATGAAGCACTCACTTGGATAAATAGTGCTATTTCTGGTCAGTTTTACAGTCAGAAAAACTTTAATAATCTCGCAATAAAAGCTCAAATTTTAAATAAGTTAGGGAAAAAAGAAGAGTTTTCTGAGATTATGGACGAAGCTTCAGGAATGGCTAATGCAAATCAACTTAATGCTTTGGGTTATCAAATGTTAGCTATGAAAGATTATGACAGAGCCTTAGACTATTTCAAAACTGCAGCAAAAAAAGATCCTGATAATCCTAATGTTTATGACAGTTTAGGTGAAGCTTATAAAACGATGGGAAACAAAAAGGAAGCTATAAAACATTTTAAAAAGTCGTTGTCGATGAATCCTCCTCCAAATGTAAAAGCAAATTCAGAAAAGCATTTAAAAGAATTAGGTGCATTATAGATAAAACAATCTTTCTCAATCAATCATCAAACAAACAGTTATGTTTTAGAGCTCAGTCGTAAGATTGGGCTTTTTTTTATTCAATACGATGGCCTTGAGTAACAAAAGACAAACCTTGTTGTCCCATTGTAGAATTCATAATGCCTTCAAACAAAGGTTCCGGACAGTTTTCAGGAATGTTCCATTCAAAAATAAAATTTGAACCTGTGCCTCCTGAAATATCTTTTTCATCTATGATAATCTCAGTGGTTTCTAAAGGTGCTAAATAAATAGACTGATTAAAATACGTACGTACAGATTTACCATGTGTGTCAAAGTATTCCGCTTTTAAGAGGTATATGGTATCTTTAATACTTGTATTTCTCAGGCTCACCATGGCAGTGAGATTGTGTGTTTTGTGTTCAGATTGACTATAAATCTGTGAGTAAATAGAAAGGTATGTTTTTCCCGAAATCAGACTATCGGTGTTATTGATTTTTATTGTTCGCTTGACCCAGTTTTCAGGATTAATTGAGCTTATTTCCTGATTAGAATCTTCACAACTAAATATTGATGCACTCATCAATAGGAGTAACACAACGCATAGCTTCATGTCTAATTGCGTGATTTTATCCGTGAATACTTTCCGATTTTCCATAACTTTTAATAAGTTCGCCTTCAAATTCTACAAGTTCTTTCCAGCGTTGATTAACATCTATATCTTTGCCATACTTCCTCGCAAAAGTAATGAAAGTCGTGTAATGACCAGCTTCGCTAACCATTAAATCGTAATAAAATTTTGACAATTCAGGATCTTTGATACGCTGTGATAATAATTTGAATCGTTCACAGCTTCTGGCTTCAATCATTGCAGAAAATAACAAACGATCGACCATGCTTTGCAAATGATTTCCGCCTTTATTCATGAATTTATACAACTCATTGACGTAGCTGTCTTTTTGTTCTCTTCCTAAGCTGTAACCACGTGCTTTTATGATATTATGAACCATTTGAAAATGCTCGAGTTCTTCCTTGGCAAGTTCTAATAAATCGGTTACTAAATCTTCATATTGCGGATTGTGAGTAATAATTGTAATAGCATTTGTGGCAGCTTTTTGTTCACACCAGGCATGATCTGTCAGGATTTCCTCAATATGCTCTTCGGCAATAGTTGCCCAACGTGGATCTGTTTCTAATTTGAGATGAAGCATGCTCATGGTTATGTTTTTGTCGTTTTACTAATGAAAATAAGATATTTAGCTTTTGCTGAGTACACCTTTATAAGCACGTTCAGGGATAACATTCTCTAATTTTGCAAACTGAAGGGATAAATCGCCATCCCGAATATCGTCAAGAAGCCATTTGCCTTCGGTATATTCCATAATCCAGATTTTTTCTTCACTATTATAACCGTTTTTGCCTTTAACAATTCTTCGAGAGTCTCTGTCAATCAGGTAATCTTCAATATTTGCTGTAATACTGAAAGCGATTTTTGAGTCTTCAAAATTTTCAGCTTCAGAAATTTCAAGATAAAGTGGTTTAATGTTGGTAATGCGATCTAGATGACATATGTTTTTTAAATTTTCAGCTTTCCATTTGTTTAAATGAACCGATTGCTGGTTTTGCCAATACCAATGATTAACATATTCTGAAACCTCTTTCATGTCCTCATTGCTCCAGTCATGGTGTACTCGAGTAAAGACGTCAGTTACGTGTTTTTCAACATTTAACCATGAAAAATCTTTGTTTACCATTCCTAATTTAAGGAGTTCTTTCTTAGCTTTTCTTACAGCAAAAAACTCGACTGTCTTCATGTAAATAATTAACGGAAGGAAAATAATAGCCAATAATGCTAATATTGTTTTTCCCCACCATGTTTTGAAAAAAGCCTTAGCAACAGTGCCTCCTGGGCCAGCATATACTGGATCTGCGTAGAATAAAATGGCAATAAAAATGATAGTAAACAGCAGTTGTTTTTGTTTAAGTGTCATATTAAAAGATGGTTTTAAAGTAGCTGAAAATTCCTCCTAAACTTACTAATATTTTTAGAATTTACAGTAGTCTAATGTTTTTATACGATTAATTTAGTACTAGCTAATGTAATTCCAGATATTTTTATATTTACCCAATTGCCTGTAGGTGTACAGAATTACTTTGTTTTCTGCAGAACTTAATGAAGGATCACTATTTAAAATTCGTTTAGCATAAAAACGAGCACTTTGTAAAATATCTTTGTCTTTGATGATGTTGGCGATTTTAAGGTTTAAAACACCACTTTGTTGTGTTCCCATAATATCTCCTGGTCCTCGAAGTCTTAAATCGACTTCAGCTATTTCAAAGCCATCACTGGTTCTGGTCATGGTTTCTAATCGGACTTTACTATCCTGACTTAGTTTGTGGCCAGTCATTAATATACAGAAGCTCTGTTCTGCACCACGACCAACACGACCTCTCAGCTGATGTAATTGAGATAAACCAAAGCGTTCTGCGCTTTCAATAATCATAACTGAAGCGTTTGGAACATTAACACCGACTTCAATAACCGTTGTGGCAACCATTATTTGCGTTTCGCCTTTAACAAAACGCTGCATCTCATAATCTTTAGCGGCTGGTTTCATTTTTCCGTGAACAATGGAAATCTGGTATTTCGGCTGCGGAAATTCTCTGACAATGCTTTCATAGCCATCCATTAAATCTTTGTAGTCTAAGGTTTCGCTTTCCTGAATTAACGGATAAACAATATAAACCTGTCTGCCTTTATCAATTTCATCCCGAATGAAGCGAAGTACTTTGAGTCGGTTTTTGTCATATCTGTGAACCGTTTTTATGGTTTGTCTTCCAGGAGGTAATTCATCAATAACTGAGATGTCTAAATCGCCATAAACAGACATAGCTAAAGTTCTCGGAATTGGTGTTGCAGTCATGACCAGAATGTGTGGAGGAGAGGTGTTTTTTTGCCATAATTTTGAGCGTTGCGCAACTCCAAATCGATGTTGCTCATCGATAATTGCGAGTCCTAAATTCTTAAATTTCACCTTGTCTTCGAGTAGCGCATGAGTCCCAATTAAGATCTGTAATTCTCCATTTTCGAGCGATTTGTGAATTTTACGTCTTTCTAAAGTAGTACTTGAACCTGTGAGTAGCGAAATACTGATATTCAATTTGTTGGACAACTCTTGTAGTCCTTGATAGTGTTGGACTGACAAAATTTCAGTCGGAGCCATTAAGCAAGCTTGAAAATCGTTGTCAAGCGCCATGAGCATTGACATGAACGCAACTATGGTTTTTCCTGAACCCACATCTCCTTGTAATAATCGGTTCATTTGTGCATTGCTTCCTAAATCCTGTCGGATTTCTTTTAAAACTCGTTTTTGAGCGTTGGTCAAATCGAATGGTAAATGGTCTTTGTAAAAGGTGTTAAAATAATGTCCAACCGATTCAAAAGGGAATCCTTTTATTTTAGATTTATGAATTAGATTTTTAAGAATTAATTGCAATTGAATGTAGAACAATTCTTCAAATTTTAAACGAAATTCTGAGTGAGCTAACAACTCTTGATTTTTAGGAAAATGTATGTTAAAAAGGGCTTCACTTTTTGGTAGTAATTTGAGTTCGGACATTAGACTTTCTGAAAGTGTTTCTTGAAAACGCCCTTTAGTCTCTATAAACAAGCTTTGTATTATTTTCGTCATCACACGATTTGTAATGCCTTTATTGGATAGTTTTTCGGTTGAGGGATAAATAGATTGCATCGATGAGCGTAGGTTTTTTTCATGCTCACTCAATAATTCCATGTCTGGATGAGGCATGCTAAAAACGCCATTAAACCAGTTGACTTTTCCGAAAATCACATAAGGTGTATTGATTTTTATGCTATCTCGTATCCATTTCTGACCTCGAAACCACACCAGTTCCATGCGTCCTGTATCGTCTTCAAAAGTTCCTACAAGACGCTTGCCACGTTTTTGAGCAATTTCTTTAAATCCGGTTATTTTTCCTGTAATTTGAACGTCCGCACTGTTTCGTTGTAAATCGCTTATTTTGTAATATTTGGTTCTGTCTAAGTAGCGATTTGGAAACAAATTAATCAAATCCTGATACGTGTGAATACCTAATTCACTTCGTAGTAATTCAGCGCGATTAGGACCAACACCTTTAAGGTAGTCAATAGGAGTTTGAAGATTTGTACTCATTCATCCAAAATTATCATTTTTTTCCAAAGTTTTAATGTCTATTTCATGATTTCAGAAATATTATCATTTATAATTTTTATATTGTGAAAAAACCAATCAATTTATGAAAACTAATCATTTAAAAAAAGGCTTAGGAGTCATTGTGTGTCTTTTAGGCTTGTTGTTTATAGTTAACTGTAGTAGTGATGATTCTTCAAATGGCGATACTCAGCAATCATCAATCACAGTTACGGGTAATATTGTGTCTTTTGGTGAAGTTAGTGTAGGAAGTAGTTCAGCTCCGCAAAGTGTAACTCTCAGAGGAGTCAGCCTTTCTTCAGATTTAACAGTTTCTGTGACTTCAAATTTTGAAATATCTACAGACGATGTCAGTTATTCCAATCAGCTTAGCATTAGTAAAAGTGAAGCTAATGGCTCTAATCAAACGTTATATGTGAGATTTTCGCCTTCATTAAGCGCGATAGGTCCAGTGGCTGGAACTGTCTCTATTGAGAGCAATTCGGCAACGACAAGAACATTGAATTTAAATGGTGTAGGATTGAGTATTGCGCCTTTAATTACATTAAATACAACGAGCATTAATTTTGATGACACTCAGGTGTCTTCAAATTCTGCGTCTTCAACCTTATTTGTTGATGGATATAATTTAAATTCTGCGATAGATATAACCACAACAGAAGGATTTCTGGTGTCTTTGGATGGAACAGTTTTTTCTAATGCAGTGCAGATTTCTTCTGAATCAGCAAACAGCCAAACAACGGTTTTTGTTAGGTTTTCTCCAACAGCTATAGGAAGCGCTACAGGAACTTTGAGCGTCACTAATGCTGAAGCAGATGATGTTGATGTAGCTTTATCTGGTGAAGGCTTGCCAATAGTTCATAATTACACTACGTTTAACCAAGAGCCTTTAGCTTTTGGAACAGGTTTTAGTCAGTCGGCAGCACAAACATTTACGTTGCATTCAGATATGTCTAATATTTCGCAGATAAAAATGTTTTTACAAATCGATTGTCCTTCAACAGGTTGTGATGATTGGGACAGGTATGCTAATGTAATGGTTAAAGATACTGATTCAGGAGACTGGTATGAAATCGGACGCTACATTACGCCATATTGGGTTGGAACTGAATTATTACCTAGAGGTTTAGAGTTTGATGTCACCGATTTTAAATCCTTGTTAACGGGTAGTGTGGAGTTGAGAATTTATATTGAAAACTGGACGACTAAAGCTGATTTAATCTCTATCGATTTTGATTATATCGAAGGGACTCCAGATTACGAATACTATGCAGTTGCTGAAGTGATGCAGTACAATGCCAATTCGTTAGAAGGTGTGCCTTATGGTGTGCCTCATAATTTTGATTTAACAAGAAGTGTTTCGATTCCGTCGAATGCAGAATCAACACATCTCAGAACAGTCATCTCTGGTTGGGGACACGCAACTCCTAATGATTCAGATGGCAGACCATGTGCAGAATGGTGTTACAGAACACATGATGTCAAAATTAATGGAGCAACGGTGTTTCAGCATGATTTAGGTCCAATAGGTTGTGCATCTAATCCGATCAGTAATCAGAATCCAGGAAACTGGACGCCAGACAGAGCTGGTTGGTGTCCGGGAATGGTAGTTCCTGTACGCTCAAATCAGTTTGGTTCAACTATGGCTGGAAGTTCATTTTCTTACGAATATGATTATGAAGACTGGGTTAGTGATCTTGCTGGTGGAAATGCATTTTATGCAACATCAACGTTTGTGGTAGTAAAGAGTAATACGCCAATTAGTAAACCTGTAGTTGCTAATTAGGTTTTTGTAATAATAGTTTGAAAGCACGTATCGAACGTGCTTTTTTGATTTAATCAAATGTCGTTTTAAAAGGAGTGCTTGAAATTTGTACTTTAGAGTTTGTTTTGAAAAAATTATAGTAAAGAAATATGAAGGCATTAGTTATATCAGGAGGTGGAAGTAAAGGTGCTTTTGCAGGTGGTGTTGCACAATATTTAATTAAAGATTTAGGTCATAACTACGATTTGTATTTAGGAACATCTACAGGAAGTTTATTAGTGCCTCATTTGGCAGCAGATAACGTTGGTAAGCTGTACAATATATTTACAAACGTACAACAGCACGATATTTTTAGTGTTAGTCCGTTTGTGCAACGAAAGAAAGGAGATCGTGAATATGTTTCGATTGATTTTGTGAATTCCCTCTGGCAATTTATAAGAATGAAACGAACTTTTGGTGAAAGTAAATCCCTGAAGCGAAATATCAGACGAAATTTTACAAAGGAAGAATTTGATAGCATCAGAAAGACGAAAGAGGATGTGGTTGTGACCGTTTCTAATTTGTCTATGAATAAAGTAGAGTATAAGTCTATTAAAGAATTCGAATACGAAGAGTTTTGTAACTGGATCTGGATTTCCTGTAATTATATTCCGTTTATGTCTTTGGCTAAAGTTGATGGTTATGAATATGCTGATGGTGGCTTGGGATGTGTAATTCCTATTCGGGAAGCTATTCAAAGAGGTGCAACTGAGGTGGACGCAATTGTTTTAGAATCTGAAAACATGAGTAAGCAAAAAGTGTTAGGTAAGAATCCGTTTTCTCTGATGTTGAGTTTATTCGGACATCTATTAGATCAGGTAGAAAAAAATGATATTATGATTGGAAAGCTTGCTGCTAAAAATAAAGGTGTGAAGCTTAATTTGTATTATACGCCAACCAGTCTTACGGAAAATTCATTAATTTTTAGTAAGCGTTTAATGGTGAAATGGTGGGCTCAAGGCTATGAGTATGCTAAAAATAAGCACGAAAATTCTAATTTATAACCAGAATAAGCTTACCAGATATCTGAAACTTCCTCCTTGATAAACGATAACGCAGCATCACTTGGAGATCGTTTATCTAACATATCGTTTAAAATAACTTCTCTGAGTTTATCTGCCGAATCTACTTTGTCTGACAAGGTTGCTTTTCTAATGATTTGAATCGTAGCGTTTTTGGCAGTAGAGGTAATGCTCCAGCATTTGTCTGTAACGTAGATTTGCTGTGCTAAATTATGATCAAATTCTTGTTCAATATTTGCTATAAGTAAAGCTTCGTAATCTGCTTTATTTGAAGATGTTGGCTTAACTCTTAATATTAGTTTTGAAGGTTTGATTCTTTCCAAGAATAAAGACATGCGTTCATAGGCTTGAAGTCGCATTGGTAACGCATCCTTCTGAAGGTCTTTTTGTATGAGAAAATTTCTGCGGTTATTTTCGTTTTCAACATGTTCTCTAAAAAATAAAAATGCAATTGCTCCAGTAATAATTGCTGGGATACAATATAGTAATAAGCCTAAAATATCTAATTCCATAATGGGTTTTAATGTTTCTTTATAATTGATATTGGATTCAGTTTTTACCTCCCAAAAATATACAATCTTTTAAATCCTGCATAGAAGTAAACGGAACTTTTGTTTTATCATACATATATGTGCTGCTCAAATCTTTTGAAAGGTTGTGATCATCGACATTCAGTTCTACATCATTCATATTAAATTGACAAGGATGCTCGTGTCCGGCAGCATGAGTAATTTCAATCAACTCTTTTTTAAAGGATTTAAAGTATTGTGCTAAACGTTCAGATTTTAAAGGCACATTAATTCCATTTTGTAACCAGTTGTTTTGCGTAGCAATACCAGAAGGACAACGATTAGTATGGCAAATCTGAGCTTGAATACAGCCTATACTCATCATGGCTTCACGAGCGACATTGATACAATCGGCTCCCATTGCAAAAGCCATGGCAGCTTTAGCAGGAAAGCCTAGTTTTCCACTTCCAATAAATACAATGCGTTCTGTGAGTCCTTTATTCTGAAACACTTTATATAAATCACCAAAAGCATAAACCCAAGGTAGACTCACATGATCAGCAAAACTCGGCGGAGCAGCACCTGTA
>JAAEZL010000108.1 GCA_018222875.1 Algicola sp.
AACGAAAAACCAATAATGAGGCCTTTTTCTAAATTGAGGTATTTAAACAAATTATCATACCTCTTACTTTTTGGAAGTAATCCGTTTTCAACAGCAAAAATCTTTGTCAGTGCATAAAAAATAAAAAACTGAAACCCTATTAATGTTAAGCTCGACGTGTATAAAAGTGTATGCACATCAAATGTAATATTATCTAATGCAATTGGCTTTATTATGAGAACTATTGAAGTCGTAATACCAGCCAGAAGCATGATGATACTTGGATAGAGAAATAACCATTTTGGACTATAAAGCAGCAAAAAACGCAAATGCCTCCACCCATCGTTCCAGGTGTCTAAGTGAGGCGCTCTGGTTCTTCCGTCTTTGGAAAGCTTTGTTGGTACTTCAGTAATTGTTAAATCGTTGAGTTTCGCTTTGACTATCATTTCAGAAGCAAACTCCATTCCGGTAGTCTTTAAATTCAATTTTGAGTAGGCTTCCTTCGAAAAACCTCTTAAACCACAATGAAAGTCACCTATCTTTATTTTGAAGAACAAGCGTCCGATAAATGATAAGACAGGATTACCTAAATATTTATGTAAAAACGGCATGGCATTCTTTTCAATACCTCCTTTAAAACGATTGCCCATAACCAAATCATAACCGTTTCTCAATTCCTTTAGAAATGGCATAAGGTTACTAAAATCATAGCTGTCGTCAGCATCAGCCATAATAATATACGTCCCTTTTGCAGCCTTGATGCCTTCTCTTAAAGCGCTTCCATATCCTTTTTGCGTGACGTGCACCAGTCTTGTATTATGCGATTTAGTGATTTCAATAGATCCATCTGTGCTTCCGTTATCAGCAATTATAATTTCGCCATGAACATCATTAGACTTGAGGAAAGACTGTGCCTTATTGATACATGTAGCTAATGTTTCAGCTTCGTTTAAACATGGCATGACTATAGAAAGTTCAATCTTTGATTCCATATCTTGTAATTTTATATGCCATGATGATTGTTAATAGGATAAACGTATAGTTGTAAAATGTATACCGCATGATTGAATGGCTTGCAATGGCTATTAAAACTGCATTAGATAAGCTAAGGGCGGAAAAAATAAACAAAAGCGCATACCATTTGTGAAATGAAGTTACTATTTTAATTAGACCAAAAACAAAAGCAACACACATAAACATAAGCAAAAAAACAGAGTAAAAGCCGTAGGAAATATTTGCAATAACTAATTGAATCCATTTTTTGAAATTAAGCTGTATTAACGCTAAAGAAATATGTTTGCTGGCTTTTTCTGTATTATAAAAGGATGCTGCAGCAGGAGCTTCTGGCTGCTTCTGAAAAAAATAGTCTTTGGCAGTTTCAAACGTGGTGTGATTACAAATTTGAGGAATGTGATTATGGAAAAACCTGTAATACGATTTGTATGACGATTCTGGCAGTGAAGACATCAGTAATTCTTTTCGTTTTAATTCATCATAGCTTTGTTCAAAAATAGCTTTGTAATCTGGATTGGCAATGTGTTTTGCATCGTCTTTGTCTGAAATGAAATAGGCAGCAGATGAAATATTAACAAAACCAAAAGGTGTTGTCATTAAAATTCCATCTTTTAACTTGTGATAGCTCATTTCTCCAGCTATAGCTAGTATTGGCATAAAAATCAGGAGAAGTGACTTTGAGAGTACTCTCGGCTTCAGCAAAAGATGTTTATGTTTCAACATATAGACTAAAGCAAAAATTAATCCAGAAAACATAAACTGACCTCTTGTAAACACAAGAGCTAAAAAACACAGTACAACATACGTTAACGCTTTTGAATTGTCTTGAAACAAAAACTTCAGATTGAAAGCAACAAACAGCAGGTATAATGGATAACCAAGGCCTTCAGGACAAATATTGTTAGCTACAGAAAGCGGTTCAAATAAGGGGAAACATAAAACGATTAAAATCAGGAGTTTTAAAATGCTATTCAGATTTAAAATGGAGCTGATGGTTTTGAAAAGAACATGAATACCAGCCAGACAACATAAGGATTGAATGACTATCACAGCAATATCAAAATAATCACCAAAAACATAAAAGAGTGTTTTGGCAAAAATCACATAGCCTAAGTGCCTATAGGGCATTGCCAATAAATAACTGTAAGTATCTGGTGAGTATATCGCCTTTTGAAATATTAAGAATAAGAAAATAATGCTGTAAGTAACTAAAAGTAGATTATCTTCTTTAAATATTTGTTTTGATTTCAAAAGCTTATTTTTGAGTGACCCAAATATAAATAATTGAATCTAAAACAAACTTTAACATTCAAAATTATTGTAATTTGTACGTTTTAAAAGTGACGTTATGTCTTAGATAGAGCTTAAACATTGCAAACATTTTCAGTAAAAAAATATCAACCCGAATTTAAAAATCAATGGGACGACTTTGTGGCAACTTCTAAAAATGCTACATTTTTGTTTCAGCGTGGTTTTATGGACTATCATCAAGATCGATTTGCAGACTCTTCTCTGATGATTTTCAAAAATGATTCTCTTTTTGCGCTACTGCCAGCAAATTGTAGTGAGTATCAAATTTATTCGCATCAAGGCTTGAGTTATGGAGGTTTTATTCTGAATACAACCTGTAAATTTGAAGCTGTACTTGAAGCTTTTAAAGCGCTTTTAAACTATTTGAATAAAGAGGGCTTTAATACTCTGGAGCTGAAACTTCTGCCAAAAATATATCATAAGCTGCCAAGCGACGAAATGGATTATTTAGTGTTTAAAACGGAAGCTTCAATGGTAAGACGCGATGTATCTGCAGTAATCGATATGATGCGGCCTTTAAATATGAAGTCGTCTAACCGAAAACGCAATCTTAAAAAAGCTAAACTTTATGAAATTAAAGTGGAAGAAGTTGAAGATGTCACCTCATTTTTCAATACTATTCTTATTCCTAATTTAAAGACACAACATAAAGCTTCTCCAGTACATTCTGTGGGAGAACTGAATGAACTAAAAATTAAATTTCCGAACCACATCAGACAATTTAATGCCTATCATGACAATGATATTATTGCTGGTGTGACTATTTTTGAAACAGAACAGGTAGCTCATGCACAATACATTTCTACCTTAGATTCAAAAAAGGAATTTGCGGGTTTAGATGCCATTTTTGATACATTGATACATACTTTTTTTAAAAACAAACGTTATTTTAGTTTTGGGATCTCTAACGAGAATCAAGGACAACACATTAATCGTGGCTTGCTGAAATGGAAAGAGAGCTTTGGAGCCAGAGTGATAAGTCATGATTTTTATAGTATTGACACTAAAAATTATAACCGTTTAAATGACGTTTGGATATGATTCCTTTTTTAGATTTACATAAGGTAAATGCCAGGTTTGAAGATGAATATCATTCTAAATTCAAGTCATTTTTAAATTCGGGTTACTACATTCTCGGAAGTGAGGTCAAATCTTTTGAGGTTAACTTTTCTTCGTATTGTGGTGTAAAGCATTGCGTTGGCGTTGCAAATGGATTAGATGCACTTACTTTAATTTTTAAAGCCTATATAGAACTTGGTAAACTTCAGCAGAACGATGAAATTCTCGTGCCTGCTAATACCTATATAGCGAGTATATTATCGGTTATTAATGCTGGTTTGAAACCTGTGTTTGTTGAACCAGATGAAGCTACTTTTAATATATCGCCTTCCCAGATTGAAAAGCAAATAACTCCGAAAGTCAAAGGTATTCTTGTAGTTCATCTTTATGGTCAGTTAGCAGACATGACACGAATTAATGCAATTGCCAGAAATCATAGTCTTTTGGTGGTTGAAGATGCAGCACAAGCTCATGGCGCAATATCAGATTCGGAAGAAAGAAAAGCAGGAAATCTTAGCGATGCAGCCGGATTTAGCTTTTATCCATCAAAAAATCTCGGAGCATTAGGTGATGCTGGAGCTGTTACAACTAACGATTCAGAATTAGCCGAAAAAATTAGACTTCTACGCAATTATGGAAGTTCAAAAAAATATGTCAACGATATCTTAGGGATTAATAGTCGCTTAGACGAATTGCAAGCTGCTTTTTTAGATATCAAACTCAAATATCTCGATGAAGACAATACACGACGACGCGCTATAGCAAGCTTGTATTTAAATGGTATTACTAATGAAAAAATTCAGCTTCCCGACTATAACAATTCTGAAAACCATGTGTTTCATGTATTTGTTGTGCGTGTGGAAAACAGGGAAGAATTTATTGCGTATTTAGAGCGCAATCGCATTGGTTATCTTATCCATTATCCTATTCCTCCACATAAACAAAAGGCTTTATCGACATATAAAACACTATCTTTACCTGTAACAGAGTCTATTCATCAGACAGTGGTAAGTCTGCCAATTAGTCCTGTTATGACGAATGAAGACGTACAAACTATTATTAATGCCCTAAATCATTATTAATTGAAAAAACTTATCAAGTACATTAATACCAATGTGCTGTTTAAGGTAGCTCATCTTAATTCAGCAACTATTGCCACTAAAATGATAGCTGGAATTTTAACATCTAAAGCTATTGCTATTTTTATTGGAGTAGAAGGAATGGCACTTATAGGTAATTTAAGAAATTTTTTAAGTGCAATTCAATCCTTTGCTATTCTTGGTTTTTATAATGGTTTCGTTAAAACTGTAGCGAAATGTAAAGAGGATGCTCTAGAGTTGAGTAAAACGATATCAACGACCTATTACTTAGGCTTCTTTTCAACTATTTTAATGTCTTTTCTGTGTTATTATAACGCAGAGTTAATCAATGATTTTTTATTCTCTGAAAATTATAACTATGCCTATGTTATTCAGGTTTTAGCGCTGGCATTACCATTTTATGCTTTGAATATGTTTTGTTTCGGCATCATGAATGGGTTTTCAAATTATAAAATGCTGTTGATCATTAATATTATTGGTCAAATCCTCGGACTGGCAGTTACTTTGTATCTTATTTATATCGATAATATTGATGGTGCTTTAGTGGCAGCTGTAATTGCGCCTTCTCTTCTGTTTTTAATTACGCTTGTTGGTATTATTAATCGAAGAAATTTAATGACTCAAATTAAAATTTCACATGTAAGTTTGAGCGTCTTAAAAACCTTTGCGCCTTATGCCATTATGGCTTTGGTGACTGCTATTGCTATACCAGTTACTTCAATATTGATTCGTAATTTTATTATTGATGAACTTGGAATAAAGCAAGCTGGTTACTGGGAAGCAATGAATCGTATTTCAGATTATTACTTGATGTTTATAACGTCTATTATGACGCTTTATATCATTCCGAGGTTTAGTGAGATTGATAATAAAAAGGAATTTAGAAAAGAGGTGTTTGATTTTTATAAATCGGTAATGCCCATATTTGGTGTAGGCTTAATTATCATTTATTTTTTAAGACCTTTTGTAGTAGGTCTAGTTTTTTCTGAAGAATTCCAACCCGTTGAACAGTTGTTTTTCTGGCAATTATTGGGTGATTTTGTAAAAGTGCTTGCCATTGTTATAGCCTATCAGTTTCTGGCTAAAAAGATGTTTGCTCAATTTATTGTTATTGAAATATTCTTAGTACTAATGCTATATCTAACTAGCGTTTATTTAATTGAAATATTCGGAGTTGAAGGCGCAGTAATGGGACACTTTTTTAGTTATTTAATGCATTTCCTTGTCGTGTTACTGGTCTTTAGCAATTCGCTTTTTGGAGTCATTACAGATGAGCAATCATAGCTATTAATCATTTTTTATCCAAAGTAGTTTTCTGAAGTAGATATTCATAGCGATGAAATGTAAGACATACGTTAGGAAATAAGCAATAGAAACACCTACGAATCCATGAGATTTTACAAGAATTACTGATAAAGAACAAAAGATAACTGCCCAGCCAATCTGAAAGACAATAAACACTTTTGTATTCGCTTTTGCAATTAAAATATTTCCTAAAACCCATGAATTAATTTTTACAGCATCACCCAATAAATGAAATAAAAGGATGGTGTTGATAAGCATAAATTCTTTACTGAATAATAATGGGATGATAATATCTTTCAAAAAATAAACGGTTAGGGTAATAACAACAATAGTTGGAATACTTAGCGTCCAGACTTTAAAGACTTCTCGCTTTAACTTTCGACCTGTAATTTCTGAAAAGGTAGGTAACAAATAAAACTTAAAAGTGGTAGTTAAAAACATGATGTATATAGCCGAAATACGCCACATGCCTTCCCAGGATCCTGCATAATTAGAGCCTAGTTTATCATTTAAAAAGAAACGTATAAATAAGGTTGCTCCAATCATACAAACAGGAGCGGCAATTGCCATATATGAAAATTGAGTTAAGTTTTTGAAATGTGTTTTATCAATTTTAAACGAAAAACGTTTCAGAGATAAGAGATGAAGTTTTCTGATGAAAAGAAAAGAAATTGCAAATCCAAGAAATTGACTCAGTATCAAAGCGTAAAAGGCACCAATGATTTTAAATTTTAATACAAAGACTATAACTAACGCTGAAGCAATGATAGTAGCGATAATATTAATCGTTATGTAGGTTTTGATTTTTTTTAAACCATTAAAAATGGCCATAAAAAAACTATGTAATGATAGGGTAATAAATGAAAAAGCCAGAAGTGCTATAGCGTTTGAAAATTTTAAATCATGAAACAAATAGCTTGATAAAACATCTTTAAATGTAAAGGTCAGAATACAAACTAAAAGCGAGAAATAGATATGCAGCTTCAGGCCAGTTGTTAAAAATGAAGTCATTTTTTCCTGATCCTCTTTATAGGAAGCCACATATTTTATAATGCCATTTCCTGCGCCTAAACTGCCTGTGATTTGTCCAATATTAATTAAGTCTTTAAGTTGACCAAGTAAAAACATGCCGTTTGTGCCTAAATAAACAGCCACAATTTTATTGGTTATGAGTCTGCATACCAAAGATACAGCAGTACTAATACCTGAAAAGAATGTCGTTTTTAGTAAACTCATAATTAGTTAAAGTCTTTCCACTGTGTGAAATTCAATTGTGTCAAAGTTTTTAATTGCTTAAAGTCGTCAAGATAGATTCTTTTAATCCAGTCCCTTTCATTTCTTGTGAGTTCTGGATATTTTTTTGAGGTTTTTGTAGTCTCAACTATCATATTTGAAACATCTTTCTTTAAAAATGTTTTTATTGGTTTTGGAACAAATTTATTTAAAGGTTTAACCAGCTTTATTCGTCCTTTTGTAAGATTCTGAAAGCCACTATACAACTTTGGATATTTCAGTAAAACAGTTTCATTACTATGCAACTCAGGTATGGTTTCAACAGCTTCTAATCCTAAAAAATCAAAGCAGGAATTTAAAATTTGCAACGGATTTTCCTTAAAGTCTTCAAAGATTATAATTTTAATCTGATTCCTGTCAAATGCCTCATAAAACTGGGTGAGCCACTTTCCATACAATCCATATTGGAAGTAATGTTTATACCGTCCGTTTTTATGATGTGAAGCTATAATTGGTTCCTCATGTTTATCATGTAAAATAGCTTCTTTTAAATTTAGACTTTCATCACCTAAACCTTTAATGTACCAATAATGAGAGTATAACCTGTCAATAGGATTTCTTAAAATAAAAATGAATTTTAAATCTGTCGCACTATCATGTTTAATCCGTTCAATAAAATGAGGAAACAACATGTATGATGTACTTGATTCTCCTTTGTATTGGATCTCAGGACCTGATTCAAAAAGAGATAAATAATTGTCTTTATCAGATTCAGAGTAGTTATCAAAATCCTCCTTTACCCAATAAAAAGGTTCTTTATCAGAAGACATACTAATGTGAGGATGTAAGTTTAAGAGCTCATGTAATGTGCTTGTTCCAGATTTCGCTGCTCCAGGAATAAACAAATTAGGGTATTTTAACGACATGAAACACTATGGATTTTTAATGTAAATCTGATTTGACTACTATCTTAACAACAAAATACGAGAAAAATTATTGAAGTTTGACGTAATAATAAACTATTTTCAATTATCAATCATCTTCTTAATTCCTTAATATTGTATTTTAATTATAGATGTAATGAGCAAGTCTTGTAGTGTTTTAATTGATAACGAACCTTATCATTTTGATGTGGATGGTGATTTTTTTTGGGGAGAACAATACCTGTTGTTCAACGAGGCATCAAGCCCTATCTCTAAGATGAAATGGAAAGATAAGGGATTTGGAATCATTCAGGCGTTTACTGATTCAGAATTTCGAAATCTAAAAAATTCGATTACTCAAAATATTATTAAAGCTTTAAAAGTACATGTTTCAGATTTTGATGCTCATAACTTTTCACTTGACAAATACCATGACGTAGTCACTACCAATGCGCTTCATAATAAAGTTATTGATATTACCAGAAATTTAGAAAATTCAGATTTCGATTTTGACATTGAGACTTTGGTTCAGCGTTTCAGTGAAGTTTTAGGTTTTCAGTTTACATCTTACATTGAAGAGCTCGAAAAAACACATATTCAAATTCGAATAAGCAGACCTAATTCATTAGATATCAATCCGCCTCACAGAGATAGTTATTTGAGTTATTATCAAAACATCATAAATATCTGGATTCCAATTCACGGCTGCAATTCTTTGTCATCTTTACCAGTGTTGCCTGGAAGTCATCTAATACCTGAAAATGAAATTTTAAGAACAGAAAGTAAAGGTGCAAAAATTAATGGTAACACCTATTATGTGCCTTGCATCCTTAAAACTAAAGAAGGCAATATGCATCTGATTCGTCCTAATCCTAAGGAAGGCGAAGCGTTAGTATTTACGCCATATTTGATACATGGTTCTGCCGTAAATAAAAATTCGGATATGACCAGAGTTTCTCTGGAGCTTCGGTTCCCGAGATTACATGATTAAGTAGCTTTCCAAAGCTCTAAAAATCGTTTGGCAATTGTTATGTAATGATGTTCTTTTTCAACAAAAGCGCGTGCATTTTTTGAAATCTCTTTAATGATGTTTGGATGTAATATCAACCATTCCAATTTTTCAGCAATAGCATGTGCATCAGGTAATGCATTAATAGCAATGGTATCTTCTTTTACATTGAAATAATCCAACCATTCCTGTTCTGCCCCTGTGAATACCACTTTACCTTTGGCCATGGCTTCAAGTGCATTATAGCCTTGGTCAAAAGAATACACCTGATCTAAAACAATATGCGCTTTGTCAAACGTGGAAATGTATTCACTGTATGGTAAGCTTTCAACATTGACAATTTCAATTTTATCGGAATATTTTTCAGACAGAATAGCCAAAGCTTTTTCAAAAATATCATTTCCTTTTTTGTAATAATTTTGCCTGTTAATGCCATGAAATATCACAATTTTATCTTCAATCTGTAATTCAGAAAACAGGATAGTATCTGTATTGATAGGATGTGGAATGAGCCCTAAATGTTTAGGGTGATTTTCTAACGGAATGGTATAATCTAAATCACAGGAAATCACGCCTTCAATGTTCTGATAGATATGCTCATGAAGTGCCTTAAATTGTGGTTTGATGTATTTTAATCCTAGTGAAAAATCATCAGCTTTTAAGCGACCTTCAAAATAAGGTGTCAATATAGAATACCTGAATTTTTGGTCATAAGCATACGCAATACTTGGATAGTCGCAACCTGCTGAAAGCAGAAATGATTTAGTATTAATACGGGTTAGGAAATCAAAAATTTGCTGTTCTGTTTTGGGTTTACATAACAAAGAGTGTTCATTGATAAACTGAACCACATCATGACCAGATAAGCGATTTTTGTTCTTTAAAATTTGCTTTTTTACTGAAACCGAATGTAAATCTACATTGAAAAGCTTATAGATTAACACTTTACATTTTTTTAAAAAACCTGTGTCATAATACGTTTTAACAGGGATATCGACATCTACTTTTTTAAAACCATCATGTAAACCTATGACATTAACATCGTGTCCTAATTTAATAAGTCCGTCTTTTAAAAACTTATGCGATCTATTATATTCTCCTACTAATAGTATTTTCATCTGTTTAGAAGTATAATAATTCAATATAAAGATTATACCAATTAGCTGGGTTTTTTATAAATAGATGTTTCATTTAAATTATATTTGGAGTAAAGATACTAATTGTTGAAATCAAAAGGTAAAAAGATATGCATTGTAGCTTCATCTCTAGGAAAGGGTGGAGCAGAGCGTTCTTCTGCGCTATTGTCGATAATGCTTTCTAATCTTGGTTATGAGATTTATATTGTAACGGTTTTAGATTGTATAGAATATGCTTACAAAGGACAGCTTTATAATCTTGGTGCATTGAAGAAAGAAAAGGATAATTTCTTTGGAAGGATTAACAGAATCAAAAAGTTCAAAAGGTTT
>JAAEZL010000306.1 GCA_018222875.1 Algicola sp.
TCTGAATCAAAATTTGGAAAAGATGCCGAATTGGGATTCTATGATGAGGATTTTATGGAAAGTTGGTGGTTTGAAAAACTAGACTTAGATAATCTGACTAAATATAGAGAAGACTTACTTGAATCAGAATATTTTTTCAATGAACTTATACTAGAATTGAAAACTCGAGAATTATCTAATAGAAATTCGATTTCTTTCTTATTTGGTGAAAATAGTCAAAATCCAACAAACGAAATGCTTTTTGAATATGAAGGGATGAAGACGATTGACAAGCCTATCGAATTCGTTTTTAAAAAAGAATATGAATTGAAATAACATGAAATCTCTCAATAAATTCTACAATAAAAAATTGAATAAAAAAGAATTCCTGAACAAAAACACATCAGAAATTAAAGATTTTATTATAAATAAAGAAATTAACGAATATGATTTGTTCAAACTTGCTCAACTCAATCAAATTGAATTAGAAATAGGAAAAGGATGGAATCATTTAGTCTTAAATTTAATTCAAGATTTGCACAAAATGGGTTGGAATAAAAAAGTGTCTTGTATAAAAGAAAAATATGGCACTTTAAGATTTTATCCTGAAAATAATTTTAATATCTCTGGTTTTCAACTAGAAGACTTAATGGATGATTATATTTCTAAATCAGAAAAAATTTGTGAAGCTTGTGGAGAAAAAGGAGAATTAAAAGAATATAACGGAATTTACTTTACAGCTTGTGATGTTCATGGAAGAGCATCAAAACAAAAGCCAGAATAAACGTTAGCCAACAACGTGTATAACCAATTGCTTGATCTGTGTGTACTCGGAAAATCCTAACGGATTTTCCTATTGGTTCGGTTCCTTTTTACTAACTTAGTTCTCGCCAACGCAACTAGCCATACACAAATACGTTGTAAACAATTAAAACAGACGAATGACAAGATCATTTATATTAATAATTTCAATCCTTTCCTTTTCATTTAGTTATGGTCAATATAACTGGAAAAGTGGAAAACTGATTTTAAAAAATGGAGACACACTCAAAGGCCTAATAAAAATACCAATGGCTTCGGGAAATTTAATTGCGATTTCGAAATCAAACCTAGAATATAAAAAAGATAAAAAAGGCAAAAAAAAGAACTTTGATAAAACTGAAATTGATAAAGTTTTTTTTATTACATCATACAATCCTAATATTGGATACTATGAGTATGTACCAATCAGTAATAACGGAGCGTTCTTATTCAAATTAATCAGAAATGGAAAAGCAAAGCTATATGTAAGAACTATCAAAAAAAGTATTTCTAATGGTACACATTACGTAAATGATACTTGGCAAAATCAAAACAAAAATGTAAAAATCAAAGAATACTATATTATACGAGAGAATGAAACAATAGCTACAAAAATAATAAGGCCCGATAATTTAGATTTCCCTGAAGAGGGAATTTTGAAAAAATATAAAGAAAGTCTGCTGAAATATTTTTCTGACTGTGAAGAAGTTGTGTCATTTATAGATGATGATTTATATGAAGATTATGATATTGGGCAAATCGTTGAAGATTATAATCTAATATGTGAATAATAACTGTTTACAACAACGTGTATAATCAATTGCTTAGTCTGTGTGTACTCGGAAAATCCTACGGATTTTCCTCTGGTTCGGTTTCTTTTAGTAACTTAGTTCTCGCCAACGCAACTAATCATACACAACACGTTGCCCACAATTTGAGAAAATCGTAAATCAATGAAAATAAGTCTATTAATTGG
>JAAEZL010000109.1:0-6338 GCA_018222875.1 Algicola sp.
AAACTGGTGAGATTAGAGAGTTCAAGTCTAGTGTAAGCAAAGAAAACAGACGTTTATTTTTAGACGACCTAAAAGGGTACAATCCTAGTTTAACTGGAACGCTTAAACCCAAACACAACGACGTAAAAGCTGAACATGCACAATGGTTAGGCGGAATTGCAGCAGGTGCATGGTTTGAAATTTATGATATCAATCTGCAAACAGACTATAGATTTAGAAGAATTTCACCTTATGGACATATTGATTGTGACGGAATTTACAGAGCGAAATCAAACCAGTTTGATATTTCCAGAGATTATGAATTTATACATTATTCAAATTGCCAGTTTTTCCACATTAAGCAGAATAATGAAACGCATCGGTTTGAATTTCTGAAGAAATACAGTGATTAATTAAGTGCGAAAGGTGCGCTTAATTTAAATGAAGGAATAATCACTTTAAACTTGTTGGTATTCGTAAAGTTCACCATATTATCATGACCTTGCATTGCTCCAAAAGGAGAGGTTAACAAGCAACCTGAATTATAGGTATGTGATTCGCCTGGTTTTAACACAGGTTTTTTACCAATAACACCTTCACCTTCTATAACTTCAACATTATTGAGAGCATCTAGAACTTTCCAGTATCTGGAGTTTAACTGAACAGAATCTTTACTTTGATTTTCAATAGTTACTTTATATCCAAACGCAAAATGCACTTTATAATTTTTATAAAATGTACCTTCAAAAGTCGTTTCGACAGAGATTTTTATACCACTAGTAACTTGTTGTACCATCTAAGAATTTGAATTTATGGATGTAAAAATAGCTAAATTTTGACTGAATATCAGCGTTTTTTTTAAATTATACAAAAATTTAACATGATAATTTTCAGAATTGCATCTTAACCTATAAATCTTCAGAATCAACGAAATCTTCTAATGTTTTAAAAAACGAAATGATATCTTTTTCTTCTAATTGTGTATTAATTGTTACCATTCTTACAAAAGTATCTTCTCTGAAAGTTCCGTAGCCAACCATTAATTTTGAATGTTCATAAAGTTTGGTACATAATACTTTAGCAGAAATTCCTTTGTAATTAAAACACACTGAAATAGAATCCTCAAAACTATACAAGGTATAATCCGGATTTGCTTTAATGTAAGTTCTTGCAACATCAGCAAGATAAAACTGATGATTTACAATTTTTTCCAGTCCGTTATTACCAACAGATTTCCAAAGCGTCCATAACTTTAAAGCATCATTACGCCTTCCACATTGAAGCGAGGTTTTACCCAAATTATAAGCGTCATCATCTGTTTGATATAGGTAATCTGCATCGTTTGAAAAGGACTCATAAAGTTGTTTTTTATCTTTAGTGACAATAATAGAGCAACCCAAAGGTGTTCCTAACATTTTATGAGCATTCAAACTAAACGAATCTGTAAGCTCAATCCCTTTTACCAAATGTTTATACTGCTTACTAAAAATTACAGAACCACAATAAGCACCATCCAGATGTAACCAAAGTTGATGCGTTTTACAAATGTTGCTAATCTGTTCTACATCGTCAAAAGCACCTAAGACAGTTGTGCCAGCTGTAGCATTTACAAAAAACGGATGATGTCCTTTTTTAAAATCGTCTTTAATCTGACGTTCTAAATCATCAACCAGCATTTCACCTTTGGCATTTGTTTGTACAGACCGAACCTGATGTCGACCAATACCAACAAATGATGCATTTTTTGTTATGGAATAATGAGACGTATCAGACGTATAAGCTATAAGTTTACGTGAAACACCTTCGTTTCTAATTGAAGCATCATAAGCATCTCGTGCCATGAGCATGGCCATATAATTACACATAGATCCTCCAGGAGCTATTGTACCATCACTGTGATTACCATAACCAATTCGCTTGCAAATATTTTGTAAAATTATTTTTTCGATACCTACCTGAACACCTGCAACTTTATAAGTATACATGCTATTATTGAGCATGACTGCCAGTAAATCTCCTAAGGTTGATTTCGAAATTCTACCACCAAATAACTGATTAAAAAAAGCTTTAGAAGCTGTTTTTGGAGTACTTTTTATGATGTCTTTTAATGTTTCTTTAAATGCATCATCAATTGTTGGTTCGTCTTTAAGTTCGAGATCAATGGTATCGTAAAGTGTATTTGTATCTAAAGGTATTGCAACAGGATGATTTTTTTCTTCGGAAATTAAAAACTCAGCGAGTTCAATAAATAATTTTAAGTCGTTGTGCATACGTGCTTAGGATTCTAAGATTTTGGCTTTGTGTAAATTTATCTTTATTTTTTCGGAATCGTATACGAATCCCATTCAAATGTATTGATGGTGTATTAAAATCTTCTTAAACATTGAAGGACTCTCATAGGACAATTGTCGGAATCTCCTAAAACACATTACACGCATTAGTGAAAAACAGTGTAAAGGCAAATCTATAAGTTTATGTATGTACACCAAACCTACAAAGCAATGTTTTTTATTGTAATACTTCAGAAGGATTACCACACAAAACACAGAAGTGCAACACATTCAAAGAATTGGTTACAGAAGCTAAATTTGATTCAATTTAATTGGAAATATCTACAGAACTCGCTTCACCAAATCCAATCAGTTCATCATATCTGGCACCAAGATCTCTGTAATACACCAAGACTTTGTAATTATTTTCTGTTTGCCAGAAGTTTCCGCTGATACGACCTTCATCCAGGTTTCCATTAGGATCAACAACAACATACTTATAGTTGTAAAACCCTTGTTTGAGTCTGAAAACAGCTTCATAGATATTATCTTCTTCATTGAAAACCATTCTATTCATATCTTCAAGCGCATAGTTATTAAAATTTCCATAGATATAAATTTCGCTGCCATCTGTTAATTCGGGATACGACAACGCAAAGTGTGTCATGGTGTAATCGGCTTCAATATCAACATCATCAACATCGATTGCAGTTATTAAAAAATTACCGTTGATGTCCGGATTAAACGTGTAAGGCTGAGAGGCACGTTCTGTATTAACAAATAAATAGTTGTGATAAATATCTTTCAGATCAATGAACTGAACACCAATATTTGCTGCTCTTACATCTTTGTTTTCAAAAAAACGAAATTCATTTCCAGCCCAGAATGCTGTTTCATTGGTATATCTGTAAACCAATTCTCTACCTAAGGTATATTGAGGTTTTACATTTTTAATAGCTGTATGCAAATTATTGTTTTGAATAATCAAAGTATTTACAGTCTGCAATGGATTATTGATAAGCAAATTACTTGTGTTAATAGCAATATCAACGCTCTGTTTCCCTGCAATATATTTCACATCTCTTGACCTTTTAACTGATACTCCTACGCCAACCTTTTGCTCGTAAATCATAAATTTTCTGGTAAATACCAATTCTCTATCATCATTAAAAATAGAAATCATATAATTACCAGTTTTAGTAAGCGCTCTGGTTTGAGCATTAGGAATCTGCAGTCTGTAATGCGAATACAATTGATACGCATTGTAAGAATTACGATAATCTACAATTCTAAAATCATCAAAACCTACCATATATTCCATTTTGACAAGATTAGATTTGGTCCAATCGTAATTATAATGCTCTATGGTGTAATAAAAATCTGGTTCATTGGTCACCAAAGCATCAAACTCTAAATAAAAAGGTTCATTTAATCTTAATATTGGCAGTTCACCTTGAGGTGTATTTCTACTTTTGAAGGTAATGGTTTTAATGTAATTAGGCGGATTGATTTCTTCTACTTGAGCATATAAAAAAATTGGAAAACAAAAAGCGAGTAAAAAAAGTGAACTATATTTCATTAATGATGGTTTTATGAGTTAAATATAAACAAAATCCATGCCTTTTTACAGAGTATTAACGGTATTTTAAATGTTTGTCACCTAAAATTAACGCCCTTTAAAAGCACTTAGTACAATTGCTGTTGCTGTTGCTACGTTTAAACTTTCGGTAGCTTTTAAATTTCCAAATTGTGGAATACCTATTTTTTTATGAACTAAATTTTCAATCGTTGAAGAAATCCCGTTAGCTTCATTTCCCATAACAATGATGCCTTTTTTTGGTAATGCTTCGGAATAAATACTGGAGCCATTCATAAATGTTCCATAGATTTCAAGTTTGGATTCCTCTAAATACGCTTCCAGATCTGTATATACAATTTGAACTCTGGTTAACGAACCCATAGTAGCTTGAACCACTTTAGGATTGAAGCAATCTACGGTTTCTAAACTACAGATAAGTTGTTCAATGCCAAACCAGTCACATAAACGAATTATAGTTCCCATGTTTCCGGGATCTCTAACATCATCAAGCGCTAAAACCAGAGATGATTCTGTAATCGGTTTAGGTTGTGGCATCCTGAAAACTGCCAGAGCTGTATTGGCAGTTTTTAAGGCACTGATTCTTTGAAGATCCTTTTCAGAGATAAGTTTTGTTTCAGCATTAAAAATTGCATCTGTAGCAAACAACTGATACAACTCAAATTCAGAATCTAAAAATTCACGAATTCCTTTTATCCCTTCCACTAAAAAAAGTTGCTCCTGTTGTCTGAACTTTTTTTGATTTAAGGATTTAATAAACTTTATCTCATTTTTTGTTATACTCAAAATGTAATTACTTTTGTGTCTTGTTTACAATTTACAAAGTAATACTTTTTTGGTCTATTTTTTGTTATGCTATAGCACTTTAAAACTGTACATTTGAATGACATGGTTTCTCTAATTATTTTTTGTTGAAAAAACACCTCTACTACATATTAGTTCTTTTAATGATGTTCTCATTTACAACCTCATGTAACGTTATGAAGCGTGTTGGTAAAAATGAGCATTTATTGACCGAAAACACGGTTTTGGTTGATGATAAGAACGATAAGTCAGAAACCATTAGCAATCTTATTTATCAAAAACCTAACGGCAAATTATTAGGTATTCCGCTTCGACTTCATATCTATAATCTGGCGCGTCCTAATATAGATTCTATTTTAAATGAAAAGTACCGAAATCCTGAGAATCCAAGAACTGCTCAAAAAAAATTACTGTCACTCAAACAATATGAGGCCTTAATCAATTCTAAAAAAGGATTCAATACCTGGCTAAAAAAAACTGGCGAAGCTCCTGTCATTTTCAATGAGACTAAAGCTGAAAAAACGGCTGCAGGATTAAAAAAATACTTCTACAGTAAAGGTTGGTTTAATGTAGAAACGTCTTTTGATGTAGAAAAAGACAGTACACAAAGAGCAACAGTTACCTACAATGTGGTTAGAGGTAATCCCTATTTTCTGGATTCTATAACGACCAACATTGCGTCTCCTGTTGTGGATTCATTGTATCGAAACCATTTCGAAGAATACTCACTTATTACATCTGGTCAGCAATTTGACGAATTGAACTATACGAGAGAACGCAACAGACTTACCACAGAATTGAGAAATTCAGGTTTATTCTATTTTGGTCAGGATTATATCAGGTTTAATATTGATACCATTTTACCAGGTGATAAAGTGAATACAGAATTAATAATTGAAAACAGAGCTATTCGTTCTGAGGATTCCATAACACGTATTCCTTTCAAAATCTATAAAATAAAAGATGTTAATATTTACAGTGATTACAGGTTTGAAAACAAGGATAAACCCATAACGGACTCGGTGCAGTATAACAATTATAATCTGTACAGTTATGACAAATTAAAATACAGACCCAAAGCGTTGACTGATGCTGTTTTTATAACCAAAGGCGAAATATTCAGAGATTTAGACAGAACGAGAACCTATCGTTATTTAAGTGAATTAAAAGCCTTTAACTATCCAAATATCGAATATATTGAAAATGAGCAAGACACCACATTAACAGCAAATATTTATCTTTCTCCTAAAAAGAAATACGATTTGGGTTTTGATTTTGATGTCACTCAAAGTAATATTCAAACGGTTGGGTTTTCGATTAGTACAGGACTCATCATCAGAAATGTATTTAGAGGTGCCGAAACTTTAGAAATATCCGCATTAGGCGCTATTGGAGCTTCCAGAGATGCTTCAGGTAATGAAGATCAGTTTTTTGACATCAATGAATATGGTGGAAATTTAAGATTAAGCATCCCAAGGCTTTTCTTTCCTTTCAATACCGACAAAATCATACCAAAATATATGTCTCCTAGCACAAGAATTAGTATAGGAGCAACAAGTCAGAGAAATATTGGTCTTGATAAACAAACCTTAACAGGTGCATTTAATTACAATTGGTATCCTTCTAAAAAAGTGACTAATAACATTGATTTATTTAATGTACAGTTTGTAAAAAATCTAAATGTTGAT
>JAAEZL010000109.1:6348-9279 GCA_018222875.1 Algicola sp.
CTATCAAAATTCTTATGGTCGGTTAAACCAAATTGCAAAAAACATAAACTACATCAACAGTAACAATGATTTATCAATTCCGAGTGGTGCAGATGCATTTATTGATGCTGTTTTGGCCAATAACACATCGCTAAACCCAAATGATGAAAGCTATCAGGATGTAAGCAATATAGCACAACGTAAAGACCGTCTTACTGAAGACAACCTTATTTTTTCATCAAGTTTCAACTACATTAAAGACCGAAGAGAAAATCTTTTTGACAATGATTTTTCAATCTTTCGGTTTAGAGTTGAAACTGCAGGAAACTTATTTACAAGCTTATCGAAAGCACTGAACCTAAATAAAAACAGCAACGATAAATATGAAATATTTGGGGTTCCGTTCTCACAGTTTATTAAAACGGAATTCGATTATGTGAAGCACTGGGATTTAGGTAAAAAAAATGTCTTTGCCATTCGTAGTTATTTCGGAATTGCAATTCCTTACGGCAATTCTGACAACATCCCTTTTGCTGAAAGTTTCTTTGCTGGTGGACCAAACGATATTCGAGCCTGGTCTGCTTATAATCTCGGACCAGGAAGTTCGTTATCAACAAATGAATTTAACGAAGCAAACATGAAAATCACCTTAAGTGCAGAAGAGCGTTTTAATCTCGTTGGCCGCTTCAATGGAGCTATTTTTGTAGATGCTGGAAATATTTGGAATGTTCTCGATAACGTTGAAGATAATGATGCTACTTTTGAAGGCTTAAAATCACTAAAAGATATTGCGATTGGTTCTGGATTTGGGTTGCGTTACGATTTTAGTTTTTTTGTGTTACGTCTGGATATTGGCTTTAAAACCTATGATCCTTCAAGACCAGATGGAGCACGATGGTTTAAAGATTACAACTTCGGCAATGCTGTGTATAACATCGGTATAAACTATCCGTTTTAAACAGTTTAACAATAACGTTTTCGTTAATATATTAGCCATCTATATCCTAAATAGAGGTCTTTTTATTTAAAAATTGTGTATTTTTGATTACTTAATTTTCAACTAAAAAATCATAACAATGAGTCATAATATTAAAGGTGGAGTTGCTACAGGACGAGAAGTTCAGGAGATTTTTAAACTCGCTAAAGAAAAAGGATTTGCCTTACCAGCAGTTAACGTTATAGGTTCTACTACCATCAATGGTGTATTAGAAACAGCTAAAGCATTAAATGCTCCTGTAATCATTCAGTTTTCAAATGGTGGTGCGCAATTCAATGCTGGAAAAGGATTGAGCAACGAAAATCAAAAAGCAGCTATTGCTGGTTCTATTGCAGGTGCAAAACACATTCATCTTATGGCTGAAGCTTATGATGTTCCTGTCATTTTACATACAGACCATTGTGCAAAAAAATTATTGCCTTGGATTGATGGTTTATTAGATGCCAGTGAACAACATTTTAAAGAAACAGGAAAGTCTCTGTATAGTTCTCACATGATTGATTTATCAGAAGAGCCTATTGAAGAAAATATAGAAATTTGTAAATCATACCTTGAACGCATGAGCAAAATGGGAATGACTTTAGAAATTGAACTTGGTATTACAGGTGGTGAAGAAGATGGTGTAGATAATACAGATGTTGACGATTCAAAATTATACACTCAGCCAGAAGAAGTTGCCTATGCTTACGAAGAATTAAGTAAAGTAAGCGACCAGTTTACAATTGCTGCTGCATTTGGAAACGTTCATGGTGTTTACAAACCAGGAAACGTAAAACTGACACCTAAAATTCTAAAAAACTCTCAGGAGTTCTTATCTAAAAAACACAATCTACCGCACAATCACATTGATTTTGTATTTCATGGCGGTTCGGGCTCTACAGTTGATGAAATCAGAGAAGCCATTGGCTATGGTGTTATAAAAATGAACATTGACACAGATATGCAATATGCATTTATGAGTGGTGTTCGTGACTACATGGGCGAAAAAGAAGCCTATTTAAAATCTCAGATTGGTAATCCTGATGGCGATGATGTGCCTAACAAAAAGTATTACGATCCAAGAGTTTGGTTACGCAAAGGAGAAGATGCATTTGTAGAACGCTTAAAAAAAGCATTCGAAGACCTCAATAACGTAAATACTTTATAAGTTTTTTTAGGGCGTTACCACAAAACTAAAAAAAGGTTTAATTTTGTGGTCAGGCTTTACGCTGTATCTTTTTTTTCAAAAAAGGATGCCGCTTCAATCCTTAACGCAACGTAACGATTATGCGTTTTTTAAAACGACTTTATAATCGCTATTCTAAAATCATAAATCTAAAAATCTCAAAGCATTATGGCTTGGTTTAAAAGAAAAGATAAAGGGATACAAACAACTACCGAACAGAAGAAAGACACACCTAAAGGGTTGTGGTATAAATCTCCTACTGGTAAAATTGTAGATACCAAAGAACTTGAAAAAAACTTTTATGTAAGTCCGGAAGATGGATATCACGTAAGAATTGGAAGTAAAGAATATTTCGAAATTTTATTTGACGATAATAAGTTTAAAGAATTGGATGCCGATTTAGTATCTAAAGATCCTTTAAAATTTGAAGACACAAAAAAATACCCAGACCGCTTAAAAGCTGCACAAGAAAAAACAAATCTTAAAGATGCTGTTCGTACAGCTGTTGGAAAATCAAACGGACAAGATTTAGTTATTGCTTGTATGGACTTCACCTTTATTGGAGGTTCAATGGGAAGCGTTGTTGGTGAAAAAATTGCACGAGCTGCAGATTATGCACTTAAGAAAAAAACACCGTTTATGATTATTTCCAAGTCTGGAGGTGCACGTATGATGGAAGCAGCCTTATCGTTAATGCAATTGGCTAAAACATCTGTAAAATTAGCACAACTGGCAGATGCAGGCATTCCGTATATTTCGTTATGTACAGATCCAACTACTGGAGGAACTA
>JAAEZL010000109.1:9289-10361 GCA_018222875.1 Algicola sp.
ACCTGGAGCTTTAATTGGTTTTGCAGGTCCAAGAGTTGTAAGAGATACAACTGGTCAAGATTTACCAGAAGGATTCCAAACCTCTGAGTTTTTGTTAGAACATGGCTTCTTAGATTTTATAACGCATCGTAAAGATTTAAAACGAAAAGTCAATTTATACATTGATTTAATTAAGAATCAGCCTTTACGCAATTAACAAAAGACCTCAATTGAGGTCTTTTTTTTTACCCTTAAGTTTTTATTTCATAAATTCGTAATCAACAATAATTCAATCCATTATAACATGAAACAAAAACTACTCTTAACATTTTTAATGTCTTCAATCTTAAGTTTTGCTCAGGCACCTATTTCTCAATTTGTAAATAGTTCTGAAAAAGACTACGCGATTCTAGACTCCACAAATCCGATTGATGAAAGCGCAACTGGAGCTGCTGTAACCTGGAACTTCACTTCTCTATCTCAAGTTGGTACAAATACAGATACGAATGTTGCTCCTACATCAACTGAGCAATCTACTTATCCAGGAACTACTGAAGTTTCAGTTGTTACTACGGACGGAATGCCACCAACAGAAAGCAGATTGTACATAAGTGATCAATCAGGAACAATTTCAATAACAGGTTTAGCACAAGAAACACTTTCTTTAAATCTAACTAATAATGCCACATTAGGTGCCTTTCCTTTAACATTTAGCTATTCGAATGCTGATACTGTAAGCGGAACCTTCGCTGGAGATGCTGGTGGAACTCCTGTGAGTGGTACTTTTACTGGTGATTTTGATACCTCTGTTGATGCCTACGGAGCTTTAAATCTTAATGATTTTGGATTAGGAGCCTATAACGGAAATGTAACCAGAATAAAAACAGAACTGGATATTTCTCTGGTCGTTGCAGGTATATTTAATATTGGAACAGTAACACAAACTTCTTACTTCTATTATGATGATGTCGATGGTAACTTGGTATTTAGAACTTCAACAAATGTCATTGATATTGATGCTTTCGGAACAGTGATTAATGAAACCATAAGACTATATGAAGCTTTAGACAGAAGTACTCTAAGTATTGCAAAC
>JAAEZL010000307.1:0-467 GCA_018222875.1 Algicola sp.
GCTTAAATGAATAGGTTTAGACTTTATCTGACAGGCAGCTTTGAGCGAAAAGCAGTAATTCGTAAACATGAGATTCATTTTTTCTTACCTTTGACTTAATATATTTTTCAAAATTTTAAGGTTAAATCTTATTTCTATAATTTTCTATCTTACAAGCTAGGCAACCTTGTAAGGTCTACTAATAAGCCATTATATGCCAAGGAGTAAATATTCGAGAATGAGTTTAAATAATAAGCTAGTTGAATTTCGGAAAAAAATAAGGACTAATCGAAAACACGTTGTTGACTCTATTATTGAAGACCACTCAGTAAATATGTGTGTCTTTTGCGGAGAAGTGAATGACTTAACAAGAGAGCATGTGATTCCGCAATGGGTATATGAACGCTGCACTAGCAGAACCTTCATCACAACTACAAACAATAATGCTCAGTCCTATAACAAGACAACAGTTCCAGCCTGTAGAGACT
>JAAEZL010000307.1:477-1752 GCA_018222875.1 Algicola sp.
CTGTAACAATAATATTCTTGGTGAATTAGAAAGGCACCTTAAACACAAGTTTGAGGCGACCGATTTACGCCATGAGTATTTCTCCGATGATGATATAGACAAAATCATTCTCTGGCTTGAAACTATTGAATACAAATTTCACGTTCTAGATTTAAGAAGAAACTTAAACAGGGTTCAAGGTTCAGACTACATTCCATATATTGGGAAAATACCTATCGCAATGTTTCAAGGCCCAGTAGATCAAAGTCCATCAAAAGTATTCTCAAATTTGAGAAATGCCTTAAAAGCACTTAGTGTAAAATCGAAAAACTCAAGGCATAATTCATTGTGCATAATACGTACAACGAACCCTGATTTTAACTTTTTTCACTCAACCAACAATTTCATTTTTATTGAGCTTGCACGGTACAATGCCGCATTCTTCTATTTCTACAAACAAGATTTTGCTTCAGCAAGCGAAGCGACCGCCCAAGCACAAGAAATTGTAAAAAACGAATATAAGTCAACAGGGACATAATAAGGCCATAAAACAGCAGGTTTATGCTCTTTCGTAGATAATTTTAGCCTAACTATTTTACGCCGTTTACGGCAAGCGTTAGGCTTTCATATTAACTTGGAGATATTTTGACTACACCTTGGGAAAAACAGGAGTACCTAGATTCAGTAGCTTGGGCCAAGAAGTCTAAAGCAGGTGAGTTGGAAGTAAAGCCGTGCATCTCTGCATGGATGGACGTTTGTGGATTTGGTTCTGCGTTGGAAAAGTGTGCGTGGGACTTAATCGAACTTCAAAAAAGTGGAATGCTTGAGCTGCTAAGTACGGTCTATCAGATAGCTGGTCATCCTTTTTTGGTTGGCGTTGAGCCGATGCCTTACGAAAGTATTCTAATTATAAATGATGGCGTCTCTCGCACCGTTGATCTAGATAAGCCTGAATATACTAATTGCGCAACATTTGTTTTTTATTTACGAAATTTATTTTTTGCGCATAGATCACTAGTCGAATTAACTAAATCTAAGGGGTATGGTTTCCGTACAATTTTAGCTGGCGGAGAGAGAGTGCAGTATTCACCAACTCTATTTACTGGTAATGCAATTCTTCAACATAATGAAGATAATGTAAGCGATTTTGGAAAGGCTTTGTTAAACAAGAATTTTTTGTACAATCCATCGGAATTCCAAATGAACACAGCTTTTGCCAAAGCATATTCAATTGACTCACTTGGTACAAAGCTAGGATTTAATATTAACTGTTGTTATATAGAATCTAGCTTTTGG
>JAAEZL010000110.1:0-1070 GCA_018222875.1 Algicola sp.
GGTTATAGTTATGTCGGACTTATTATGGCTGCTGGTTCTCATTTGTTTGGGGTTTTTCCTGAATGGCCAGCCTGGTTGCGAATTGCATTATTTTGGGTTCTTCCTTACGTCGTTGGTAGCATTCTTATTTTTAGACATAAAGATGAAAGAGCAAAAAAAGCAGCTCAAAATATTGGAAGATAACTGCTTACGAATTAAGTAACTGAAAAATTCAATTCCTCGCTAAAGCGTCATCATCCAATGACGTTGCAGATGTTTGAATTTTCGTAATTCGCTTTGAAGAATAGGTAAGTAATCTTTACCATTACTGTTGCAATGTTGCAGGCGATTGCAATTTAAATGTAAGCGATGCACTAGGCGTTCTAGAGACGCAAAGTGTTTGTGTTTTTTGTGAGAACAGTTTTCAGCTTGTGCTTTTTCAATTTCTGGTGCTAAGGATTCAGATTGTTGTATGATATCACCAGAAAAGTAGATGTGCGTGTCTTCAGTACCATCAGATCGTAAATATGACAAATCTTGACCTATATATGTAGAAATACTTCGAGACAAGACAAGGATATCCATAGCCTTTTGATAAATAGGCAGTTCAGATAAATGAGATGGGATATTATAATTCATTTTTTAATAGCAATTGTAACAAAATTAGTGACTAGTCTTGAGATTATACTTTAGATATTAAAGTAAAATTGTATATTTGGTTTAAAAATTAACGTATATTTTAAAAATACTTTAGATGCAAATTGATCATTTGAACTGGAACATTTTAAAATGCCTGCAAGTCAATGCACGACAGTCTAATGCTGAAATTGGTCGGCAAGTTGGCATCAGTTCGCCAGCTGTTTCCGAGCGTATCAAAAAGATGGAAGACGCCGGAATTATACAAAGTTATAACACCTTGGTTAGTCCGTTTGAAGTTGGTTATCAACTCAAAGCGCTCATTACTTTACGCGCTTTTATGGGCATGCTAAAACCTTTCTTGGAAAAGGTGAAAACCTACAATGAAGTGATTAACTGCTATCGTATTACTGGCAATGAAAATATCGTTATGGAAGTGGTCTTAAAAAATCAAA
>JAAEZL010000110.1:1080-10346 GCA_018222875.1 Algicola sp.
GATCAATTGATTGTGTACGGTGAAACCAAAACGCAGATTGTGCTGTCTCATGTGATTAAGCATAATGAGGTTAAACCTTTGAAATAGAGCTCTTTTTTTGACTTATTTATTGTTTGGTCCTTTAGTTTTTTTGGTCTTTACAATATGTTCAGCTATTTGCTTAGCATGAATTCTCGAGTTTTCAATAAACCATTTGTGAGTTTCCATACCACCACAGATGACTCCTGCTAGGTATAAGCCTTCAATATTGGTTTGCATGGTTTCAGGATTATAGTTTGGGATGTGTTTGTCATCTTCAGAGAATTGCACTCCAATAGCTTCTAAAAATTTAAAGTTAGGTTGGTAACCTGTTAACGCTATCACAGCATCGTTTGGGATTGTTTTTAATCCTTCAGGAGTGGTAATAGTAATATCATGATCTCTTATGACTTTAATTTCTGAATTGTAATACGCTTTTATGCTTCCTTCTTTAATTCGGTTTATGATATCTGGTCTTACCCAATATTTGACACGTTCACCAATAGCATCACCTCTAATGATCATAGTCACGTTTCCTCCTTTACGGTAAATTTCTAAAGCAGCATCTACCGATGAATTACTTGCACCTACAATGGCTACCTGTTGTAAACTAAAGGGATGAGCTTCTTTATAATAATGAAATACTTTAGAAAGTCCTTCTCCTGGTACATTTAGCATGTTTGGGATATCATAAAAGCCAGTGGCTATAATGACCTGATTCGACTGGTAATTCGCTTTAGAGGTTTCAACGTGGAAACCAAGGTTGTGCTTTGAAACGGAAACAACTTCTTCGTACAGCTTAATATTCAACCGATTTGAAGTTGTTACTCTTCGGTAATACTCTAAAGCTTCATTGCGAGTTGGTTTAGGATTGTTACTTATAAATGGAATATTATCGATTTCTAACTTTTCAGAGGTTGAAAAAAAAGTCATGTTTAAGGGATAGTTAAACAGCGAGTTGGTCAAGGCTCCTTTTTCAATAACTATATAGTCTAATTTATGCTTTTTGCATTCCAGAGCACAAGCAATACCAATAGGTCCTGCGCCAATAATTAGGACGTCTGTGTGTATTGTTTTCATTTATGAACGAGATTTAAATTTTTAATCATGCTTGGTAAATACATGATGATGATAGCTGCTATAATTAATACTATAAAAAGACCATACCATGTGGTATCAAATCCAAAGCTATAAATGGCATTCATACCTGCATTATGACCAATAATGTGTGACACTGAAAAGCTCATACTGTACAAACCCATATAACTGCCTTTTCGGCCTTTAGGAGCCATATTCAAAGCTAAAGCATTTGAAAAAGGAGAACCAATCATTTCACCAATAGTCATAAGAATCATTCCGAATATCAATATTCCAAATGAAAGTGAAAAGTTAAGGATTACAAAACTAAATGCTAAAAAAATAATACCCAAAATTGTAGCTGTAATTTTAGACATTCCCAGTCTTTCTACCCAAGCAATCAATGGCATTTCCAAGAATACAATCAATATACCATTCAAGAACAATAATGAACCAATGGTATCTTCTGAAAGTCCGTGTGCCTGTTTATAGTAAATTGGAATTGTAGAGAAATACTGAATAAAGGCAATAGCATTAATGACCATTACCAGAAAAAATAACAAAAATGCTGGATTTTTATAAGGTGAAACACCTTCTTTCGATTGGATAACAACGTCTTCTTCTTTCTTGTTTTTCTTGGGTTTTAATAACAGAACTAAAAGAAAGGATGCCAACATACAAGTAATACCATCAACCCAAAATATAGACGCATAACTTATTCTGGCAATCAAAATCCCACCGATTACTGGTCCGATAGAGAATCCTAAATTTATTGCTAATCGTATTAAACCAATATTTCTTGTAACATTATTATTGACACTATAAGCATCTGCTGCAACAAATATTGCTGGTCGATAGGTGTCTACAGCTATCATTAAAAAGAACATTCCGAAGCAAACGCTGAAAAATGTGTCTAAAAACTGAATACCAATAAAACCTAGTCCTCCAATAAAAAGACTTAAAACGATAGTTTTATAGTAACCAATGATGTCGGTTAGTTTTCCGCCAATCAAATTACCAACTAACGAACCAAAACCGTAAAAGGTCATAATCCACCCAACCTGAGGCAATGAAAATCCTTTTTGATCAATAAGGTACAATGATAAAAAAGGAATAACCATAGCACCAGCACGATTGATAAAGGTCACAATAGACAAAAACCAAATTTCTTTAGCAATGCCTCTGTAGGTATTTAAGTAAGAATTAAAAAAGGATTTCATTTTTTGATTGTTATATAAAAGTAAAAAGTCCGACGTTGAGGTCGGACTTTTTATGATTGATTAGTGATATGTTTATATTATCATAGCATATAGTAAGTTCGACTCTTTGTGAAAGAGGTTTGTTTTTTTGTATATGTTACGACCCAATTTGTCATGGTTTGTTATTATTTGACTCAAATCTATGAAAAAAAAGGATAAGTTGTATTTTTGAAACAGAAATCTATAGTTATGAAGTCATTTATACTTTTAATTGCGTTTATAAGCACTTTGAGTTGTGCACAAAAGAAACAACCCGTTTTAGGTGAGACAGAGTTTCAGCGTGAACTTAATGCCGAATATAAAGACGCAACAAGTTCTCCTTTAAAAGATAAAGATCGGAAAACATTCAAAGGTCTGGATTTTTTTAAGTTTGATTCAACTTACATCGTAACAGCACATTTGAAACGCACACCAGATACCGAATGGTTTGACATGAAAACAACAACCAGTCGCGTGTCTCCTGAACGTATTTATGGGATTTTAACCTTTGAGCTGAAAGGTGAAACATATACCTTAAATGTGTATCAAGGGAAAGATGTTATGACGCGTGAAGGTCTAGAAGACTATTTGTTTTTGCCGTTTCTTGATGATACTAATGGTGAAGAAAGTTATGGAGGAGGACGTTATATAGATTTGAGAATTCCTGAAGGCGATACGATAGAGATTGATTTTAATAAAGCTTACAATCCATATTGTGCTTATAATGAGAAATACTCTTGTCCGATAGTACCAAGAGTGAATTATCTAGCATTAAATGTTAGAGCAGGAGTGAAGGCGTTTGAAAAGCACTAGTTATTTATTTCACCAGATACATGCCGAAGAATACTGCTAAAAAGCCTACTATAAAACTTGCAATCGTATAAATGGCAAATGAGGTGAAATCTCCTGACTTTAAGAAAACATGATTCTCATAGGCAAATGTAGAAAAGGTTGTAAAACCACCACAAAAACCTGTAGCTAGGAGTAAAGTCTGGTTCGTGGTTAAGGTGTCATTTTTTGCTGCAATTCCCAAAATGAGTCCGATTAAAAGACTACCTATAATGTTGGCAGCAAATGTACCATAAGGAATGCCATCATTCGTGTTGTTTAGAAACTTTCCCAGAACAAAACGAAGCACGCTTCCAAAACCACCACCAATAAATACCAATACTAATTGTTTGACCATTATTTTACGGCAATAAAGATTTCGGTAACCCAATCTGCAGGATTAGGCGTTTCCATAGGATCTGTAAGATAGGATTCAATCATTGGTCCGTTTTCAGCAAATTCTAAATTGTTAGTTTGAATATAGGTCATGGTTTCATCCCATGCTTCCTTTAGGTTTTCGTAATCTCCTTTAAGAACAGTCTTTACGGCTTTAAACGACTCTAGCTGACCAGTAAGTACCTCTGGATCTGTAGTTTCAATTCTGGATGAGGTTGGTACAGCGCAAGAAAACATTACCGTATTATTGGGTTCATCCCATTTGTGGTAAATTACAAACGGACTTCCAGCCATTTTGATATTATTAGCCATGGCATAACCTCCAATTTTTGGAAACATTTCCTGCATTTTTTTCTGAAAATCGTCCATTTTGCATGAGGTTGTGTTATAGAGGTAAAATCCTCCACTATGTTGTGTTACGCCTTTCACTGAAATGTTATAGACTTTCATTTCCTTAATGAGAATGCTATCTAATAATTCTAAACTACGTTCGTAATGTGGGCCAATGAGTTTTTCCATGCCTCCCATAACCGTTGTGTAAGCTTTAAATCCGAAAGGAAGATCTTCGCCATCAATTGTCCAAGTCACTTCTGTTGTGCCATTTTCATTAGGTTCTAATTTCCAGTTGACCTCATTTACAGGATAGTCGGCAAATTGCATTTGCTGAGTAATTGATTTATTTGGTACAGCATCAATGGTTTTCATTGTACCAATGCCATCATCATCTTTCCAGGAGTAAGAACCTCCAATGCCTTCAGTTTTATCAGATAGCGTAATCTCAGTTTGAGGTTTAGCTTCAACCCAAGACGACCAGGCTTCCCAGTTTTTAAAATCAGAAATGTTATCGTAAACCACTGGAGCTGGTGCTTGCAAGGTTCTGCTGCGTTCCACATGAAAAGAATTTGGTTGCACTGCAATGTAAATTGCAAAACCAATAATGAGAATTAAAATTAAAAACAGAATGTATTTAAACGCTTTCATTTTTAGATGATTTGATTGATAATCGGTTGTATTATCAAAGATAATCATTTTACCTAAAGCTTTTATGAAATATGTTTAAAGCTCAGTAACTATTATTGTTTGTATTTATTGATACTGAATTTCAGTAGAATTAAATTGATAATAATAAGTGAAATAACAATGGATACGACAGTCATGGTTTTATTTTATTATTACATCTGTTTTAAGGCATAAATGTCATCACTTTTTTTTAAAATAAAATCCCCAGTTAAGGGGATTTTATCTGGTAGGATGTAATAGATTCTCCCTATAGATTAATAGCATCCTAACTCAAATAACTGTATTAAAAAGGTAAACTAGATAACATTTGCCTTAATTTAGTTTAACAAAAACCAGTTCATAGTATTCTACATTTTCTATTACAATATCTTCTCGTAATTTGAGTGTATTGTTGGTAAGTGATTGCACTTTAATACCTTCACCTTCAGAACCTGAAATAATATTGCCATTAAGCGTATAAGACGTTGTAAAAGTATCGTCAAAACTTCCATCACAATCATAATCTGATTTGCTTTCAATTTGATCAGAAGTAAAAACTAAAATCAGTTCATTACAGTTTTCGGGAACATTATAAATGTCGTCAGGCTCTCCTTCAGTACGATCAATTTCTTGGATTAATCGCCAGCTTCCAAGAAGATTGGCTACTGAAATATCACCATTGAAGTCATCATTATTATCATCGTCATCATCTTTGCTGCAAGACGTAAATCCAATTAGTAAACAAAGACTTAGCAGTTTTAAAAGTTGTATTGTTTTCATAAAAAAAAGGTTTTAAAAAGTATTGTAATTAACTCTTACGAATATCTTAATAAAACCTTCTTAAGGGAATACCCAATACAGGGTATTTTATGTAATAACAAGTCTATTTCCTGTAAATAGGTACTTTTAAGCCTAGAAAAATGTCTGTTGTTTTAGAACTATCAGATAAGAGATTACTAAATATAGAACCAGAACCTACAGTTAATGGTCCTAGCCTAAAACCACCTCCAAAGGCAAAATCACCATATTGTCTAAAGCTTAATGGTGTATAAAAACTAAACCATTTTGTTTCCAGTCTTGGTGCAATTGTGATTGTATTGATAATAGAATTGGCAAATTCTTTATCTTTTTTTACCATAGATAGGTTAGCTTGTGCACTTACCAGCCATTTTTTAGCTAGTCTATAATCTACCATCAGATGTAAGGCTGTTGGTAGTTGTATTTTGGTATCTTGAAAAGTTGTAGTGTTGTTATAATTGTTATCAAGGAATTCTTCTAATTCTTCATAATCAGAGGTGTTTACCGTATCATTTACATCATAAGACGTAAGTTCAGCATTTTTATAGTTAATTGATCCTATATCTGTAATTGATAGTCCCACTTTAAGTTTATAATCATCTTTGTAAATAGGAATGCTATCATTTTCTCTCTCTGGATGCCATTGGTAGGTAAATCCTAAATCCATTCCAAATCCAGAAGTTAAATTACTTAAATCGAGATCATCAGAATCAAAGTCTTCAGAGCTCCCATAATTAAGTTCACCTTGAGTGGTTAGTGTTTCTGAAGATCGGTCGTATTGTCCCATAAATCCTGGGCTACTTACAAATAAAGCACCTCCACCTTGGAGATATTTTAGAGTCACTCCTCCTTTTAGAATATGGTTTTGCTTATCCATTAGTATTCTTCCGTAGGCAAGTCCGATTTCAGCCCACGCATGAATGGTTCCATTCAAATTTTGCGAGTCGAACATAATATTATTATCAGATTCAAATTCATCTTCAATAGTTTCAAAAAGTTCACCATTTATATTATTGAGATTGAAAAAAGCTCTTCCTCTGGTAATGATACCAATACTACTTTTCTTATTAAGATTAAACATGAATGAAGGTCCTAACACATCAGCATTAAGAAAGAAATTATTGTTGTCACTAATGAAACGTTCGGTGTCTTCTGAAAAATCAAAACTACTGCCACTTACGATGTCGCTAAAGTTAATTCCGAAGTAATCACTTCCAACTAGTGCGCTGAAAGAAGCAATATTCACATCAGCTTTAAAATTTGAGCCTACGATATTTGAAGGGTTATAAACGACACCATGAATTCCGGAGTAGTTATCTGCATTAAGTCCGATATAGCTTTGGGAAAAGCTGTAATTAAAGGCACATAGTGCTAGTAAAAATAAAAGTGATTTAAAGTTGGGCATAATAATAAAATTTAAGATTTAAAATTTAGGTTTGTAGCTCTAAATTAAAATATTAATTGATACTACAAATTTAAGGTTTAGATAAATCGACGAAATACCTTGTATTGGGTATATTGAACCCATTTCATTAAAATTTATACTTTTTTTCTAAGGCATAGCGCATCAATTCTCCTTTACCTTGAAGCCCTAAAATACGAGCCATGTTTTTACGATGTGTATCTACTGTATGAACACCTATAAAAAGTTCGTCAGCAATTTCTCTAGAGGTTTTGCCTAGCGCAATGAGTTCAAGAATTTCTATTTGACGTTTAGTAAGAAGGCCTTTCGATTTCGTTTTATGTTCTGAAGTTAAAGCGTTGGTATTAATGTTAGCATCAAAATAAGTGTCTCCTTGAGCAATCGTTCTGATAGCTTTAAGAACTTCGTGTAAAGAGGAGTTTTTTAGAATATAGCCAGATGCTCCAGCTTCGATCATTTGCGCTACTGCTTCAGTTTGATCAAACATAGAGAACGCTAATATTTTAATTTCAGGATGCGATTTTTTGATACGTTTTACAGCTTCGATGCCATCTAATTTTGGCATTCTAATATCTGTAAGCACAATTGTTGGCCGTTTTTTTTCGACAATCTCGAGAAGGGCTTCTCCATCATTAGCTGTACCAACTATAGAGATGTCATCTTCATATTCTAAAATGAGTGAAATGCCATCAATAAGTGATTGGTGGTCTTCGGCAATTGCTAATCGTATCATATTGGTATATCTATTATTATGGTAGTACCTTGATGTTCTTCAGACTCTATGGTCATAGTGCCATTTAAATGTTCAATACGTTTGTCTATACTGCTAATCCCCATTCCCTTTTTTGTTTTGGTAATCTGGCTGGCATTAAACCCTTTTCCGTTATCTTCAACCATAATGTTTAATGCATCTTCATGATTGGTGATATGGATGTTAACCTCATCAGCATTGGCATGTTTAATAACATTTGTAATGAGTTCCTGAATAATTCTAAAAATAGTAAGCTCTAAACTATTCTCTAAACGTTCATCTAAACCATGATCTATGACGTTAATTGTAATTTTATTTGAAGCTGAAACCTTATCAGCCATTTGCTGAATAGCTTTTAACAAACCTTGTTTTGCAATAACACCTGAGTTTTTAGCATGCGCAATAGTTCTTACCTTTTCGTAAGCTTCATCAATAAGCATGTTAGTACGGTTGAATAGTTCCTGAGATTTCTGGTCTTTCAGAGCATTAAAATGGAGTTTCACATTTGCCATAAGTCCACCTAAATCGTCATGCAAATCGTTAGCTATTCTCTGGCGTTCTTTTTCCTGCCCTTCAATCATGGCATCAATGGCATTAAGTTCTTGTTCTTTTAAAACATTAGCTAATTTTTGGGTTTCCAGCTCTTTTTCTTGCTCAGCTAGTTTTTGTTTACGTTTGGTATTTTTGAAAAGAAGAAAAGCGATGATACTTCCCAAAGCGAGACTTCCTGCAAGACCAACTGCAATATTTTGATTCTGTTTTCTTTTGGCTTCACTTTCTAAATTATCGGCTCGAAGTTTTTGGTTATCAAACTCTTCTTTTATTCGCGCTATACTCGTGCGCTGTTCCTCAAGATTGATGCTATCGGAAAGTGTATTGTACTCCAATAAATGAGTATAAGCCAATTTATAATCATTTTTGTTGGCATTCAGTTCAGATAGATTTTGTTTTAATAATGCCTTATAGAACATATTATTTTCTTTTAAATCTACTGAATCTGCTAAATTGTAATAATACTCAGCTTTTTCTAAAGCATTTTTGCTTTTGTAAGAGTTTGCAATATTGATGTAAGTTGAAAAATAATTACTTGGAAACTGAAACGATGTATTAGAATTGATAATGTCTAGTTTTTTCTTATAATAAAATAAGGCTGAATCTGAATTTTTTAAATTCTCCTGATACAACACACCTAAACTATTCAAAGCGTATAAAAGCGTTGTGCTATCTCTTTTTTTGAAATCGTATTGAAGTGTCTTGTTGTAAAATTCAATAGCCTTGCTGTCTTCATCTCTGAGCTGATAATAATTTCCTTTTAAGAAGTCATGAATTATTTTATAAGACACATTATTGAATTCTGTGGCTTTTAGTTCTAAAAGATTTAAATAATCTAAGCGATAGGCTTTATTGGTATTGTAATCATAGGATTGTGCTAAGCCTGACAATGCTGCTAATGTTGTTGATGAGTCTTTTTGTTTTTCTGCATTTAAAAACGCCTTATAATGATACAAAAAACTTAAAGAATCATTTTGTGTAATTCTATAATAATAAGCTTTGAAATATAGCAATTCAGGTAAGTTGTTCTCAGGAAATCTTTTATCTTTTTCTAGTAATGAGACATAGTTTAATATGGAGTCTTGCTGCCTGATTTTACTAAAATAAATAAGTTTGTAAAAGTTTTTTTTAGTGCTATTCTTTTCCGACTTAATTTTAGAAATTAGAGCACTACTGGGTGTAACTC
>JAAEZL010000308.1 GCA_018222875.1 Algicola sp.
GAGAAATACTTAAATGATGGTTATGTAGTAATGGCAAATAATCATAAACTATCTGTTTCCAGAAATAGACGACAAGATTTTTTAAATAGTTTAAAAAATTAAATAAAAGTAGTATTCGTCTATCAGACGATCTAGTCTAACAATTCAGCATCCATTAATTTTAAAACTTGATTTGAAAAAACTGGAGGGTATTTTATAAATTTTCCAAACTGGACTTGCATGAGTTCAGGAAGCTTTTTCTTTAATACTGATGACTTTAAATTCACTCTATTAGATAGCTCACCACTTTTTAAAATCTTCTTTGATTCTGTAAACCCTAATGAAGTCATTATTGAATATAGATTTTCAAATGTTAACTTTCTTTCATTAAATAATCTTGAATACAGTGGTTTATCAAATACTTTTAACCATTCATTTAGTGTTTGCTCATGTATTCCTATTTCACTAGCTAATCTTTCCTTGGAATACATAGGCTTTATATTTAAATCCGCTATGGTTAATAATGATTGTATTGTAAATTTTGAAGTATCAATATTTGATGGTACATAAAAATTGCCATATTCGATAGCATCATATAATATTTCGGAAACTTCTTTATCGTTAGCTAAACGTTTTCCATTAGAAAGACAATCCCAAAAGAAATGAAAGAAATCATCAAATGCTAATTCCTTAACTCTATTGTTTAAATAGATTCCTATTTCTAAAAGTGTTTTTGATTCTCGCATAAGTAAAATGATAAAGGCAAGATATTAATTCTTGCCTTTATTTTTTAAGAGTTAGGATTTTCTTCTCCTCTTGAATCCCAATAATTATCGTTATTTGGATTCAAGTTATCAGCATGGTTATCCAACTCTTCCTTACTGTAATCATAATCATCTCTTAAAGGCATAATTTGAAGTTTTAAAGATTAAACATACATCAAAATTAAATATCAAGAATTTTATGACTATCAAACTTTCACCGATAATTATTTTCCTAGCATTAGTAACTCATTAGCAACAACTTCGGTTACATAATGTTTCTTACCATCATTATCATCCCAAGAGCGAATTGTTAATTTACCTTCAATAGCAATTTCTTTTCCTTTGGTAATGTAATTTTCAACAACTTTAACAAGACCATTTTTTACTACTACTGGATGCCAGTAGGTACGCTCTATCTTGTTTCCTTGTTTGTCTTTATAGCTGTCATCTGTTGCCAAATTAAATCTTGCTATTTTACCACCATCTTCAAAAGTGATAATTTCTGGATCTTGTCCTAATCTACCTATAAGTTGTACTTTATTTTTAAGTGAGTTCATAATTTTCAATTTTTAAAGGATTATGAATTCGTGGGTCATAGCCCATAAATTCGATTATTTTTTGAATGTTTTTTGGAGTGGGTTTGGTTTTGCCATACTCCCATTTGTATATAGTTGATTCGTAAACGTCAAGCTCTAAAGACAATTCAAAAGCAGAATAGCAATGTGCCATTCGGTACTGCCTTATGTAGTCTACAAAAGAGGCTGGGTTTACGGGATAGCCCTTAGGCAGCGGCTTTTGGGCGGTTAATTCGATGTCGCAAATGGTCAACGACGTGGTGCAATTGTGGCGAGAATAACAGGTACAGCTGATACTAAATGGTGTAAATAATGAATAGCTTCATTAGCCGAAATAACGGCTGTAGGCATAGAGGATAGTAAGTTTAGTGTTGCAGCAAAGGTGGCTGTCGTTTTACTCGCAGTATTCAACAATGTGTTTTACGCA
>JAAEZL010000111.1:0-8161 GCA_018222875.1 Algicola sp.
ATATTATGATTATGCTGTATCGTACATTTTGTTATTTCAGTTTCATGACCATATTTCAAAAAACATTTTAAAACAAGATCCGCATGCAACCAACTATTACGGAAGCAAAGACGTGGGAACATTTTTAAAAGGTGTTTTAGAAACTGGTGCTAATAACGACTGGAGAGAATTACTTAAGGAAAGCGTTGGCAGTGAAATGAGTGCGAAACCTATGTTAGAATATTTTGAACCTCTTATGGGTTATTTAAAAGAACAAAACAAAGGAAGAACTTATACTCTTCCTGAAACCCTTTAGGGTTTTTGAAACTAATAAAAAAAGCCGAAGTAATCCCTTCGGCTTTTTTTATTATTGTAATTGAACTAATTTTTTAATTCCTTAAAAATTAACTCAAAATTAATTTCAATCTCATCGGAAACAACAACAAGTCCTAGAGCTTTTTTAGGTGCTATCAATCCGAAATCAGTAATATTCAACTTTAATAATCCAGACACACAAATATCTTTGCTGTTATCAATAGTTAAAGGTGTAAGATAGCTCTTAGACTTACCAGCAATATGCAACTCTAATAACGCATTAACTTTTGATGGATTAGTCTCAATATTTTTAATTTCTTTTAAATGTAATTCAATTTCAGGATAGCTTTCCGATTTAAGCAATGCTCTAAAATCTTTATTTATTCCCTTGGAGCCACAGTCAAAACACTGATTATCTAGTTTGAGTTTTGCTTTTTCAAATACCATTTTATTATTTTTAACTTGATAGTAAAGTGGTATAGGTTCATTTATTTGATTAATATTAAACTCACATTTAAATTTACTAACATTAGTCTTCCCTTTAATTAATAGTTGGCTTTCTGGTGTTATCAAAACACTAGTATCATTAAACACCTCATTAGTTGTGAAAGCAAATCCAGAAATAATAATTAGTATTAAAACTATTTTTTTCATTGGGATAATATTTAAATATCAAAAACAAACCTCATAACTTAAATTTACATTTATGAGGCTTGTTTCTTTATTAATTAGCAATCAATTTGTTTTGTTCTTAGAACTTTAACTAGAAGCTAATAACAGCTTCTGCCATTAGACCATTAAATGCACCATCTTCGAATATGCTTTCCGCTGCATAATCATCATGCTGTTGACTTACATATTCTACCTTCAGAAGGATATTCTTAGTCATAAAATAACCAGCACTTACTTGGAATCTTGTAATATCAATTTTGTCATCAGCCGCCTCAAAATCTTCAGCAGTTACTTTGTTATATCTAGCTCCTAAATAGTAATTTTCAGTTTGTCCAAATCTATAAATTAATTCTCCTGCAAATTGATTAGCTGTTCTTCTTTCAGTCTCAGCATTAGTTCTACCGCTAGCTGATTCAATAGTTCCAAAGAATTCTAAACCTTTATATTTAACAAATGGGTTAATCATAAACGCAGTTACTTTATTCCCTAAGCCTGGATTGTAACGTCCAGATCTAAAATTACCTTTAGCAGTAGCTTCTTCATCTTCAAGCACCAAATAATATCGAGATCCTGCTCTATCTGCGCTATAGAGATATGAAGTTCTGACTTGACCTGTATTATAAATTGAACCCGTTAGTCTAAATCTAAAATCATCATTAAACTGCTTGTCATAGCCCAATTTTGCTAAGAAAGACGCACCTCCTGTATCAGGGTTTGCGACATCTTGATTTAATTTACCATTTGTAAACCCTACCATACCAATAAACCCACTTCTTTGGTAGTATAATTCTGCACCAACCTCTGTAGTAAATGCATCCATGATTAAGTTTCCTACAAAAGGGTTATAAATAGCCTGTGCATTATCACTTCTTCTAAAATGTGCGTCACCATAATTGTTTTCCATGTGACCAATTTTAAGCGTTGTATATTTCATGAAGTCTTCCATGATGCCTTCTTCAATAAACTCTAATTTGTCAATTTGAATATAACCTCCTTTCACATATGGTTCTGGGTGGTGACGAGAAGACAAATAGGTTCTTAGGTGCATTCTAACACCATCATATAATGCTACATCTAAATCTAAATTGGCTGTAGCCAAGTTAAAGTTATAGCCGATATCCTTTAAAGGTACACCGTCTGGGTTGTCCATGTTAGTAAAAGAATTTTCGTGATCTAAAGCTTGAAATTGGAGAGTAGAGGATCCACCAATTCTCACTTTCACCTCATCAAAGGTAGAAATGGTATCTTTTGGTGCCTCAAAAACATTGACGCCATTTTTATCAGGCTCCCTGTAGTTATCTAAACTTCTTTTGTTTTTCTGTGCATTTACACTAAACCCTACCAATACTAGAGCTAGTACTAATACGTTTTTAAAGATTGATTTCATTTTTATTAGTTTTAAAAAATTAGGTTAATAATTGATTTTTATTTTAATACTGTATTAAATTTTATGGTAATGTCATCTCCAGTGGTAATAGTACCAAACAGTGCTTTTGGAGGCTCTATCTTAAAATCGGTCATCTTAAAAGACTTTTCGCCTATGAGATTAATCTGATTATTAGTCATACTCAATTCAAAATTAAGTTGGATTCTTTTCGTAACTCCAGAAATGGTTAAGTTACCATAGGCTTCCACTTTATACTTTTGATCCGAAAGCTTTGTAATATTCTTTGTTTCTGTAAGTTGAAAACTAATGGTTTTGTACTCATCAGTATTTAAAGCTTTGTAAGTATTTTTATCCATACCTCGCTTACCGCTTTTTAAACTTTCAGAAACAACTTCTAGGTTAAGAGATTTAATTTTTAAATTCTCAGTAACGTCTATGCTAATAGTTCCGCTTTGCTCTTCTACATCCTCATGCCAATCATGTAAACTTGAAGTTCCATAAACTTTAAGGTCTGAATTTGGATTGCTCAAACGATATTGCTGACTAAAACTTTGTAGGGATACAAATAGAAGGAAAATAACACTCCATATTACCGTTAGATTTAATTTGTTTTTAAGTTTCATATAGCTTTATATTTTAATTACACTACAAATTTCTTAATTTAGAAATGCTTAAGACATGATAAATATCATGTATGAAACACAAAACTGTTAAAGTGATAATTCAGAACACTATTGAGCTTATAATCAAATCATTAAAATATATTGAAAATCAAAAAAAAAAGCTGAAGTTTTCACTTCAGCTTTTAATATTAGAAAGGTGTGTTTTAATTATATGTTGACGTGTGGACTTCATAATCTGAATCCTTTGCTGCTAAATAACGCTCAGCATCTAAGGCTGCCATACAACCTGTTCCAGCTGCTGTAATGGCTTGTCTGTAAACGTGATCTGCTGCGTCACCACTAACAAATACACCTTCAACATTTGTTTTACTTGTACCAGGAACTTCATTGATAATGTATCCAGTTTCATCTAAGTTAAGATAACCCTTAAAAATATCTGTATTTGGTTTGTGACCAATAGCAACAAAAAAGCCTGTGGCAGGAATCTCATGCGTTTCCTTTGTTTGATTATTAATCACACGTACTCCAGTGACTACTTGTCCGTCACCTAAAACCTCTTCCGTTTCAGTATTGTAAAGAATTTCAATGTTTTCAGTGTTTTTAACACGAGCAGCCATTATTTTTGAAGCTCTAAACTCATCACGTCTTACCAGCATGGTAACTTTTTTACAAAGTTTTGACAAGTAGTGCGCTTCTTCACAAGCACTATCTCCTGCTCCAACAATTACAACTTCTTGATTTCTGTAGAAAAATCCATCACATACAGCACAGGCTGAAACGCCTCCACCTAATTTTAAATACTTCTGTTCAGAATCTAAACCTAGATATTTAGCTGAAGCTCCTGTTGATATGATAACTGTATCACAATGAATTTCTTTAGTGTCATTAACCCAAATCTTATGAACATCACCTGAAAAATCAACTTTTGTAACCCATCCATCACGTACATCGGTTTCAAAACGTTCGGCCTGTTTTTGGAGTTCTATCATCATTTCCGGACCAGTAATCCCATCTGGATACCCTGGAAAGTTTTCGACTTCGTTAGTCGTAGTTAATTGTCCTCCTGGCTGTGTTCCCTGGTACAAAACTGGTTTCATGTTTGCTCTGGCTGCATATATAGCAGCAGTATATCCTGCTGGTCCTGAACCTATAATTAGACATTTTACTTTTTCAATTGTTTCAGACATAATTTATGTTATAATTTATCACTACAAAAGTAGGATTTTTGATAGAAAGCTTACATAGAAGTTATCAACAGTTTTTATATAGATATTGATAGTTCCTATGAATTGAATTAATTTTTAATGGATATCAGTTAACTCCTATTCACTAATCAAATTATCTTTAAACAAACAAAAATAAATGGGAATGATTTCAACAGATAAAAACATGATTAAGCTGTATTACAGCTCAAAGTCATCTATAGGAGAACAGACGTATTCGTATTTGAATGCCTCCTTTAAAGACATTTTAGCAATAGATATCACTAAAACTAATGTCACAGGAAGTCAGTGGAAAGATATCGCTGAACACCTTGATGTTAACATTGGTGATTTAGTTGATACTGATCATCCGGATTTCACTAAAACATATGGAGACACTACCAATCTTGATGAGAATGGATGGATTAAAATTTTAGACAATAATCCTGAAGTTTTAGTGTATCCAGTGGTTATTATTGAAGACAAATACACACAAATAAAAAATCCTTCAGACATTGAAAAAAAATTAGAGCCGAACAGTAAGGGTATTGACGAGAAGAAATATATCTAATAGAACTTATAATTCTTTAATCTTGGGTTCTATTTGTTGTAGGTTAATCATCTTTATTTTTTTCTTTTTCAACATCTTCATCGGTATAAACTAAATCAAGATTTTTACCTAAACCAACAATTTTAATGATATTGACTACTGTATTATACAGCATTAAAATTACAACGACCATTCCTCCACTCAATATTGACGACATGAATAGAGTAACCCAGTAAATTGCTTTGTACCAAGTTGTAGGCACCTCATCTGACTCCATGATTGGGATATTAAATAATTGAAACATGATTAAAGTCACAATAAACAGAACAGTATCAATTTTGGCAATATTTAAAACTTCTAAATAATGACTATCCTTAAGTTTAGAATCTGTTCCTGTACTAATTCCCAATAAAGTAAGCAATAATGCAAGTATCGTAGCTGATGCTAAAACAATTGTATTGCACAACATGTTAATTCCTGTAAGTGATGCATTAAGTAGGCTTTTTGCCTCATAACCTGAAATATTTCCCAATAGAAACACACCAAGTGCGATAAACATACATGTAATCACCCCTCCGTATATAGCTTTTAGGTTATTTTTTATAAATTTTTTCATCAAAAAAAACCTCTTAAAAGAGGTTTATAATTATTATAACATGAGTTATTTAATTAAACTTTTTACCAGCGAAATTACTACCAGTACTAAAAAGATATAGAATATAATTTTCGCTATTCCAGCAGCAGCTCCTGCTATTCCACCGAATCCTAAGACTGCGGCAATGATTGCTATAATTACAAATGTGATTGTCCAACGTAACATAATGAATGGTTTTAAGTTATTAGAAATGCTAATCATTTCTTTATAGTATAAATATCAGCTAATTAGTTGATTTGTGTTTGCTCATATACTCTTAACTTTAACCTATTCAAAAAACATTAATAATGCTAAACATCAGGATACGCTTCACTATCCAGAATTTGTCTATAAATTTTGTCGTTGCTATAAAAATCCTCTTTAATTGGATGAGAGATTAAATCTGGAGCGTTGTGCGAATGAATCAGTTCCTCTAAGTCAGATTTGCTTTTATTTAACGACAACCAATCACTATGATCTGATTTTCTGAAAGTTAAAGGTCTTTGTTTTCCTATATGCGGAATTTCATTTAAACTAGAACTGAAGTTAGTCACGAGTAATGAACAGGTTAAAAAACCGTCGTCTAGCCTATTATATATACCTGCTATACAAAACGGTTTGTGATCTTTTAAATGAATATGAAATGGATACAATTTACCTTGATACACACTTGAAGTAAAAAAACCATTTACTACTATTAAACACCTTCTCTTGAGGAAGGATTCAGCATACATGTCGTCACTTATATCTATTTCATTAATATTGGTATTTAAAGTATTGGTGATGCTTTGATAACGCTCCCAGTCATCATCATATTCTTCAGGCAGCAAGCCCCAAATAGCATAATCAATAATATTCGAATCTTGAGAAGTAAGTATCGATAAGCTTGATTCTTCTTTTCCACTAATAATAGCCTTTGGTTCATAGAGGTTAGGAAACTTGAATTTTGTATTAAATTCATTTTCAATATCTTTTAAGCTGCAGGTGTTAGAGAGTTTATAAAACATTTTTTGTTTTCAATAAACTAATTATTACAAACAATGTTTGACGCATATCATAGTTTAATGTATTCAATCCATAAAAAAGCGTCTTGTATTAAGACGCTTTTTAAATACTGTTTATTTATGTATTATTTATCTTAAATCTTCTAACGATTTAATGTTTGACAGTCCGTTCTCAATAGTGCTTTTTTGAGACGATAGCAAAGATTTAGTTGAAGTTGGCAAGCTTGTTTCTTTTAAAACATCTTGATATTCCTCAATAGCAGATTTTTCTCCTCTGATTGCCTCTTCAAGCATTGATTCTTCATCATCTGAAGAAAACAGTGATTTAACATCCATCCAGGCCCTATGTGCTTGTCCTGTCAGACTTCCACCTTTGTCTACATCTTCATTAAATGATTTGATTTCCGATTTTAACTCATGACCAAAATTATAACGTTCTTGCGCTTTTTGGTTGAAATAAGATTTCAAGGCAGAATGTTCAACATTCTCTGCTGCCTTTTTAAATCCTTTTTCTGCGTCGTATGTTTTTTCTAATAAGTCGTTAAGTTTCTTTCCTACTTCTTCTGTGTAAGTTCCCATAATGTATTTTTATATTTTTAATTTAACAATAGCTTTATTTTCTGATGCCCATCGGTTTACATCATTAGTGATTTTTATTTTCACGTATAAATTAGGATAAGTTTAAAATTAAAGTTGATGCGTTCAATTTAAAAATTGACGTTATCAGTTTTATAAAAATAGTCTTCAATTAAATTTTAGGAGTGTAGCCTTTTACCAGTTCTAAAACAGACGCTTCAGTAGGTGTTAAATACCCAGAACTCATAGGATTGGTTTCAATTTTTGTAAAAACATCATGAAGTGTATTCTTTTCATAAGCTTCCACCAAAATTGGATGTACATAATAGTTGCGACAAACATTTCTTGTGTTACCAAGTGATTTTGCTGTTACATCTAATGCTGATAGAATGTTATCCTTTATGTCTTTATCAGATGTTGGTCTGTTGAAATCCATTAAGGTTTCGAAAAAAATAACACTAGCAGACCAGGTCCTAAAGTCTTTCGCAGTAAATTCTTTCCCAGAAATTTCATTTAAATAATCATTCACCATTCCACTATCAACAGTGTGTTTCTCACCCGATTTATCATAAAATTGAAATAACTCCCAACCTGGTATTTCTTCACATTTACTGACTAATTGTATTAGTTTTTTATTTCTGAGTGTAATGTTATGAACTTTACCTTTTTTCCCTGTAAATTTAAATCGCAACCGATCTTTAAATAAATGTACATGTTTGGCTCTCAATGTTGTTAAGCCATAGGTTTTATTTTTTTTAGCATAATAGCTGTTACCAATTCTTATATGTGTTTCTTCCATTAGCTTAATAACTAAAGCTAGTACTTTAGTTTTAACCCAGTTCTTTTGAATAATATCTTTTTCGACCTGGTTTCTTATTTTCGGAAGTGCTTGTCCAAACTCTGCCATTCTAAAAAACTTAGTCTGATTTTTAATTTTATTCCATTTGGGATGGTAACGGTATTGTTTTCTAGATTTCGCATCTCTTCCTGTAGCTTGTAAATGACCATTAGGTATTGAAGAAATTCTCACATGTGCCCAAGCAGGAGGAATGACTAATGATTCTATTCGTTTAAGATCCTGACTTTTGGTAATTGACTTTCCGTTTTGAAGATATTGGAACGACTTTCCTTTTTTCTTCCTGTGAATGGACAATTGACGAGGATTTACATATACTAAATCTAGTTTTTCAATAACAGCCTCTGGATTTTTATCTAATCG
>JAAEZL010000111.1:8171-10179 GCA_018222875.1 Algicola sp.
GAAGAGATGTCGTAAGTTTTCGTTCGGCCATTATAATTATCTGTGAGAGGACATATAGCTATTGTAGTCGTTTGCCAGATTAGTTTTTTGACTTTCACTAAGTACTTTACCTGAAAGCTGAAAAAACTTGTGTTCCTCATCTTCAAGGTGATGCTCAACCTTATGCTTTAAATCTTTAGCAATTTTCAGCCAGGCTGAAGAATCATAATCAGTGTCTTCTAATTTCTCGACAAGCTCATCAATTTCATGATGCTCAGCAATGCCATGGCGTGCTTTGTCCTGCATCATATCAGTATCTATTAATGGTTTGTAATAATGACGCTCTTCGGCATCAGCGTGAATCTTGAGTTCTTTCTTTAATGAACCGAAAATCTCATCTCTTTTATTTGTATCGCCTGATGTTTTAACAAGTTTATCCAATAAATTTCTTTGGATATCGTGATCTTTTCTAATGGCTTCAAAAATGTTCATTGTTCTGGAATTTTAGTTAATAATTAATTATTGAGGTTTAAAAAAACCTCAGTAGCACTTTGGCTACTGAGGCCTAACCAACCAATGTGTATTATAAATTAAGAATTATTCATAATCACAAGTTAAAATTAAGACATGAATGCTCCCGAGTTGCGCTTTATCAAAAAAAATATTGATGCAAAAAAGCAAACTCAGTAATTTATATAAATTACTGAGTTTTTCCTAACTAACTATACTTCTCTTGCATGTATAAATTTGAGAAGTCATTGTTCCAAAATAAAGAATACTCATTATTTTTTGTGCTCTATAGGGTTAATTTTTAACACTTTTGATGTGATTTAGTAAAAAAAGCTGTCTTCTTTTAGTTTGACATTTACAAAAAGAAAGTATCTTTATGACAATTATTTTACATAAACCATTACTAATCAGCAAATAACACTAAAACATTCATTAATGACAAAAATCGAAATTACTTCTGAAGGACCGAAGGATACACTTCGACAAATACAAAATACTATAGGAGGACAGATTTCTGAAAAATGGAATGAGTACAGCTTAATTGTCAATAATGAACATGCATTTGGTTCTATAAAATTTATCCCGTTTGATTGGGGCGTAAATATGCTGAGCTTTGATATTAAGTTTTCAGAAGATCTCATCTTAATAATTAAGGCTGGTGATTTTAATCCTATCCGTTTTATTTATAACTATCAAGGCTATTTTAAGCATCGTTTTGGAATTAACAACGAAGAGAAACGTATAGATGAGTTTCATTCTTTAATATTCACCAATAAAACTGGAGGCTATAATCATATCCACTTTCCAAAAAAAGAAAAATTAGAAATTATAGATATTCAAATTGTAAGGAAGCAATTTCTCAAAAAAAGAACAACAAATGTATCGCTTTTAAATCAAAGGTTGTATGAGATTTTTGTTGATACAGATCACGAGAATAGGTTTGCTCACCATGGAGCCTTGAACTTAAAAATGGCTGATTTTGTAAAAAAAATGAAAAATATCAAGTCGAAAGGCATGGTTAAAGTTTTAAAAATTGAGGCTTTGGTTTATGAAATGTTATCGTTACACATACAAAAACATAATAAATTTCAAAAAGGAGTTCAGCTACCAACCTCATTAACCAAATCTGAATTAAAAATTATAAGAAAGATTGGTAATAAAATTATTAAAAACCATTCTTTCAACTATTCATTAGATCAATTGTCGTTAGAATCTGGATTGTCACAAGCTAAACTTCAGGACGGATTTAAATTTTTATACACCAGAACAGTCACTGAATATATAAGACATGTAAGACTCGAAGCTGCAAGAGACTTGATGAGCAGTGGCGATTTAAATGTATCTCAGGTTGTATACAGTATAGGCTTTACGAGCAGAAGTTATTTTTCGAAAATTTTTAAAGAAAAATATGGAGTAACTCCTAATGAATACAGAAAAAATGTATTGCATAGTTTAATAACTGACCAATCTGTTGCATAAAGAAACCTCAATCAAATTTTGATTGAGGTTTCGTTAAAAG
>JAAEZL010000309.1 GCA_018222875.1 Algicola sp.
CTGAAGCGGCCAAAATCCCCAATGCAATAGGTAAGTCAAAGCGTCCTCCCTCTTTGGGCAGATCCGCAGGAGCTAAGTTGACCGTGATTTAGTGTATGATTAACAGGAATAAATGATATTAAGATTTGCCTAATCTAAGGAACGAAACAATGCAGAAAATACTATATCCCTACGTCCGATTCAGTAGTGAGCAACAATCAGGCGGTAGCTCATATCAGCGACAGCTTGGCGATATCTTGAAGTATGCAAAGGAGAACGGTTATACAGTAAATGATAGCCTTGAACTAAGGGACTTAGGGCTATCGGCATACAAAGCTGACCATATCAAAAAGGGCTCATTAGGGGATTTTTTTGACGCCATAGACTCTGGGATGATAGAGACTGATGGTTCCGCCTATTTGTGTGTTGAGCAGATTGATAGACTATCTCGCCAGAGCTTAGATGATGCATCCGATGTGTTGAGAACTATTCTAAGAGCAAACATTAATGTAATTACATTGATGGATAAGATGATCTACACAAAGGAAAGCCTTAATGACTTAATGAGTGTTCTCTATTCTTCTATGCTAATGGTACAAGCGAATAAAGAAAGTGCAGTAAAGTCAGAACGTATTTTGAAGAGCTTTGATAGGAGAATTGACAAGTTAAATAATGGCGAGCCTATACAGTATGTAGGTATATTTCCTGGCTGGATAGATAATAAAGGAACAAAACAAAAAAAAGATTTTGTTGTTAATGATAAGGCAAAAATTGTTCAACGTGTTTTTAAAATGTATATTGAAGGAACTTCAATGGGTGATATTGCGAGAATATTCAATGACAAAGGTATTGAACAGGTAGCAAAGAATCGACATAAGAACTTTACCAACTCTTGGAGCTCTGCCAAAATTAATCACCTCCTCAAAAATCGCTGTGTCCTCGGAGATCTTCATATAAAGAAGACCGGTGAAGTATTTAAAAACTACTATCCTCAAATTATATCTATTGATGATTGGGATGTTGTTCAATCAATGACAACAACAAAAAAAACCATCAAATATTCTGGTAGAAAATCTATTAATATATTTACTGGAAAAATATTCTGTTCTGGTTGCGGGCAAAAATATTATTTCGAGACTGATGATAAGATTACAAAAAAAGGGAGAACTTTATACTATATGTTAAAGTGTCAAGGAAGGCGTATCTTAGGCTGTAAGAGTAAATCTATAAAATATGATGATTTTCTTTCTTCTACTCCAAATATGTTTGGAATGATAACTAAAACAAAGAAAGATAATAGTGAAGAAATAAAAAAAATAAAACAACAAATAAGTGATATATCCTCTGAAACAAGGGAATTTGAAAAAAATATAAACACCTTAGAAAATATGAACGACAATGGTAGTTTAGATTATGAAACATATCTAAAAGAGAGTTCAAAACAACGTAAAAAGATCAGAATCAATGATACCAGAGTTGCAGATTTTAAAGCTAACATAGCAAGACTTTCAAGTGATAATAAATTAAATAATTTTGACAAGACAGACCCTATTTCAATAATAAAAGGAAAAAGGTTTGTTAATGAAAACTTTGCTGGATTTGTTATTTCAAGTGATTCAAAATCGTGCACTGCTTTATATTTAAATGGAAAGATTGTTCATTTCCGCCTCCAAAACAGTAAAATTGAAAAGAAAGAAAACATAAGCCCTGTCGACGGTTTTGGAGAGTTCTTTGAGTTAAAAGAAGAAATAATTAATGCATATAA
>JAAEZL010000310.1 GCA_018222875.1 Algicola sp.
GTTCACGCAGCTAATTTTAGGCAGGTAGCATAGTGCTACCCAAGTTTAATAATTAAAATCATATAACAATGGTTACAAACAAACAAAGGATTGATAAGCTCCAAGATGGAGTGAAGTCAATACTCGCAAAGAGCGGGTACGCGTTCTCGGAAGAGGATAAAGCTCTACTTGAATTAATTCTTGTAGAGTTGGAAGAGATGTCAAACAGCGAAAAGGACAATAGTCCAGACCAAACTTTGAAAATTCTCTCTCTGCTTTTAAGATTTTTGAAATTCTTCGGAGTTGATAATATCTCGGAGTTATTCTAATTCCACACTTCTCATTTTTTTTAAACTATTTTATTATGAATATAGGCAATGCAATAAAAGATTTAAGACAGCAAAAAGGTCTGAAACAAACTGATTTTGCTGCTCAATGTGGATTGTCACAATCCTATCTTTCGTCAATCGAAAAAGGCAGAAAAGAGCCAACTTTAAGTATTCTTAAGCAAATAGCTAATGCTTTATCGATTCCAATGCCCGTTTTAGTGTTTTTTTCGCTTGACCAAGAGGATATTGACGATAACAAAAAAGAAGCGTTTAAAATGTTAGAGCCTTCAATTAAAGGTTTGATTAATGATGTTTTTATTTCTTAAAAAATTAAAAGATGAAAAAAAGAATTAAAGACCTTTCATTTAAATTAAAAATAAAAAAGAAGTTTCTTCAAAAATTAGCATCTGAAATCGATGCCAGAGAAAGTGATTTTTACCGCTATTGGGACGAACCGAAAACTGATGAAAAAGGATTACCACGAATTGAAAACGGAATAGCATTGACGAGACCAATAAATGCCCCAATTAACAAATTAAAATATGTTCAGTCACAGTTATTAAAAGAAGTCTTATACGAGATTGATTTACCAGAATATTTTTTCGGTGGTCTAAAGAAAAAAGATGCGGTACTTAATGCTCGCTATCACCAAGGAAACAAGTACTTTTTCTTAACTGATTTAAAAGATTTTTATCCTTCCGTCCATTACACAAGTGTTGAAAATGCCTTGCGAAAAGAAGGATTTTATCCCGATGTCGCCAAATTGATTACACGAATATGTACAAAAGAAGGAGCAATTCCGCAAGGTTGCCCTACTTCTTCTTATTTAGCATCATTAGTAGTTTTTCATAGTTGTGGCGACCTTTTTTCTAATTATCAAAAAGACGGATTAACAGTATCTATCTACGTCGATGACATAACTATTTCAAGTCCAACTGATTTTAAAGCTGACACACCAAAGATTTTGGAAGATTTACGCAGTCGTGGATTAAAAATAAATTTTCAAAAAACTCATTACTGCACATTTAATCCCAAAGTAACAGGAGTACAAGTTAAAAACAATGGAATTAGTCCGTTACCGCACACTTTTGAGCGTTCAAAAGATATAACTCGTAGCGAGGCTTCTCGAAATGGGCATTTTCAACGAATTAAGTATATTAAACGAATAGCAAAACGGAAAAAAACGCACCCTAACATCGTATAAAAACAATAGGGCAATTGTAGTAATACCGAATGGTTCGGACGCATTTGCGAGGTCGCCAAATTTTTAAATTTGGCTATATTAAAATAGAAAAATAAACATAGAAATTTAAAAATTCGGCTTGTGTTAAACCGAATAGTTTGCGCTCATTTTCAGCCCTACTGTTCTTATACAGAGCCGTTGTGCTTCATTATCAGAAACCGCTAACCAATGATAAAATTCTTTAGAAAAAT
>JAAEZL010000112.1:0-382 GCA_018222875.1 Algicola sp.
CTTTTAGCAAAAGATAGTTTATTCATTTTTATAGAAACCACATACAACACAAATGGTAATCCGTTATCCGAATTACAATTTTTAGATACGGACGCCATAGAATTTGATAGTGGCACAAATTTGCAAAAAGTAGAGCTTGTAACACTTATTAAAGATGCTGTATTTATTTTTCCTGGCAGAGATGAAGATACTCGAGTCATTGAAACACTAACATTTGATGTAGATGGTGATGGCACACCAGATGAAACCAATCTTCAAGGGCGTTTTCTTGAAGGCGACGAATTAACGTTTACAAACGAAAAACCTTATGTTATTTATGGTTTTGCTGCTGTCGACGAAGGCGATGTGCTAACCATCGAAGCTGGAGCCAGAGTACATTTTC
>JAAEZL010000112.1:392-10119 GCA_018222875.1 Algicola sp.
TAACGCATCCTTAAAAGTGAATGGTGCATTAAGTACTGATCAGGAATTATTAGAGAATGAAGTTATCTTTGAAGGCGATCGTTTAGAGCCATTGTATGAGAATATTCCCGGACAATGGTCTACCATTTACTTGTTTGATGGTAGTGTAGATAACGAAATTCATTATGCAACCATTAAAAACAGTACTGTAGGTGTGTTATGTGAGCTTAATCAAGATGCTCCAACCGATAAATTAACCATTACCAATTCAAAAATTTACAATTCCAGTAATTTTGGAATATTAGCACGAGCGACTTCAATCAGAGCTGAAAATCTGGTCATTAACAATTCTGGTCAGTCGTCTTTTGCAGGAACTCTGGGAGGAAAGTATAATTTTACACACTGCACACTTGCCAATTACTGGGATACCAGTTTCAGACAATTTCCTTCGGTTTTACTTAATAATTTTCAAATAAATGCAGATAATTCGGTCACGATAAATAATCTGGATGCTGCTAATTTTAATAACTGTATTATCTACGGAAATGACAATGCCGAAATTGATATTGCTGGCGACTCTGGAGCTAATTTAGAGTATAAATTCACAAACTGTTTAATTCGTTTTGAAGCCAGCGGAAATCCCATTGATTTTGACGATCCTGACCACTACGAAAACATTTTTTTAAATGATAATCCGTCATTTAAATTGCCTTTTGAAAATGATTTAAGACTGAACGAAGATTCTGAAGCAAGAGGTATTGGAAATCCTTTATTCATCATCAATAATGACATTGTGGGAACAACAAGAACGTCGCCTCCTGATGTTGGAGCTTATCAGTTTGTACCTTCTGAAGATTAATTCAGCACAATCTTTTTAGTCACTTCTGAAGTTTCATCTTTCAACTGAAGCAAATACATTCCTTTGGAATTGTTGCTTAAGTCGATCAAAGCATCGTTTAATGATAGTGACTTAGAAAAAACTAATCTTCCAAGGTAATCAAAAACTTTAGCTTCCACAGGTTGATTAAGACCGTTAATTCTGACCATACCATGTGTAGGGTTAGGAGACACAGAAATTGCAGTCATATTAAAATCTGAAGTTGACAATGTACTGCCTTCTTCAATCAATAAAGTTTGATTTGCGCTCACATTTGTAATCACATCTTCTACTCCACTTAGCCAGGTTACTTTCACATAATCAATAGTTGTTGCATCAGCAATACCAAAAATTTCAGTAGCAGAATTCTGACCTAAAAAGCCTTCACCACAAACAGTGTAACGGTACATCACTATATTATTGGCAAACACTTCAATCCATGAACCAATGCCGTTTTTATTGCTCTGTACACCTTCCAATTTAACCTTAAGCCAATTATTTGTGTCGTTTTGATTATGCCAAAGCGAATGATTATCAGGAGCCTGATTAGCAACTATAAAATCTTGAAAGCCATCATTGTCTATATCGCCTATCGCATTTGAAAAGCTTTTAAACTCATCGTTGTCAAAACCAGATGTTGTAGATAGCATATAGGTTTGGTTATCCTGACACTCATAGAATGCAGTAGTTAACAATCCTGTACTTGGATTGTCGACCATACTACTAATATATAAGTCCATATCTGTATCATTATCTGCATCAAAAAAGTTTGCTCCCCAACCAATACTATTAAAACTCAATCCACTGGCAATAGCAATATCATCGAAGGTTCCATCACCATTATTTTTGAGTAAATGATTTCCTTCTGCTGTATTTGTAATATAAATATCAAGCCATCCATCGTAATTGAAATCATCAATAGTTGTAGACATCGCATTTGCAGCGATATTGGTTCCGGAAGTCACACTCACATCTGTAAACGTGTTGTCTCCATTGTTTCTATAAAGAATATTTGTATTAACGAATCTGTCATTTGACATATATATGTCTTGAAATCCGTCTTTATCATAATCGAAAAATGAAGCACAAAATGTCAAATGACCACTTAAGCTAATTCCTGCAGCGAAAGAGATATCGCTAAATGTTCCATCTCCATTGTTTCGATACAACTTGTTTGGAACTGTTCCGCTCACATCTTTATTAGATATAAACAAATCCAGGTCACCATCATTATCTATATCACCAAAAGTTGCTCCATAGGTGTAAAGAATATTAAAATTAGAAAAACCAGCAGCAACAGTAACATTTGTGAAGTTTAAATTGCCATCATTTTGATACAATAGATTGTTACCATCTAATCTGGTCACAAATAAATCATTGTCGTTGTCATTGTCATAATCGACCCAAATCACTTGTTTTGAATGTCCGGTAATGGTTATTCCATAAAATTCCTCAACAAGTTGTCCGCCATTATTTCTAAAAAACCGAACAGGATCACTTCCTTTACAAGCAATTGTGATATCATCCCAACCATCGTTATCATAATCGAAAAAACTAACACCACCTAAATTATTTCCACTGGACGTATTATTAACAAAACCCAGAGGAATCGCATTATTTTGGAAAAAGGCTTGTGAGAAAACGCAGAGCGAATACAGAAAACTGCATGATAATATAAGTCCCTTAAAGCTTTTTCTTTTCTGAAAAAATAACATAGCAATAGTTATAAATAATCATCTAAAAATAACTATTTTTTTAAAAATGTTTAGTTTTTTCCTTAAATCTCTGCAAAAAACATTACTAATCTCACAAAGCACTAAGAAAACAAAGGTTTCCCACTCATCATTTCATTAACTTTTTCAGCGATGATTTCAAGTTGATCTTGGTTTTTATGATTTTTAATGACATCATCAATAAAGGCTACAATAGTGTCCATATCAGCTTCCTTTAAACCTCTGGTTGTCACAGCCGCAGTACCAATACGGATTCCAGAAGTCACAAAAGGACTTTTATCATCAAAAGGCACCATATTTTTATTCACAGTAATATCAGCCTTTCCAAGTGCCTCTTCCGCAGCTTTTCCAGTAATATTTTTATTTCGTAAATCGATAAGCATCATGTGATTATCAGTTCCTCCAGAAATGATATGATAACCTCTACTAACTAAAGCGCCAGCCATTGCAGCTGCATTTTTCTTTACCTGAAGCATGTAATGCATAAAATCATCAGAAAGTGCTTCACCAAAAGCAATAGCTTTAGCAGCAATGATATGTTCTAACGGCCCACCTTGATTTCCAGGAAAGACGGCTGAATCTAACAGTGAAGACATTTTTTTTAGATTTCCATTTTTCAGCTTTAAACCAAACGGATTATCGAAATCTTCACCCATCATAATTAATCCACCACGAGGTCCTCGTAAGGTTTTATGGGTTGTAGTTGTTACAATATGACAATGTGGTAATGGATCATTCAAAATTCCTTTGGCAATCAAACCTGAAGGATGAGAAATATCGGCAAGTAATAAGGCATTTACGCTATCAGCAATCTCACGGAAGCGCTTAAAATCGATATCTCGTGAATAAGCAGATGCACCAGCTATAATTAGTTGAGGTTTCTCGCGTGTTGCGATCTCCTGAATTTTATCATAATTAAGCACTCCTGTTTCCTCTTCTACTCCATAAAAAACAGGGTTATACAACTTACCTGAAAAGTTAACTGGCGAACCATGAGTTAGATGCCCACCATGAGATAAATCAAAACCTAATATCTTATCACCAGGCTTTAAACAAGCAGCAAATACAGCAGTATTAGCCTGACTTCCGGAATGTGGCTGAACATTTGCCCAAACAGCACCAAACAAGGTTTTAACTCTGTCGATTGCAATTTGTTCAACTTCATCCACAACTTCGCAACCTCCATAATAACGCTTACCCGGATAACCTTCGGCATATTTATTAGTTAACACAGAACCTGCAGCTTCCATGACCTGATCGCTCACAAAGTTTTCTGAAGCAATAAGTTCTAAACCATTAATTTGTCGTTGTTTTTCAGCATCTATAAGTTCGAAAATTTGTTGATCGCGTTGCATAAGTTTTATTAGAATTAAAAATTTATCAAAAATAAGAAATCATCTTCTGAAAAGGTTTTAAAAAAGGGAGTTTAACGCAATGTTTTATGAGCAGGTTATTAACAGTGTAAATTCATCTATTTTTTATGGATTTATGCAATTAAAACAAAAAAAAATATGTACGTTTGAATAGAAAACAAAAACAAAACAATACTAAAGACTATGCCTTTATCTGCAAATAATCCTGATCGTAGCACATGGTTACATGTTGGGAAAAATTCTGATTTCCCCATTCAAAATATACCTTTCGGTGTCTTTTTAACTCGTGATGATATCATTACTATTGGTACCCGAATTGGAGATACAGCAATTGACTTAGGAGCATTACATCAATTAGGTTATTTTCAAGGAATTCCCTTAACAGATGATATTTTCCTTCAAGATACGTTAAATGATTTTATCGCAGATGGAAGAAAAACCTGGCGTTTGGTTCGTAATCGTATTGCTGAAATATTCGACAGTAATAACACCACGTTGAAAAACAATACCAAACATAAAGAGATTGTTTTATTTCGTTTAGACGAGATTGAAATGCAGTTACCTGTTCAAATTGGTGATTATACAGATTTTTACTCGAGTATAGAACATGCAACTAATGTAGGAACCATGTTTAGAGATCCAGATAATGCGTTACTACCAAACTGGCTGCATATACCTGTTGGTTACCATGGTAGAAGCAGTTCTATCATACCATCAGGAATTCCGGTTCACAGACCACAAGGTCAAACCATTCCAGCAGATAGCGACCAACCTGTTTTTGGTCCTTCAAAGCTGGTAGATTTTGAATTAGAAATGGCCTTTATTACAACAGATGCTAACGATTTGGGTGAACCTATTCCTATTGAAGAAGCTGAAGAATATATTTTTGGTTTGGTGTTATTTAATGATTGGTCGGCAAGAGATATTCAAAAATGGGAATATGTGCCTTTAGGACCTTTCTTAGCGAAAAATTTTGCTTCAAGTATTTCTCCGTGGATTGTAACTTTAGATGCTCTTGAACCCTTCAGAGTTGAAAGTCCGAAACCTATAAAACCTCAATTACCTTACTTACAATATAAGGGTAAAAAGAGTTTTGATATTAACCTCGAAGTTTCAATCAAACCTAAAGGTGCTAAAGAAACGACTGTTAGTAAGTCTAATTTTAAGTATATGTACTGGAATATGTCTCAGCAACTTGCTCATCATACCGTCAATGGTTGTCCAGTAAACTCTGGAGATATGATGGGAAGCGGAACAATTTCCGGACCAACACCAGATTCGTATGGCTCGATGTTAGAGTTAACCTGGAGAGGCGAAAAACCTATTAAAATGAAAGATGGTACTGAACGCAAATTTATTAATGACTACGACAAAGTGATTATGCGTGGCTATTGTGAAAAAGACGATACCAGAATTGGTTTTGGTGAAGTTTCAACACAATTATTACCTGTATATAATCCGAAGAAAAAGAAATAGTTACAATACATTAAGTTGATATAACTCGAAGACAAATTTAAAATTTTCTTCGGGTTTTTTATTTGGCATCATATTTGGATTCTATCTAAAAATAATCATTTAAAATCCAGAATTATGAAGCAATTACTACTTACAACAGTACTTCTTCTGGTACTAACATCATGTAGCGGAAGAAAACAAATTGAAAAAGCAATCAGTCATGGTAATTATGACCAAGCGATTAATGATGCGCTACGAAAACTCGAAAACAATAAAGATAAAAAACGTAAGCAAGATTATATTGTCATGCTTGAAGATGCTTACTACAAAGTTTTAGAGGAAGATTTACAAGACCTTCAACATCTTAAAAAGGATGGAAATCCAGAGCAATTCAAAACAATTTATGAAATCTATCTGGATTTAGAAGAAAGACAAAACGCAATAAAACGTGTATTACCACTAAAAATTAACGGCAAGTATTTAAATCTGAAATTCAGGGATTATAGCTCTGAAATTGTAGAATACAGATATAAAACATCAGACTATTTAATTGATGAAGGTATTGCTCTTTTAGATTCCGAAGACAAATATAATGCCAGAGAAGCTTATAAAATCTTCAGTTATATTGAGCGTATAAATCCAAACTTTGAAGACACCAGAAGTTTAATGTCTGAAGCTCATACCATAGGAACAGATCATGTTATCGTATCGATTGAAAATCAAACCTATCAAATCCTTCCTAACCAGTTGGAAACCGATTTATTAAACTTCAATACTTACGGTTTGAATACATTCTGGACGCAATATCACATCGATACTACTCAGGACATGACCTATGATTATGCGATGCAATTACAGTTGAAACAAATTAACATTTCACCAGAACAAGTGAACACCAGACAAGAACTAAAGCAAAAAACAATTGTTGATGGCTGGAAATTTAAAACAGACAGAGATGGTAATTTTGTAACCGACAGTCTTGGTAACAAAATAAAAATCGACAAGATTATTAACGTGAAAGCGAGATATTTTGAAACGCATCAGTTTAAGTCCACTCATGTTTTAGCAGATCTGGTTTATACCGACTTAAAAACGAATCAAACTTTGGATGTGTTTCCCATTGACAGTGAATTTATTTTTGAACATGTCTATGCAACCTTTAGAGGAGATGAAAGAGCTCTTGACAGAAGAGAACTTAATTTAGTTCGTGTTAGACCACTTTATTTCCCAACAGATACTCAAATGGTTTACGATACAGGTGAAGATTTAAAGTTAAGATTAAAAGATGTGATTAGTTCTTACAACATTAGAAGAAGTTAATCAGGACTAAAAAACTCCATAACTAAAATTGTTGTGGAGTTTTTTTTATGCTTCTGGTCCTAATAATTCATTAGAAATTATTCAAACGTTCCTAAATCCAACTCATTAATCGCTCCATGTGATGCATGAGCAACAGCTGTTCCGTTTTTGATGATTAATACTTGTGGTGACTGATGCATGACTTGAAATTTATAACCAACCTCATTAGACACATCACGATAGCTTAACAAGTCTAGATAATACAAATCTAAATTGGCATCTACATCATACATGCTCACAAATTGATTCATTACCATACTGCTAATTCCGCATCGTGTTGAATGTTTAAAAATGACTTGTGTTTTGGTTTTTGATCGCTCTTCAATTTCTTTCAATTGAGAAACCTCTGTCAAAGGTTGCCAAGGTAATACCTTCTCTTCTTTTGGTTCCGAAGAACCGAATATATTATTTAAAAATCCCATAATTTAAATATCTTTTAATCTATTTAAATTTACAAAATTAATGTTTGATAAACTTAAATGAATTTGTAATTCCGTTTTCAAAGGAAAGCATCATAATATAAATTCCAGAATGTAAAGATGATGTATCATATATAAATTTCTGACCATTATACTCGTAACTATTCTGGGAAATAATGCGACCTTTAATATCTAAAACTTGTAAAATAGTGTTTTGTTCAGGGAACTGATGCGTATCGACGTACAACTTATTTTGCACAGGGTTAGGATAAAAACTGACTTTAGTATTCTCAACTTCCGTTAAAGACAATGCGCTTTCCTGATAAACTCTAACATAGTCTATTTCCATAGCATCTTCATTAAAGTCATTAGCAATTGGTCCTCCTAAAGAACCACCCATAGCAACATTTAACAACACATAAAACTCCTCATCAAATGGCATAAATGTTGACATTTGGTTAACCAGAACATTGTCTAAGTATATTTTCATGACATCTTCATTCCATTCTAAAGCATAAACGTGCCAGTTTTGTGATGTTTCATTATTTGCGATGGGAACACTACTGCTGTTATACTCATAACCATTACCATTGTCCCAGTGCCACGTGCCTAAAATTTGATTTTTTGCCACGTTTGGCTCCATAATATCAATTTCACCACACCAAGGCCATGGTGTTGTACCAAAGCCCTCATTATCCCAAAAACCACCATCTTCATTTATAGTCTTTCCCAACAACCAAATCGCTGGCCAAGTTCCAGCAATAGACGGCAACTTTGCACGGACTTCAACGCGTCCGTACTTAAAAGCAAACTTAGAATTCAATCGTGCAGACGTATATTGTTTTGTCACACCTTGATCGTTAAATGTTTCACTTTTAGCTACTATTTTTAGTGTTCCACTATTTACATAAGAATTAACCGAACGATTTGTATAATGCTGCTGTTCTCCATTTGCCCAACTGTCTCCTGCAATTAACTGTGTTTGGTGAAACCATTTAGTTCCATCGATGACACCTGTACCATCAAATTCATCAGACCAAACCAAAGTATCATAAACAGGATTGTTAGTTACCGTATCAAAATGTAAAAAATCATCTAGATAAGCTAAAACAAAATCTGCGTTATTTTCACCATTAACCTGAATGACAACTCTGTTAAAGTCACTCCGTTGTATTGGTGGTAGTGAGCTAGGATCTAAGTTTATATAAGCGTCATTTTCAAAATCGAAAACAACCTCTTGCCACTGATCTAAAGCTATTGTCTTTACGATTTCACTTTGTGTCATCCATGGCATTTCTAAATTATTATTCTGAAGCTTTAGCGAAATTTGATTGGCTTGATTTCCTGTTAAACCACTTGAGGGTACATAAATTTTTAAACTGAAGCTATTCTTTATTGCTAAATTGAAATTCGTATCGACATCAAACTGTACATTAGCATATTGTCCACCGACATCATGATATTCTAAAACTGTATTTGATGTATTACTATTTTGTTGATAGGGATTAGAATAGTTACTATCTACGTTACAATCATCACCAAACCAAAAGGCAATTGTTCCAGAACCCTCAAAATCATCTTCAACAGTTTGAGAATTTACAGAGATACTAAACAAAACACATAGGAAATAGAAATAGCGCATATTTGATATTTTTTCAAAAATATAGCTAAGACTATAAAAAAACTAAGATTTAACCCATACATAAGCGATACAAAAGCATTCATAATGTTAAAAACAGAAGCAAACAGACAAAATGTCTTTAAAACCAAAGATTTAAATGACTTTTTGTCGTTTAATTTAGAGGTTTCGCAATTGGTAAGATTATTGTCATTATGCATTCGTAAAGCGATTATAAACTTAAAATATGTTATTAAGAGTTTAGCTAAGAATCTAAAGATTAGTAAAAGATTCTTGTGTTAAGTTCAGGATGACAGATTTAAAAACACTATAAATTAACTATGAATTTTAATAATTATACCATAAAATCTCAGGAGGCCATCCAGCAAGCGCAGCAACTTGCGCAAAGTCTGGGTCATCAACAAATTGAAAATGAGCATATTTTTAAAGCTATTTTCGACGTGGATGAAAACGTGTTGCCATTCCTGTTGAAAAAACTCAACATCAATATCGATGTTTTAAAATTAGCATTAGATAAGCAACTTGAAAGTTTTGCAAAAGTTTCAGGTGGAGATATTATGATTTCCAGAGAAGCTGGTAAAGCTTTAAATGAAGCTTCTATTATTGCTAAAAAAATGAATGATGAGTATGTCTCAGTAGAGCATTTAATTCTGGCGATTTTTAAATCGAATAGTAAAATAGCTCAAATGCTAAAAGATCAAGGTGCTACCGAAAAAGGTCTGAAAGCCGCTATTGACGAACTTAGAAAAGGAGATCGAGTAACGTCTCAAAGTCAGGAAGACACTTACAATTCACTCAATAAATACGCAAAAAATTTAAACCAACTGGCTAAAGATGGAAAACTTGATCCTGTTATTGGTCGTGACGAAGAAATCAGACGGATTCTTCAAATA
>JAAEZL010000311.1:0-1338 GCA_018222875.1 Algicola sp.
AAAGGCCAAGGATAATAGTCTGTGTTGGTCATGTTTTTTCGATCTTTAAAATCAACAGACATTTTAATTTCTGAGTTATTTGCTTTCGATTTTAAAGCATAAAAATCGTTGGTTTTATCAGCACTTAAATGAAAGGTTAATGTATCATTGGTCATAGCACTTAAAGTTGGTTTGTGCATCCAAGTGTTTGTATCCATAACCTGAAAGTTGACTTTATCTTTTAAAATACCAGGTTTTTCTTTACCGTTTAAAATGTAATCAAACCATTGGTAAATAAGATCCTCTTCAATGTTTATCAAAGCAGCTGTATCTAATTTGTAATTTCTTAGGCTTTCTTCAGGCTTCGTTTGTGCAGTCCAATGGTCATATGGCCCAACTAATAAATAATGATTTGGATTTTTTGCGTATTTATAATGCTCATTGAAATAATACATGGCGCCTCGTTGTGAGTCATCATAATAACCAGTAATGGTTAAAACAGGAATGTCAATTTTTGCAAACTCTTGCTTATATGGAATCATGTTCTTCCAATACTCATCATAACTAGGATGTTGCATATACCTATTCCATAATGTATTTGTCTGTCCATCTAAACTATCTAACTTATTAAATGCAACGCCTGTTTTGTACCAGGTGTTTTTTAAGGTATTCCAGCGATTAAAATTATTTGAAGCTTCAAAATCTAAAAACTTGTTATTGGTGACATAGAAATTCCAGGAATACGAATAATTGTGTAGGACATTATTTTCCATCGGGTAATCAATTCCTGGTGCAATAGCAACCATGGGTACAATGGTTTTTAATGCAGGATGCACGTTGTGTTTCATAGAAGCCCATTGTGTAAAGCCATTGTAACTACCACCAAACATGGCTACTTTTTGATTGGACCACGATTGTTTACTAATCCAATCAATCACTTCATAAACATCTGTATGTTCATATTCAAGAGGTTTTATGTCGCTTTTACTCAACCGTTTTCCTCTTGTATTAGTAATAACGCCTATATAGCCTTTAGATGCTGATAACATTGCTGAAGCTACATTTGTACCTGTATAGATAGAAGACACTAATATTGCAGATTTTTTAGTAGTTGAACTTCCCTTTTTCTGAACTAATACTACTGAAACTTCTGCACCATCTTTCATAGGAATTAAAATACTATCGTTTACGATATACCTACGTTTATGGTCTTGCTTTATTTCTTTAAAATAGATAGCTCTGGTTGATGAAAATACAGTGCTTAAAAAATATTTTTTTACTAAATCCGTAGCAGTTGCTTGTGATATTTTTTCTGATTTAATATTACCATACGTAGTATTAAAATTACTAACATAATAA
>JAAEZL010000311.1:1348-1736 GCA_018222875.1 Algicola sp.
CATAATAATCTGTAGGATCTCTAACTATCAGAGCCTTATCTAAGTTAAGAACTTGTATGTCATCAGAATTCTTTACGTATTTTCTGTAAGAGTTTTTAAACGCATCTTTAAAATTCTTATAAAGCTTTGCCTCTACATAATGCACGTATACATCTAAATACTGTCGTTGATCTATTGGTGTTTCTTTTATTTTTTTTTGAATTGTACGCAGTGCATCCTCATAATCACCTTTAATTACCTGGAATTTAAACAGGTCTAATTCTGATAAGTTTTGAGTATCACAGTGTATTGCCAGTTGCTGCATTTGATTTTCAAGTGCTACTGAATCTGATAGTCTCACCTTCTCAAATCACAATTCTTGTGCAAAAGAAATCGCACTAATTGCGAT
>JAAEZL010000312.1 GCA_018222875.1 Algicola sp.
ACCTACTACATCTTCTAACTCATCTAATTTTGCATTAGATACTCGACGAGCCGATTTAAATGTTTTTAAAAGCTCAACAACTGTTTTTTCTCCAATTCCTGGAATGGTTTCCAACTCAGTATTTAAAGCACTTTTGCTACGTTTGTTTCTGTGGTGTTCTATTCCAAAACGATGTGCTTCGTTACGTAATTGTTGAATGATTTTTAGGGTTTCACTTTTTTTATCTAAATATAAGGGAATTGGATCATCTGGATAAAATAATTCTTCTAAACGTTTTGCAATTCCGATGATTGCTATTTTTCCTCTCAATCCTAATACATCCAAACTCTTTAAGGCAGAAGAGAGTTGTCCTTTCCCTCCATCAATAACAATTAACTGTGGTAAAGGTTGATCTTCGTCAAGCAAACGCTTGTATCGTCTAAACACTACTTCTTCCATAGACGCAAAATCGTCTGGTCCTTCAACTGTTTTTATATTAAAATGCCTGTAATCTTTTTTACTTGGTTTACCATCTTTAAACACTACACAAGCTGCAACAGGATTGGTTCCTTGTATGTTTGAGTTATCAAAACACTCAATATGTCTAGGTTCTTCACTTAAACGCAAATCGGCTTTCATTTGTGCCATAATCCTATTAACATGTCTATCAGGATCTGTGATTTTTACCTGTTTAAAGCGTTCCATTCGGTAATATTTAGCATTTCGAAGAGATAGGTCTAAAATGTGCTTTTTATCTCCTAGCTTAGGAATTGTTGTTTTTATATGTTCTCCAATATTCACCTTAAATGGCACATAAATTTCTTTTGATTTTGAATTAAAACGCTGTCTTAACTCGGTAATTGCCAATTCTAAAAGTTCAACATCAGTTTCTTGAAGTTTCTTTTTAATTTCTAATGTATGCGAACGAATAATTGACCCATAAGATAATTGCAAAAAATTGATATAGCCATAAGATTCATCACTTACAATGCTAAACACATCCACATTGCTAATTTTTGGATTGACTATAGTAGATTTTGACTGGTAGTTCTCTAAAACTTCAATTTTTTCTTTTATTTTCTGCGCTTCTTCAAACTGCATGTCTTCGGCATAGTCTTTCATTTGCTGTTTAAACTGCGAAAGCGAATCTTTAAAATTTCCTTTAAGAATTTCTTTTATAGCATCAATGTTTGCGTGATACTCTGTTTCGGTCTCATAACCTTCACATGCACCTTTGCAATTTCCTAAATGGTATTCTAAGCACACTTTATATTTATTGGCATCAATTTTTTCCTGTGACAAATCATAATTGCAAGTTCTTAATTGAAAAAGCCCTTTTATAAGGTTAAGCAATGTAGAAACGGTCTTCATACTTGTATAAGGACCAAAGTACTCACTACCATCTTTTATGACTCTTCTGGTAGAAAACACTCTTGGAAAACGCTCATTCTTAATACAAATCCATGGGTAAGATTTGTCGTCTTTGAGCATAACATTGTAACGCGGTTGGTATTTTTTAATAAGATTATTTTCCAGCAACAACGCATCGGTTTCGGTATCAACAACAATATGTTTTATAGTTGCAATTTTTTTCACCAACACTCTGGTTTTACCATAATCGTGCTGTTTATTGAAGTAAGAGCTTACGCGTTTCTTTAAGTTTTTGGCTTTACCTATGTACAAAATCTTGCCATCACTATCAAAATACTGATATACACCAGGTTGATTTGGTAGGGTTTTTAGCTGAATT
>JAAEZL010000113.1 GCA_018222875.1 Algicola sp.
ATTTGTAAACTCAAATTATAAACAATAGGCTTTTATAATTTCTATGGTTTGGATTAAAACGTTCAATATATTTAGGTTTTATACTATAAAAAGAAGTCCCAAACAAGACCAAAACGTATAGCAAAATCTCTATATGGATAGTTTGGAGCAGAAAAATAATTATATCCTGTAAAAGCAGCATTGAAGTGCTCAGCTTTAAAAAATATTCTCGTTTGCCTAATTTTAGCATTGATGAAGAAATCTAATCTTGGAAAATTTCCAATCTTAGTATTATTCTGAACATAGAATTCAGCTAACAATGGATCGTAAGCATCCATATTATATTCAGTGAAATAATTTAAAGTTATACCTGTTTGGAGAAATAACGCTTTTTTAAAAAAATGATTGGAATAGTATAATGTATTTCTAGTAATAAAATCAGGAACATTCAAAATTTGATTTCCGTTTAAAACATTCTGATACATTATAGAATTATCTAATGCAAAATTTCCATATCTAATTTCTCTGCTAACTTTAACTTTTAAATAATCAATTTGTTCAGAACTTTGGTATGGTTTTACTAAATCATCATCAAGCTTACTGAAAAAAGTATAGTTGTCTATATTAGTATAGTCTAAAGTGACATTTGCGATTTTAGATGAATTTAAACCAACAACAAACTGTCTAGAGTTTATGTTTTCAAAAGTGTCTTTATTGTACCAATTATAATTAATGTAATTACTTTGATATAATAAATAATTATAATTGGGAGCTGATGAATTTAATTTCAATCGGGCCTTTATTAAAGTGTTATCATTAAACTTATATTTTGCGCTACCAACAAGCAAACTGCCATCAAAATCTCCACTTATATTTGCTGATAATTCTCCTTTTAGATAAAGCTTACCAATTTTCTTATTGTAATTAGCTCCAACTGTTAGTATAGTACCCTTTATTCTATTAGGTATTATGTCGTTATTTAAAACAGTAACATTATCGTAACCATAATTAAAATCATTATAGTCAAAATTGAATTGAAATTCTCCTAAGACAAAATTATTATAATTGAAATAAAAGCGATTCTGAAAATTTTCAAGAGTAGTTCTATCTAGAATTGTACTGACAAATGATTCACCAAAGAAATCATTTTGTTGAGATTGATAATATTCATAATATTTATCCTCAAAATTGATGGTTTGACCAATAGTCATACTATTAGCAATTGAATCATTAGATTTAACGACTATATATTCGTGATTTAAATAAAACCGTTTCCCTCGCAATATATTTTCGGCATTTTCGAATTGAGGATCAAAAACCGCTCTATCAATGAAATCTTCATTTCCAGATTGAAAATTATCAATATCTTCATCTTTAATACCACCATTTTCTTGGTTAAGTAAGTCCTGAGTAACCATATGCGCTACTAAGTTATACCTATTATTTTTAGTATGGTAATTTGTTGTGAATCTAAAATTACCTGTACTCGTTAAAATATGTTGATAGTTACCAAGCGACCTTAAGCCTTTATATGCAATTGAAAAATTAAACTGAGGAGAAGTATTAACAGTGAAAAATGCATCTAATACTTGTCCTTGCTCAAATGCAGTTTTAAAGAAAAGTTCAGTGAATGGTGTTGGTACATAATAATAATTAATGTCTTCAACCTCCATATAATTAAAATGTCTAGCCCTTAAACCAAAAAGCGGTAATGTTGAATTACTTGTGATGTCTTTACTTAAAGAATTATATGTTTGTCCGATATTCGAAAACGATATTAACTCAAAATTATCCTTTCTTAAATAATTAAATTTATACTCTTTATGAATTGACAACGTAGTATCAACGTAAGTGGTATCTCTTAAATGGGAGATTATTAAATATTGGTCAATGGTAGCCTTTTCGTTATAAAGATCACCACTTTTCGATTTTGAATTAGAAAACGATGAAGTATCCAAAACGGATGCATTTTGAACTTGAAGTCTTTTCTCTTGATTTTGGGAAAAAGAGAACAGACCAAATAACATAATAAAAAAGAAAGATAATATTCTCATAGTGGTCAAATATACTTTTAATCCCAATAATTAATCCTTAAAAAATTAATAATTTAAAAGATATATATAAAAAAACGTCTAAGGAATACCTTAGACGTTTTTTATGTAAAACAATTATATTATTTTATTGTTTTGTAAATGAATAAACAGTTTCTTGTTCTCCTGTACTACCTGGGCATTGAGCTTCAATGTCTTCAACAAAGGTAAGACCGAAAGAACTATCATCATTATTATCATAAGTAGATGGATTAATAGCTGGACCAAAAGAAATTGATCCTCCACATCCAACACCTGATGGTTCAAGAACTCCATTAGCTAAAACAGTACCACAGATTAAACCAAAAGAGAAATCAACTGGTGGGTTACCAAAACCAAAACTAGGGTAACATTTAACGTTGAATCTTCTTTCTGTTGGAGTATCTCCTACAAAAACATCTACAACAATACCAGTTCCTAAAGCAGGAGCATTACCTGCGGCAGGCACACCTCCAGAAACGAAGTCTATCATGTACTCACCAGTAAAGTCTGCTTCTAACGGACAGAATCTAATAATGTTTAAGTTAAATTGTAATCTGTTTCCTAATTTAGAATCTTCAACAGATGTTAAGTTTAACTTTAACGATTTCCCTGCAAGCGTTGAAGCTGAGTAAGGAGCAGTTACAGTAATTGATCCAACTATTGAGTTAGCTGGAACTTCCATACTAGAAGATAAAGTAAAGTCTACACCTTCTACTGCTGTAGAAGAAGGATCAACAGTATATGTAAATGTTCTAGCAAATGGTTTTGCTTCAGAAACACCAACTATAACTTCGTAAGATGAAGATGGAGTATCTGGAGATACTTGTAACGTTCCTGAATTTCCAGGTACGAAATAAGCAACAGATTGTCTGTCATTTAAGAAACTTGTATCATCATCTTTGCTATCACAAGAAACAAATACCAGTAATGCAGCGATAAATAAAAGTTTAAAATTGAATATATATTTCATAATTGTTATGTTTTAAATTAAAATTATTGTGGTACGTAAACAGAAACTCCATTTTCACCATAACCAGTACAAGTCCATGATGTCGTAATAACTCCTGTCATTGGATCAACTGAATTTGTACCATTAGGTAAGATATCACCCCAAGGATCAGTTTGACCACTCCAAGTAATGTTACCACAAATATCATTAACTTCTACATCCATACTAGTTGGACCAGTTCCATAAGCATCTGTGTAAGGACCACCATCATAAAGACCTCCAGAGAAATCTTGTATAAAGTAAACACCATCACCTAATGCTTCCCATGCCATCATTTGAGTATGCGGATTGAAATCTGGTAAAAAGTCATGGTAACCATACGTAGTTGTTACTTCGTACATACCTCCTAAATCAGATTCACATAACTTAAAAATCCCTAAGCTAAATGTTGTATCAAATCCGGCAGTAGAACCACCACTTAAGTTTAAAACTAATGTAGAACCAGTTTCTAAAGCTCCGTCAAATAATCCACCAACTTCCAGAGTACCAAAATATGATCCTGCTGGTATAGTTACTGTGTTTGATGGTAATGTAAATTCAACTCCCTCTACTGCTGTAGATGCATCGGTATCGACAGATACTGTGAATGTTCTAGCAGAGCTAGAAGTTGATGAAGATACTACTTCAATAGAAGTACTTGGGTTATCAGCTGTTACAAATAAATTACCTGATGTATTTGTAAAGTACGTTACTGTACCTGAATCATACACATGTATATCTTCGTTTTCCTCATCACATGAAAACATGAATAATGATAAAACAACTGCTGTTAATAATAAAATCGATTTTTTCATAATTATTTTTTTTTAATTAATAGCAAGGGTTTTGCGTAGAAGCTGGGTTCACGTTAATTTCCGTAACTGGAATTGCCAGTTCAAACTTACAATCACCTGCTGGTAATGTTAAGAATAATGGTGGTGTACCTGTCCCGTCTGCAAACTGTCCTGCATTAGTTCTTGTAATTGCATCACCTTGACGTTTGATGTCAAAGAATCTATGACCTTGAAAAGCTAATTCTAAACGTCTCTCAGCCTGAATAGCATCTTTCAGTGCTTGACCTGTTTCTCCTCCTCCTGGATTAACAACATATCTTTGGTTTCTTACTAAATCTAAGGCTGCTAAGGCTGCAGCATCTTGACCTCCAATATTAGCTAACGCTTCAGCTTTATTAAGCTGTACTTCAGCAGCTCTAATCACTTTAATATCAACAACACCAGTACCCATATTAATTGAGCTATTATTATGAATCACTACGTGATTGTAAACATCTCCTTCAAAAGCAGACGTTTCAATAAAAGCACCTTTTCTTACGTCCTGATCGCTGTATAAGTTAAAGAAACCAAAATCAACTACATACTCTGAGAAAATCCCAGCAGTTAATACCTGGTTGTAAGGAACAGCAGTTGAAATATCAGTATCAGCATCTCTGTTGATTAACTTAAATAAAACACCGTCATCGCTTGAGTCATCCCAAATCCCTGTAAAGTTACCAAATTCAGACACTGAAGCAGTTACCGCGTTTGCGGCATTAACAGCATTTTGCCACTCTCCATTGTAAAGATATACTCTTGATAAGATTCCGTTGATTGCATCAGGATTGAAACGCTCAATTCCATTTGATGCAGAAATCTTTCCAGAAGCTTCTTCTAAATCATTGATAACAGAGGTATATACAGCTTCAACTGTATTTCTAGCTAAAGTTTGACGTATATCAGAAGAAAAGTTTAACGAAATTCCTAAAGAAGCATTTGCACCAGCTTCTTGAGTTGGAATCATACCAAACACATTGTTAAGATTAAAATGTGCCAGTGCTCTTGCAGCTAAAGCTTGTGCTTCAACATTATCTTTTGCCGCTCCAGCAGGCAACTTATCTATATTCTCAAGGATAAAGTTAGCTTGCTGAACTACGTCATAAGCATCGGCCATAAAAGCACCTCTTGTATCATTTGGATTATATCTCCACTCAAAGGTAGATCTTTGAGTTTGTCTTGCATCTAAATTGATGATTAAGTTATCTGCTAATACATCTGGAAAGGACAAAAAGTCTGCTCCGTAATATTGCTCATCAATCATCATACTGTAAAGTCCGTTTACAGCAATATCAAAATCACCTTGAGTGTTTAATGCCACATCTACACCCACAGAATTAAAGGGGTTAAGATTTAGGTTATCTTGATCACACGAGCTCATGAATGCCATGGCGAATATCGTGCTTAAAATTATTGTGTATTTTTTCATCTTTTTCATATTTATTAAAATTGAATATCAAATCCAACAGCTATAGTAGCCGTTGTAGGATAACTATATAAAGCAAACTCGCCAGGAATTGTACCTGCAGTTTGAGTTTCACCAGAACCAATACCTACTTCTGGATCACCTTTAAATTCAGGTGCATATGTCCATAAGTTTGTTCCTGCTGCATAAATTCTCACGTTATCTAAAGCCATTGCATCTGTAAAACGCTTAGGCAACGTATATCCAAGTTGTACTGAACGTAATCTGATGTAATCACCTTTCTGTAAGAATCTATCAGAAGTTTGATTTGCATCAGCAGCAAAACCAGCCGAAGAAGGTCTTGGCAATACATTTGTATCTCCTGGGTTTCTCCAGTAGTTAAATGCATCTAATCTTTGGTTTTGACTTTCAACACCATCACCATCAGCTAACATGTTTTGTTCAACTAAGTTATAAATGTAATTTCCAACTTTCCAGTAGAAATTCGCATTTAAATCCCATCCTTTATATTGTACACTTGTACCAAAGCTTCCGTCCATATCAGCAAAAGGAGACTTTCCAGATAAAGCAACTTCGTTACCAGCAGCAACGTTAGTTACATTTCCATCAGTATCTAAGTATAACGCCTCACCATTTGCAGGATTAACTCCAGCATAACGTGTTAAGAAGAATGTGTTTACCTCTTCACCTACTCTTAATACAGAGAAGAAGTTAGCAGATGTAAACAAATCACTTTCATTATCTTCAGTATTAGGATCATCAGGGTTAACTAATTTAGTAACCTCATTGTCATATAAGTTTACGTTAGCGTTAAGTGACCATCTGAAATCTTCAGTTCTGATAACATCACCAGCTAATTCAAATTCCCATCCTTTGTTTACCATTTCACCTAAGTTACCAGTTACTGTTGGTCCACCTACTGAGAACGGCAATTGCTCATTTAATAATAATTCAGATGTTGTTCTGTTGTAGTAATCTACTAAACCTCTTAATCTGTTATTAAACAATCCAAATTCAACACCAATACCATAGTTTGTATTCTCTTCCCATCCTAAGTTAGGATCTCCAAAGTTTTGTGGCTCTAATGTATTTAAACCATTATAAGCTGCGAAACCGTAAGTAGTAATTGGCTGATAGTTACCAATCTGGTCATTACCAGAAGTACCATAAGAAGCTCTAAGCTTTAATGTATTAATTGTATTACTCTTGAAAAAAGCTTCATTATTAATGTTCCAAGCAACAGAACCACTAAAGAACGTACCATACTTCGTATTAGCACCAAACTTAGATGAACCATCGCGTCTTACCGTTGCAGTAACGATATATCTGTTATCATAGTTATAATCTACGTTACCTGCGACAGAGAATAAAGCATTCTCGCTACGTGTACCTCCAACGGTATCAGGAGCAGCAGAAACGTCTAATACTGAAGGACCTCCAATTACAAATCCTGTACCAGAAGCTAAGTATGATCTGAAGTTATTTCTAACGTATTCTGTTAAAGCAGTCACTTCTAAGTTATGCTTCTCTCCAAACGTATTTGAGTATGTCGCTTTATTTAACCAAGTATAAGTAAAATCAAACGAACCACTATCTGTTTTATCACCAGTTGGAACATTACCATTAACAATTAAATCTAAAGTAGATCCTGGTTGTAAGTAATTATCTCTTCTAAACTGATCATAAATACCAGATACCTGAGTTAAGAATTTTACGTTTTCGTGTAATTTAAAATCTAAATAAAAGTTACCTAAAAATCTGTGGTTAAATCTAGATGTTAAGTTCTCTCTTAACTCGCTTGATACTGGGTAACCAGCAGAAGTTGGATTTAATACAGGTTGATTGTTAGCATCAAAAATTACATTTCCGTTTTCGTCTCTTCTGTAGAAAGGCTCATAAGGATTGTAATCGTACATTGCTCTAAACGGGTTTTGTACGTTGTTTCTATCTCTTGGATCACCTTGCTCAATACTTGAGAAAGATAAACTTGTTCCAACAGTTAACCATGGCTTAGCATCATAATCAACATTTAAACGTCCTGATGATCTGTTATAACCATCAATATCTCTAACGATACCTGTATCTTCATCGTATCCTAAAGAGAAGAAGTAACGCATACGCTCTTCACCACCAGAAATCGACAATGAAAAAGATTGTTGCAAACCATCTTGCAATAAATCGTCTTGCCAATCGTGATCTAAAGCAAGTAATGCATTTAACTCAGCATTAGAAGCAAGAGAAGCTCCTGTTCCAATTCCTAGCTCTCTTTCATATTGAAGTTTTTGAGCTGAATTCATCATCGTAAAGTTATCTCTAACTTTTCTGCTACGACCTAATCTTGAGCTCACCTTAATAACAGCGTCTTTTCCTTTTTTACCACGTTTTGTAGTAATAAGTACAACACCATTACCACCACGAGCACCATAAATAGAAGTTGATGCAGCATCTTTCAAGACACTTACAGATTCAACATCATTTGGATTAATAGCGTTAACGTCATTTTCGTTTACCTGAGCACCATCCACAATATATAATGGTTGGTTACCAGCATTGATCGAACCAATACCACGTACTCTAATAAACGCTGTTTGACCAGGCTTACCGTTTTGTGCAGTTACCTGAACACCAGCAGCAACACCTTGAAGCATGTTATCGATACTTACCGATGGTGCAATTTTTTGTAAATCTTCACTAGTAACGTTTGATACTGCAGAAGTAAGTTCATCTCTAGATTTAGAACTGAATCCTACTACGACAATTTCTTCAAGGGTTTCTACATCCTCGCTCATTACCATATTAATTGTATTACTAGCAGCAACTGTAGCAGTCGCTTCTTTCATACCTAAAAATGAAAAAACTAATGTTTCTCCAGTACTCGCTTTAATGGTATAATTACCATCAAAATCTGTTTGAACTCCTCTTGAAGTCCCTTGCACAATTACATTCACACCAGGCAATGGTAAACCATCGGCTGCTGATGTAACTGTTCCCGTGATTGTTTTCTCTTGTGCAAAAGAAAATTGCATCACAAACGCCATAAAAAGCGTCATTAACCATGTTAACTTTAATTTCATAAAACAATTATTTGAGTTAGTCTAGCGCAAACATCTTAATAATATATTAAATAAACAAGTATTTTTGCCAAAAAAATGTTAACAACCTAACAATTAAAATGTTCATTAAATAATTGCACAATCAATGCTTTCACTAACATTAAGATGCATTAGTTTATGAATGGTTGCGTTAAAATTTTAACTTTGTCCAAACTTTAACATAATTGAGTCTTTTAGCTAACTTTTCAAAATTAAATTTAGAATGTGGAACAGATGAAGCAGGAAGAGGTTGTCTGGCTGGTCCTGTAACGGCCTCAGCAGTTATTTTACCTGATCATTTCATTAATAATACTCTGAATGATTCTAAACTACTTTCAGAAAAAAAAAGAGAGTATCTAAAACCCATCATCGAGGAAAACGTTATTACGTTTGCTGTAGCTCATGTTTTTCAGGAGGAAATCGATGAAATCAATATTTTAAACGCTTCAATTTTGGCAATGCACAAATCGATTGAACAGTTAAATCCGCAGCCAAGTTTTATAATTGTTGATGGTAATAAATTTAAGCCATACCATTCTATACCTCACCAGACCATAATTAAAGGTGATCGTAAATTTCTTTCAATAGCAGCTGCTTCAGTCCTTGCTAAAACTTACAGAGATGCTTACATGGCCGAAATTCATGAGGAATACCCAATGTATAACTGGATTAAAAATAAAGGCTATCCTACCAAAGAACACAGACTGGCAATTCAAAAATATGGCATTACGAAATACCATAGAAAATCTTTTAGATTATTGCCAGAACAATTAAAATTAGAACTGTAACTTTTTATATTTGTAAAAACCTTTTTCAATGAAAAACATTTGGTTGCTAATCGTCTTGTGCATTTTCACTTTCAGTTGTAGGAGTGATAAAAATACAGCATCTGACCTTCTTAGTTACATTCCCGAAAATTCTTCGGTCATTATTAAAACTAATTCTTTAGAAAGTTTAAAAAGTGCAGTTAAAACAAATTCATTAATCCAAGAGCTTCTAAATTATTCTGAGATTCAGAATTTCAACCATAACATAAAACCTATGGCTTTTCTAAAGCCTGAAAGTGAATGCTACATAGCCTTATCTAAAGACAACAATGACAGTTTAGAAATCAGTTTCATCACAAACTATAAAACTTCAGTTTTTGAGTTAGATTCTATTCCTAATTTAATTTCTGAAACATTTACGTCAAAAGATAAGTCCATCACAAGACTCAACATTAATGATGCTATTTTTTATTCGTCTGTGACCGACAGCATTTTATTTATTTCAAACAGACTAAACCTGGTTGAAGCCTCTTTTGACAAAAAAACAATACATCCTGAGGTCGAAAAATTACTGAACATCTCGAACAGCGATAAATCTGTTTCCGTATTAATTGATTTAAAGCAAAAGGCGTTTTCGCCATTACAGTTTAAACATAACGCAATAAATACATCTCAATTTTCTAATTATCTACTC
>JAAEZL010000313.1 GCA_018222875.1 Algicola sp.
CCAATAAGTTTGAAGACAGTTCTATTGCGAGAATATTAGACTTGGTTCAAAATGCTACAGCTCGTAAATCGAAGACAGAATTATTTATCAGACAGTTTGCTCGTATCTACACACCAATTGTTGTGTTTTTGGCTATTGGCGTGACATTCATTCCTTACTTTTTTGTAGATGATTATGTATTTAGAGATTGGTTATACAGAGCATTGATTTTCTTGGTGATTTCTTGTCCTTGTGCGTTGGTAATTTCAATCCCTTTAGGTTATTTTGGTGGTTTAGGTGTAGCTTCAAAGAATGGTATTTTATTTAAAGGTGCTTCATTTTTAGACGCTATGACTAAGATAAATACATTGGTAATGGATAAAACAGGTACAGTTACCAAAGGTGTATTTAAAATCAAAGAAATAAAAACTATTGGTTGGGATGAATCTGATTTTATGAGGTATTTAATGGCTATGGAAGAGCAATCCACGCATCCAATAGCTAAAGCCATAATGGTATATAAAGGAACTGAAAATAGCTATGAAGCAACAGAAGTTTCTGAAATTGCTGGTAAAGGATTAAAAGGTATAGTAAACGATAAAACTGTTTTAGTAGGTAACAAAGCCTTAATGACTGCCAATAGTATTGATATTCCAACTGAAACGGAATCTATTGTAGAATCTATAGTATTAGTTGCAATCAATAATCAATTTGCAGGTTATGTAGTCATAGCAGATGAATTAAAAGAGGATGCAAAAGAAACTATTACAGAATTACACAAAGTAGGAATTAAGAAAATTATGATGCTCTCTGGTGATAAAGATTCTATAACTCAACAAGTCGCTAAAGAGTTGAATATCGAAAATGCTAAAGGTGGTTTACTACCAGAAGATAAATTAAAGGAAGTAGAAATTTTAAAGAAGAATCCTGAAAATAAAGTAGCTTTTATTGGTGATGGTATTAACGATGCGCCTGTTTTAGCAGTAAGTAACGTTGGTATTGCAATGGGTGGTTTAGGTAGTGATGTAGCTATTGAAACAGCAGATGTCATTATTCAAACTGACCAACCATCAAAAGTAGTGAGGGCTATTAAGATTAGTCGTTCCACACGAAAAATTGTTTGGCAGAATATAATTTTAGCGTTTGGAGTGAAAGTCATTGTTTTGATTTTAGGAGCTGGTGGATTAGCGACAATGTGGGAAGCAGTTTTCGCAGATGTTGGTGTGGCATTGTTGGCAATCTTAAATGCAGTTAGGTTGCAGAAAATGAGTTGGGATTGATTGAAATTGAAAACGGAAAAAAAAATTGTGCAAATTTGAATAATTTATAATCGAAACGCCAACGCTAAAGCCATACACATTTACATTCGCATCATCCAAACTCGCCAAAACTGTAAAAGAGTATGTCTTGCCAACACTCACATCTTAACTAAACAACAAACATCGGAAAACCAAGCAGAACGTGATAAGCACTATGCACAACAACGTGTATAATTAATGCTTTGTTGGTTAAGACGAGGAAATTCTCCCACAATTTGTATATTTAACTAATTGGAAAATTGGCAAGTCAGAGCCTTGCTATTTTTCTCCAGCGGAGTTTTCGTCGCAAGCGACTCAGCCTAAGCTAAAATAGCTAAAGCTCTTTCCGCAACAAATCATACACAATTACGTTGTATGCAATTTTGACCCGTCCTGAATAAAGGCTACATAATTTTAAACATTATGTATAAAAATGAC
>JAAEZL010000314.1:0-417 GCA_018222875.1 Algicola sp.
CTTGCTTAAAAACGCAAGACTGAAATTCCGCAACAAACCTTATACAAACTCGTTGTAACACATTTACCAAACTACCGCAAATGACTGAAATTAAGATACCATTGAGCAAAACGAAAATCATATTGCTTATGATTGGAGCTTTAGCATTTGTTATTGGTGGAGCTTGGGGAATTATTGAACCTGAAAGATTTGCTTCTATTCGCTATCCGAAAAACATTGTTTTTATAAGTGGAATAGCTGGAGTTTTATTCTTTGGACTTTGTTTTGTTTTTATTGCTAAAAAAGTTTTTAGTGGAAAAGCAGGTTTGACTCTAAATGATGATGGAATTATTGACAACTCAAACGCAACAAGTGTTGGACTTATTGAATGGGAAGATATAACTGGAATAAAATCTTGGGGAACAGGTTCTGCAAAAG